>CAKSQT010000114.1 GCA_934486755.1 uncultured Eubacteriales bacterium | reverse complement strand
GTTGATTACTGACATCAGAACGTCTCCCGATGCGTACATAACCAATGGAAATAAAAAAATGCCCGTAGATGCGTTCAACTTTAAGCTCGGCAAGCTCACGGGTCTTGAAATTGAAGGCATAATTGAACGTTTTAGGGACAACTGCGCCCCTATTAACAATCCACGTGCATATCATACGTTGCAGTCGAATAGGATTTTGAAGTCTCGGCATATTTTTTCGTGTTTCCTCTCATAACGTATGCGTTCACGATTACGTCGTCGCCGTTATATCCGCTTCCGAGATGCCATTTGAAATATACGAGATTTTTTTCGCCTTTCGGAATAGCGAGCCTCTTTTGCCCCGATGCTAAAAGGGTTCCGCTTTTTGAATAAACGCTAAATCTCACAGAATAACCAGTCGGCAGCACGTTTGCACCCGACCCGTTAATTACCCAACAGCTTGTGATAACGTCTGTGTTCTCACGGTATTTAGCATTCTGCGGCAGGAAGGCTATTGAAAAGTTTATATTCTGCTTCCACTGTGCGTAAAACGTTGTAGCCGCGTCGGTTACGACCGTTTCACCGACAGAATACTGCGTTCCGCTGCCGTCAGCCGCTGTGTTCCAACCTGTAAGGACATAACCTGAGCGAGTAGCGTTCGGCAACGTTACAGAGGCTTTCCAACGTGCTTTAAGCGTTACGGTAGAACCTAACACGCTCGATAGGTTCTTGACGGAAGCTCCGTTTGGATAGAGCGCGTCGTTTATTGTCCATTCTTTATCAATGGCTGTTCTGCCCTCGTAATATCCGTTGTCACGCCAATGATGCGCATAAGACAAAACATTGCTCCCAAAAGCGCTTATCAAGTCATCACCGCCGTGTTCCATATAGTATTTGACGTTGAACCAAGGTGAGCTTGAACGGTATTCATTGCCTACAACCGTTGAATAATACCAATGATTAAATAGTGCCGTTTTATTATATCCGTAAGCATTATATAAATCGCCGTAAACGTTGGCATAGAACGGAGCATTGAAAACATACATAGGATATTCCGCTTGCTCAAACACATAGGTGTTATTGTCTTCCCAACCTAAAAACTCTGCGCTTACCTTTTCACTGCTCTTTTCAGGCGTGCCGCCGTTACCGTCGAATATAAAATCAATATCCTTTGAAAAGCCGTTATTAAGTGTTAAAGAATCTTCGTAGGACACTGTTTGCGTTTCGGTTGCTCCCGATGTTGATCCGTTGCCGTCAAATTCCACACTGATTTGCGGTGGTAAAAATGTATCGCCCTTTACCGTTCCGCATACTCCTGCCGAATTGTAGGCATAAAAATGTGTAGCAAAATATCCGTATTCGTTGTTATGTTCGGAATAAGGTATATCCACTACCCAATGCTGTTTTTCGCCTGTATCTGCGTAATGCCTTGCAGGGTACCATATAAGGTCGTCCTGACCATTATATGTGCTCCACGTCGGTACCCGAAGCTGTGCGGTGCCTGTTGTTGTCAGCCACACCGTAAAGTATTTTATGCTGTCCGAACCTGACGGGACTGTGTATTGCCATTCTATTATTTCTGGGATTTCCTTTATAACCTCAATCGAGCCGTTTGGCGATACGGCGGGTACGGCGAAATACCCCTCGGATATTTTCTGCCAGCTTGGGAAATGGGCGCGTATATAGTTTTGCTTTGCGCCAACCTCGGCTCCGCTTGTGCGTGTACTGCTGCCTATGTCGTAATACAAACTTTTTGAAAAAGACGGGTACACTCCGCAAGCCGCTTGACGCTGGTCGAA
>CAKSQT010000113.1 GCA_934486755.1 uncultured Eubacteriales bacterium | reverse complement strand
GTTTGGTACTGCCCGTGCTCTTTATTGTGATTTTACAGCCTGCGTATGATTTCGTCGTTCTGGGTGATTATATGCCCCGTGCCGTATATTAAGAACAGGCATATAGCCGCTATCACGGCACCGATTATAACAACACCGATGGAAATGGCGATAAACGTTTTATCGACCGCAACCAGCATTACCGCAATTCCGACAAACACAAGAAGTATCGCGATTGCGACCACAAAGGAAATGACCTTTATTATTTTTCCTATGTTTCTGAAAATTCCGTTTTCATAGCTTATAACCGCGCCTCTTACCGAGGTCGGACGGCGCTTTATCGGCTCTGATGAGGAGCTTATGTCCTCAAAATAACCGCCGTTATAATCAAAGTAGTCGTCGTTTTTCTTTTTAGGCATTTTTTTAGCTCCTTACACGTGTATTAAAAGGCTTTGATTATGTTTGGAAATAAATTCCGACTTTATTTTACACCTTTTCGACGCCGATAGCAACCCTTTCTCCGTTAATATCCCAATCTTTCGTAAATCCGCTTACTTTTCCCGCGGTCAGAGAATCGGCAAGGGTGTCGCCCACAATGTCGGATTGCTTGGCAACAGCCACGTCGGTAATGGCGGACGAGCCGTCTATCGTTACATTGATGTGGTCGGTTACGTTGAAGCCTGCTTCCTTACGCATTGTCTGAATTTTGCTTACAAGCTCGCGAACCAAGCCTTCCTCTATAAGCTCTTTTGTAAGCGTTGTGTCGATAGCGACGGTGGTGTTTTTGTTGCTTACGGTGTAGAAGCCCTCTTTCTGCTGTGCGTCAACAAGAAGGTCTTCCGTTTCAAGGCGAACCTCGCCCGAGGGGAGCGAAAGGGTTATATAGCCGTCGCTGTCAAGCTGAGCCTTTGCCGCGTTGCCGTCAATCTCCGAAAGTGCGGTGCGTATCTCGTTAAGCTGACGTCCGAATTTAGGACCTACCGTTTTGAGTTGGGGCTTAAAGCGATAGCTTACAAAATCGTCAACCTCGTCTGTAAAGCTGACATTTTTAATGTTAAGCTCGTCTTTTATTATGTCGGTGTAAACGCCGTCAAGCGCAACGTCAGATTTAACATACATAACCGAGAGCGGCTGGCGGTTCTTTCTTGCCGAACCGTTTCTTGCGGCGCGTCCGAGAACGACTATGTCAAGAACCTCGTCCATTTTTGCTTCAAGGTCTTTGTCGATAAGCTGTTCGTCTACGGTCGGGAAGTCGCAGAGATGAACGCTTTCGGGAGCGGATTTATCAACGCTTCTTACAAGGTTTTGATAAATGCTTTCCGCCATAAACGGTATCATCGGAGCCGCCGCCTTTGCGGTGGTTACTAGCGCGGTGTAAAGGGTCATATAGGCAGTTATTTTGTCCTCAGGCAGACCCTGAACCCAATAGCGCTCGCGGCCGCGTCTTACATACCAGTTGCTCATATCGTCAACAAATTCCTGCAATGCGCGCGCGGCTTCGGGAATCCTGTATGACGCGAGGTTATCATCGACTGCCGCCACCATAGAGTTGAGCTTTGAAAGGAGCCATTTATCCATAACGGTCAGTTTGCAGTCTTCAAGACGGTATTTTGTCGGGTCGAATTTGTCTATATTCGCATACAGCACATAGAACGCATAGGTGTTCCAAAGCGTTCCCATAAACTTGCGCTGACCCTCGGTAACCGCCTTGCCGTGGAAACGGTTGGGCAGCCACGGCGCCGAGTTGGTGTAGAAATACCAGCGTATTGCGTCCGCTCCGTAGGAGGAAAGCGCGTCAAACGGGTCAACGGCGTTGCCCTTTGATTTACTCATCTTCTGACCGTTTTCGTCCTGAACGTGGCCTAAAACTATAACGTTTTTATACGGCGCTTTATTGAATATCAGCGTTGAAATTGCAAGCAGGGAGTAGAACCAGCCTCTTGTCTGGTCGACCGCCTCGGATATAAAGTCCGCAGGGAACTGAGATTCAAACAGTTCCTTGTTTTCAAAGGGATAGTGGTGCTGGGCAAACGGCATTGAGCCTGAGTCAAACC
>CAKSQT010000112.1 GCA_934486755.1 uncultured Eubacteriales bacterium | reverse complement strand
ATACAGAGATACATAGGCTGAATTCATTATTTAAAAATGAATACGGTATGACCTGCTGGAAGTACGTTATGTCTGTGCGCATAGCTAATGCGGGCAACTTGCTTAAAGCTGCCGATTATTCAATAAATACTATCGCAGAACTTTGCGGTTTCACCGATGCTTATTATTTCAGCAGAGCCTTTAAAAAGGTTTACGGGTCTTCGCCGAATATGTTTCGGAAAATAGAATTGAAAAAAATCAGCGATTGAATCAATTTAGTCAATAAACGCAGGCAAGGCAGTAAAAGGTGGTAAGTGTAACCATAGCAGATGTGACTTGTTTAAAACAGCGACATAGATTTTTTTACAGCAATAATAATGTCGTTCTGCATTTCCTGATTAGGGGAATTAAGCACGTGCTGTGCGTAATAGACCGACAGCTTGTTTTTCCTGTCAACAGCGAGATAGGCTCCTGCGGCGCCGCCCCAACCGAAGTCGGTCTTTTTGTTTGTTGAATCGGGACACCGAACGCCCAGACCGTATCCGTAATCCGTCACCCAATAATTGCGCTTTTGTTGATTTGTCAGCATATCGGTACTCATCATATCAACGGTTTCGCTTTTTATGATTTTCCCCGTTCTGAGCGCTTCTAAAAATTTTATATAATCGTTAACGGTTGATACACAGCCTGCACCGCCCGATTCGTACTCACTGCCTAATTTATAGGGCATACACCCGCTTGAAAAGTTTTGATTTCCTTTTCCGCAATTTTTCATTGTGCCGTCTTTCATATCATATCGGTACTGTTCGCACAGAGTGTGCCTTGCTTCATCAGGCAGGGAAAAAGAGCTGTTATTCATACCAAGCGGCTCAAAAATATGTTTTGACACATAACTGCCGAAGCGTTCACCGCTCACAATTTCAATTACCGCCGCCAATACATCGTGGCACAGACTGTATTCAAAACGCTCCTCGGGGTCAAACAGTAAAGGCTCGCTTGCCAAACGGCGGACGGTATCGACGGTTGGACATTTTCCGCCTGTCTCGTCTCTTGCCTTGATTATTGCGGGTGAGTTTGTATCGTAAGAAAATCCAGCAGTCATACAAAACAGGTTTTTTATCGTTATATCGCGCTTAGCGCTGCGTAAAGTCTGCCCGTCTCTTACGCTCATATATTTGTATTCTGGTATGTAATAGCAGAGCTTGTCTTCAAGCCGTATTTTGCCGTTTTCTAAAAGCTGTAACGCCGCAGCACAGGTTATAGGCTTTGAGCAGGAATAAATATTATAAACCTCGTCGCCGCACATCGGTATGCGTTTTTCTAAATCGGAATATCCGAATTGTTTTCGGTATACTTCCTTGCCGTCGTAAAAAACCATACAATCATTGCCGGGAACGCCGCTGTCAATAAAAAGTCGTTGCAGTTCTTCAAGTTCTTCAAACATAATTTATATCCCTTCACATATTTTTATTATTGCTCTTGCAAACATTTTCGCGGCGGACACAAGCGTATCAAGACTGTAACATTCGTTGTTGCCGTGCGCTCCGTCGCCGCCGTCTCCGTAGAGAACTCCGCCGAACGCAACGGCGCCGTCCTTTACGTGTGCATAGGTCGCTCCGTCAGCGGCGTAAGGCTCGTCTTCTCTGCCTGTAAATTCTTTGTATACCGCACATAATTCTTTTACAAAATAGCTGTCCCTCGGAACGTAATGAGGCTCGGTAATCGAAACGGCTTTTGCAGGCACCGTGAATTTATTCAAGATGATTTTTGCAATATCGGCAGAGCGGTTTTTTGCGTTTACTCGGCAGTTGGAAACAAATTCAACCGTTTCGCCGTCATATTTTATAGATACTAATGACAGCGCGTTTTCTTTGCTTTCAAGTCCGAAATTTTCTCCGAAAAAAGTACCGTGAGGGTAGAGAACCGATAATTTATTGAAAGTACTGTTCTTGCTTTCAAACTGTGAAAGCGCTTCAAGTAATGCCGTAAGCGGATTTACGCCCCAATGCGGGTGTGCGGTATGGGTGCTTTTACCGAATACCGTGATTTCTAAATAATCCGTCATAGGCTCAATCTTATAGGTTACATC
>CAKSQT010000111.1 GCA_934486755.1 uncultured Eubacteriales bacterium | reverse complement strand
AGAAAACACCGACCGACGCCACTATTCTGAGTATCATCGCAAGCGGTTGGAGATTTGCCGTCCAAATAGGTCTTGCCATATCAAACCAATCGTAAAACCACGAGGACGAAACCAATTGAACCAAATAATACGGTATGTTAAGCACAACCGCAGTCAAACCGAAACGGACGAACATACCGACCGTTAATTTTAACGCCCTCAAATAATCCGACCGTGAAGAAAAGTAATAAAAAACCGACGATACGCTGTCTTTAACACCGAACAGCATACGCCAAAAATATCTCAGCGTGCCGATAAACAGCGGATCCAAAATAAAGACGGACAGAAGTATAAACGCCGCAAAATAACACACCGTGCCTGCGGAGTGATACAACAGCTGGGCTATCAGCGAAACAGCCATAGCCGAAACTATAAACACCATTCCTGCCGCAATGCACCTGAGCCAATTACCTTTTAATGCGGTTTTTGCGGTTATCTTTACCACCGAGCTGCCTGCTGTCATACAATTCACTCCCGTCTTTTCTGTTACACTAATAATTATACCAATAAATTGAAAAAATTCAATTTAAAAAATATTACAGAATTTTTAATTTTGCAAAGTTTGACATCAGCTTCTTTGTACCCACCGAATCGAAAGCAATTTCAAGCATTGTGTCGTTCCCCATAGGAACGGTTGAAACGATCATACCCTGTCCGAAGGTCTTATGTTCTACGCGCTGACCGACAGAATATACCGTTTTTTCCGACGCGGTGGCAGAAGCACCCGATCCCGCAACAAAGGACGACGCAAATGCCGCTCGCTTAGACACAGGGGTTTGCCGTGCCTGCGATATATCTCGGCTTTTCATTACATAATTAAGACCCGAAGATTTTATTTCGCAACACTCTGACGGTATTTCGCCTATAAACCTTGACTGTCGGTTGCGGTTTGTCATACCGAATATCATTCTTGTAGAAGCGTTAGTGATATAAAGGTTGCGCCTTGCGCGCGTTATTGCGACGTAGCAAAGGCGGCGTTCTTCCTCTATCTCGTCGGGTCCGCAGTAAATAGATTGGTTGCCCGGGAAAATTCCGTCCTCCATACCTACTATAAACACGTTGTTAAATTCAAGACCCTTTGCCGAATGTACCGTCATCAAAATAACGCTGTCATCATTCTCATTCATAGAATCTATATCGCTTACAAGCGCTATCTCTTCAAGAAATGCAGAGAGTGTCGGTTCGTCGTTTTCAAGCTCATACTGCAAGATATTGGTTGAAAATTCTTTTACGTTATCAAGTCTGTCGGCGGCCTCCTCGCCCTCGTCGATAAGCGCCTGCCTATACCCCGTCTTATCAAGCATAAGCTCGAACAGCTCGCTCATCGGCATTTCTTCGGCGGCATTCGTCAATTCATCAATAATATCGCAAAAGTTTTTGAGTTTTGCGGCGGCTCTTGAAGTACCCGTAAACTCGTCGGCTCTTTTGAAGACCTCAAAAAGCGATATTCCGAGCTGTTCGGCTATTTCAAGCGCGTTGCCTATCGTTGTATCACCTATGCCTCGTTTCGGCTCGTTTACTATTCTTCTAAGGCGTACATTGTCGCGGTTGTTGTTAATCACCTGCAAATAAGCGAGAATATCCTTTATTTCCTTGCGTTCAAAGAATCGAAATCCGCCGATGACTTTATATGATATACCGCTTCTTGCAAACACGTTTTCAAGCGCGTTTGATTGGGCATTCATACGGTACAGCACGGCGTGGTCGGAAAAACTATCGCCTTTTCTTACGTTTTCAAGAATTTTTTCCGCAACATATCTTGCCTCGCCGCGTTCGTCGTCAGCCGTGTATATCTCCACCTTGGAGCCTACGCCCTTATCCGTCCAAAGCGTTTTGCCTTTTCTGCCAGTGTTATTTTTTATAACGCCGTTTGCGGCATTAAGAATGTTAGAGGTTGAACGATAATTCTGTTCAAGCCGTATGGTAACGGCATTCGCATATTCGTCTTCAAAATTAAGAATATTCTCTATCGTAGCCCCTCTGAATTTATAAATACTCTGGTCATCATCGCCCACAACACAAAGATTGTTGTGTTTAGAAGCAAGAAGGCTCACAAGCACATATTGGGCGTGGTTGGTATCCTGATACTCGTCAACCATTATGTATTTGAATTTATTGCCGTAATAATCAAGAATATCGTCGTTGCTTTCAAGCAGCCGCACGGTGTTGACTATCATATCGTCAAAGTCCATAGCATCGGAATTTTGCAGACGTTTCTGATATATTTCATAAAGCTCGCCTATCGCCTGTTTTCTGTAATCTCCGCCAGCTGTCTTTTTATACTCCGACGGCGATATAAGCATATCC
>CAKSQT010000110.1 GCA_934486755.1 uncultured Eubacteriales bacterium | reverse complement strand
CCGACGACCCGTCCGACTCGCTTGAATGGCATAAAAAAATCAAGGAAAGCGGCTGTTGTTCGGCAGTGGTAGCGCCGTCTTTCCGACCCGATAAAGCGGTAAATATTGATAAAGCGGGCTTCAAAGAATACATAGAAAAACTGTCGTCTGTCGCAAAAATGCCCATAAATTCGGCGGATGACGTTAAAAAGGTGCTTTCAAAAAGACTTGATTTGTTCTGCGAACTCGGCTGCCGTGCTTCCGACCACGGGCTTGACCGTATGGTTTTCGCGCCTGCTGACGATACCGAGGTTGAAAAAATATTCAGCACAGTTATGAACGGCGGCTGTGTTACTTCCGAGCAAGCCGATAAATACAAAACCGCGACTTTACTGCACCTCGGCAGAGAATATGCCAAGAGAAATATAGTAATGCAGCTGCACTTTAACGTTCAGCGAAATACCAACTCAAAGATGTTCGGCCTGATAGGCGCCGATACGGGATTTGACTGTATGGGTTCGGCAAGCTGCGGCAATGAATTAACAGGATTTTTAAATGCTCTTGAAAAGGATAATCTGTTGCCGAGAACAGTTATCTATTCGCTCAACCCCAACGATAATGAGTTGATAGATACCGTAATCGGCTGTTTCCAAGGCAGTGAAACGGCGGGCAAAATACAGCACGGCTCTGCGTGGTGGTTCAGCGATACAAAATCGGGAATGGAAGCGCAGATAAAGTCGCTTGCAAATCTGTCGCTGCTCGGCAACTTTATAGGAATGTTAACCGATTCGCGCAGTTTCCTTTCATACACGCGTCACGAGTATTTCAGGAGAATTTTATGCAACGTGATCGGCAATTGGGTCGAAAACGGCGAGTACCCGAACGACGAAAAACAGCTGGAACAGCTTGTAAAGGACATTTGCTACAATAACGCAAAACGCTATTTCGGATTGTAATTCAGATAACAGACATAAAACAAATAAATCAGAGTTCAGCAAAGATAATTCAAAAATCTTGCTGAACTCTGATTTTTTTATATTCTGTGCGAAGCACATCGGAATTTATCGTGTGAATTCAAATTTTCCGTCCTTTACGGTGCATTTTACGGTGTCGCCGTTTTTAATGCTGCCGTCAAGGATTTTTTCGCTTAACGGGTCTTCAATGTCGTTTTGAATTTCGCGGCGCAACGGTCTTGCTCCGTAAACGGGGTCGAAACCGCGCTCGGCAAGTAAGGAAGAAACCGAGCCGTCACATTCAAGCCTTATTGAAAGACCTTCAAGCCGTTTTGAGAGGTCTTCAAGCATTTTATCGGCTATTTTTTCAATATCCGCCTTTTCGAGCTTTCGGAACACGATAATGTCGTCAACACGGTTCAAAAATTCAGGACGGAACGTGTTTTTCAATTCGCCCATAATAAGCTCGCGGACATCTTTGTTGTCGTCGCCCGCTATGCCCGCAAAACCGAGGTTTGTCTTCTTTTCGGTTATCAGGCGCGCGCCCACGTTTGAGGTCATTATTATAACGGTGTTTTTAAAGTCAACCCTGCGCCCTTGTGAATCGGTTAAAATACCGTCTTCAAGTATTTGCAGAAGCATATTGAAAACATCGGGGTGAGCCTTTTCTATTTCGTCAAAAAGGATTACGGAATAGGGGTTTCTTCGCACCTTTTCGGTAAGCTGACCGCCCTCCTCAAAGCCGACGTACCCAGGCGGCGAGCCGATTAGCTTTGAAACGGTATGCTTTTCCATATATTCGGACATATCAAGCCGTATTATCATACTTTCGCTTCCGAACATAGCCTCGGCAAGCGCCTTGCACAGCTCGGTTTTGCCTACGCCCGTCGGTCCTAAGAAAAGGAAAGAGCCTATTGGGCGTTTCGGGTCTTTTAAGCCTACTCTGCCGCGGCGTATTGCCTTTGAAACGGCGGTCACAGCTTCATCCTGACCTATTATCCGTGAATGAAGCACGTCTTCAAGGCGCAAGAGCCGTGCGCTTTCTTCTTCTGTGAGCTGCGATACGGGAACTCCCGTCCACGCCGATACAATAGAAGCAACATCTTCCTCGGTAACAGTACCGCTTGTATGCAGATTTTTTTCGTGCCACTCGCTTTTTTTGTCGGCAAGCTCTTTTTTCAGATTTTTTTCGCTGTCCCTTAACCGCGCGGCGCGTTCAAATTCCTGTGAGTTAATAGCGTCTTCCTTTTCCGCCTCGGTTTTGGCTATTGATTCTTCAAGGCTTTTAAGCTCGGGTGGAGCGGCACATTCCACAAGGCGCACGCGCGAACCTGCTTCGTCTATAAGGTCTATCGCTTTGTCGGGCAAATATCTGTCGGTAATATAACGTGACGACAGTTTAACTGCGGCGTTGATAGCTTCGTCGGTTATCTTCACC
>CAKSQT010000109.1 GCA_934486755.1 uncultured Eubacteriales bacterium | reverse complement strand
CCCGAGAGCGTTCCCGACGAACGCGATAGCGTCAGATAGTCAAGACCAACGCTCTTTAAAAAGGTAAGACGCTCGCGTATTTCCTTTAAAATCGGCTTTGCTATCATTGAATTTATTTCGCCGAATGTGAGTGTACCTATAAAATCAAGTGCGTCATTAACGGGCATATCGCAAAATTCGCGTATGTTCTTTCCGCCGACGGTAACAGCGAGGTATTCGGGTTTAAGCCGCGCGCCGTGACATTCGGGACATTCACTTTCGGTCATATACGCTTCAATTTCAGCCCTCGCATAATCGCTGGAAGTTTCTTTGTATCTGCGTTCGAGGTTGTTGATAACGCCCTCAAACGGCGCCTCATAGGTTCCGCCGCCCCATTCGGAATTTCTGCGGAGTTTTAGCTTTACATCACCCGTTCCGTATAAAACAGCGTGCCTCGCTTCTTCTGGTAGGTCGCGGAACGGCGTGTTTATATCGAAATGATAATAGTCGGCAATTCCCTGATAGTACATAGTGGCTATTGTACCCTGATCGGGGGCAAACCAAGAATTAACCCCCCAGCCTGACGCGCGTATAGCGCCGTCAACAAGGGATTTGCTGTCGTCGTTTATAATCAGTCTCGGGTCAACTTTCATAAATATTCCGAGACCAGTGCAGGCAGGGCAGGCGCCGAACGGATTGTTAAATGAAAACATAGTCGGCGTAAGCTCGGGTATGCTCACGCCGTGTTCGTCACAGGCATAGCTTTGCGAAAACTGCATTTCCTCGCCGCCGATTACATCGACTGATATAAGTCCTCCCGAAAGGGCTGTCGCAGCTTCTATGCTTTCGGCAAGACGCGAACGAATTTCATCTTTTATCACAAGGCGGTCAATAACAACTTCAATTAAGTGCTTTTTGTTTTTTTCGGGTTTTATTTCCTCTGAAAGGTCGTATAACACGCCGTCAATTCTAACGCGGACATAACCCGATTTTCTTGCGCTTTCAAGTTCCTTTTGGTGTTCGCCTTTTCTGCCTTTGACAATGGGGGAAAGAACCTGAATTTTAGTGCCGTTTTCAAGCTTCATAACGGCGTCAACGATTTGGTCGGTTGTCTGCTGGCTTATTTCCTTGCCGCATACAGGGCAGTGAGGTGTGCCGACGCGCGCGTATAAAAGGCGCAGATAATCATATATCTCGGTTACCGTGCCTACCGTTGAACGGGGGTTTTTTGATGTTGTTTTCTGGTCGATGGAAATAGCGGGCGATAGACCGTCAATGCTGTCAATGTTCGGTTTTTCCATTTGCCCTAAAAATTGCCGTGCATAGGACGAAAGCGATTCAACGTACCTGCGCTGACCTTCCGCATATATCGTGTCAAAGGCAAGCGAGGACTTACCGCTGCCCGAAAGTCCCGTAAAAACAACAAGTTTATCGCGCGGTATTTCAACATCAACATTTTTTAGGTTGTGTTCGCGCGCTCCTTTAATAACTATTTTTTCACTTGGCAATTTATTTTCCTTCTCTCAGTTTATTTATCCTATCTCGCAAAAATGCCGCGTGTTCAAATTCAAGTATTTTTGCAGCCTGCTTCATTTCTTCGGTGAGACGCTTTATTTCAGCCTCTCTTTCAATCCTTGACATACGGGAAATAGGCTTATCATTTTTAACCTTTTGACCTATTTCTATTATGTCCCGCACGTCCTTGATAATCGTTTTCGGAACTATTCCGTGCTCTTTGTTGTATTTATCCTGAATTGCGCGTCTGCGCTCGGTTTCGGTTATTGCTCTCTCCATCGACGGTGTAACGCTGTCGGCATACATAATGACCTGACCGTCCGCATTGCGCGCGGCTCGTCCTATTGTTTGAATTAATGAAGTTTCGCTTCGCAGGAAGCCTTCTTTATCAGAGTCAAGTATTGCTACAAGCGAAACCTCAGGTATGTCAAGACCTTCACGAAGCAGGTTTATTCCGACTAGCACATCAAATTCACCAAGGCGCAAATCACGGATTATCTCCATACGTTCCACAGTATCAATGTCGTAGTGCATATACTTTACCTTAATGTCGAGTTCTTTCAGATAATCTGTAAGATCCTCAGCCATTTTTTTCGTAAGTGTAGTGATAAGCACACGTTCTTTGCGCGCGGTACGAATATTTATTTCTGAAACAAGATCGTCAATCTGACCCTCTGACGGGCGAACCGAAATTTGAGGATCAAGCAATCCTGTCGGTCTGATTAATTGTTCAACAATTTGTTCGGAATGTTCCTTCTCAAAATCGCCCGGTGTTGCCGAAACGAATATCGCTTGATTAATATGCCTGTAAAACTCCTCAAAATTAAGCGGTCTGTTATCAAATGCGGAAGGCAGACGGAAACCGTATTCAATAAGGTTTTCCTTTCTTGCTCGGTCTCCGCCGTACATACCGCGGACTTGCGGTAATGTAACGTGCGATTCGTCAACAAACAGAATATAATCATCTGGGAAATAGTCAAGCAGGGTAGAGGGCATGCTGCCCGCTGGGCGCCTTGAAAGTATCCTCGAATAATTTTCAATTCCTTTACAAATACCTATTTCACGGAGCATTTCAATATCATACTCCGTTCTTTGTCTGATTCTTTGTGCCTCTATCGGGCGTTCGCTTTCTATGAAGAACTTTACGCGTTCTTCCATTTCGTTTTTTATGTCGGCAAGCGCGTCTTCCAGCTTGTCGTGCGACACAATATAATGTGAGGCAGGGTATATGGCAACGTGGTTTA
>CAKSQT010000108.1 GCA_934486755.1 uncultured Eubacteriales bacterium | reverse complement strand
ATACAGCCCTTTACGGTCGTTTTCTTCGCTATGCCGATAAGCGCCGCCGTTGCCTGCTCGTCCTGACCCGGGTTGCGGCTCCAATCCGCGTTCATCTGGTTAAGCCCCAAAACCTCGCTCGATATATTGCAGTTTATAACCGCGATGTTTGTTATCGAAGCTCCGCTTGTACAACCGAACAGACCCGCTTCCCAGCCTGATTTGTTCTTTACGTAGTTGCCGAAGGCTACCGACACGCTTAAATTCATTATTGCGTATTTCGGGGTTCCGTCCGAATCGGCGTCGCAAGTAAAACTGCCCGTAAACGGGGTGTTAAGGTTGCCTATGGGACTGAGCGTTTTGCCCGAACAGTCTATGGTGTTGTCCAGCTTGTAGTGGGCGGACAGATTGTCCTTCATTCCCTGCAACTGTTCAAAATTTTGCACAAGGTAAGGGTCCTTCTTGGTTCCCTTTCCGTTGTACGCGGCGGCTGACGCACAAAGGTTTGCCGCAAACATTCCCGCAATTACACTTAAAACCGCGGCAAAAGACACCGCTTTTAAAAGTAAATGCCGTCTTACGTTTTTTACCATTCCAACACCGCTTTCAAATCTTTTTATATTTTTGGTTTTTGTGCTTTTCTCACAGTATAATTATAGTTGACTTTGTGCATATTGAAAACGTATAAAAAAGAGTTTGACCGCATACTTTTCGGTGATTTAACCATATTTTTACTTGACTTGTCGTTAATATGTCTACATAATATACATAGCGAATAATTGCAGGAGGAGTATTGAATGTTTTCCGTTGTAATTGCTGATGACGACTTTGTGATCTGCGAGGGCATAAAACGAATAATTGAGGACAACTGCCCCGATATTAAAATCTGCGGAATATTCTATGACGGCGACGAGCTGTATCAGTATGTCACATCGCACACGGTGGACATAGTTATCACTGATTTCCGTATGCCTGGGCGCAGTTGGACGGAAACAAGCGATTATCTGCAAAAAAGCGCCTTGGGAACGCACATTATCCTTGTAACCGCGTATCAGGAATTTGAATACGCAAAAACGGCTATTGACCACCACGTGGATTTTCTTATATGCAAACCGTTTAAATCCTCTCTGCTTATCGACAACTTGAAATCCGTTTGCGAAAGAATAAAATCTCAGGCTGAGATAGATATAGAAATTTCGCAAAAGCTGCTTCATAATTGGGAGCTTTTGCGAAAATCGTTAAAAGGCATATATCATGACAGCGAATCGCCCGACTATGCCGTACACATATTTGAATATTTAAAGCCGAAACCGCTTACGCAGTACCGTATTTTTGAGATATATTATCACTTTGAAACCGCCGACGCCGATTTAAACAAGTTAAAACAGTTTGCCGCTGACTGCGGCGAGTTTGACTGCCCCGATTACAGCGTATTTTTCCTTAATGTATCCAACAATCAATTTGTTTTCCTTGCGGTATGCAAAGACGGTCTTCCTGACGCCGCAACAAAGGATTTTATAAAATCTGCGTATATTAATCTCGGCTTGGCGCTCAGCGTCAGGACGGTGCGCTTTGAAAACATTAACGAATGGGCGGACGGCAGGCGGTATGCCGTTATTTGCGAGCATCTTTCTGAGATAATAGACGACGCCAACCTATCCTCCGCTTACTTGAAAACGGTAACGTCACGCTATGAGCAAAAAAATCTGTTTTCGCTTTACGAGAATATTATCCGCTACCTGAACTCATCAGGTATGCCGATAGACAGAAATCCCGAAATCACCGAAAAAACCGATTTTAAAGAGGTTCAAAAGGCGATAAACGAGCTTCCTTTCAGAATATCCGTTGCCGAGAGCGACAGTATTAATATTAAACGAGCGGTGCAGTATTCAAAACAGCACTATCAGGACAGCAATTTCTCGCTTTACACCCTTGCCGACGCTTTGGGGCTTTCACCGAGCCACCTCGGCAAGCTGTTTAAAAAGGAACTTTCGGCTAATTTTTCATCATATCTGCTTAAACTCAGAATGGAAAAAGCAAAAGAACTTTTAAGGACCACAGACGACAGTATTCAGGAAATATGCCAAAAGGTAGGCTATAACTATCCTGCCTATTTCCGAAAGGTATTCGGAAATTATGCGGGTATGTCTCCTACGCAGTACAGGAACACAAACTGACAGGAGCCTTGGCTATGCGTATAAAACAATCGGGAAAATCATCACAGCAGTATTACAAAAGGATACTTGCGTTCACCTCCCTTTCGCTGTTTGTCTTGGTGTCCCTGCTTACGGCGGCAATCGCAATATTCTCAAACTTCAATATCAGGCGGAACATCAAGACCTTTGAAACGGGGCGTTCGACAAGGTCGCTTTTGCAAACCTCGGACTATTTTGAACAGCTTACGCAGTATATGTTCTATATTTCCGAACTGCAATACATTCCCACCGACCAGCTTGACACAAGCGCAAAGCTCTGGCAGCAGCGCATCTATTCAAACAACATAACGGCGATAATGCGTGCCAATTCGCATATTGCGGGCATAAATCTTTCAAGCAACGATTTTTCGATAAATCAATTTTCAAACGAGGAAAAGATTGTGTCAACCGTAAACGCGGGAACATTTATGTCCGCCGACATCGTGCTATGCAGGGTAAATAACTCATATTGGCTGAGGTTTGAAAAAACCTCTCCCGAAAATAACCTCAGCATACGCATATATCTTGATTTAAGGTCAATAGCAAACGTAACGCTTGACGACGACGGATACCTTACCTCAAATGACGGCACTGTCTTACTTGCGAAGGACCATACCAAAATCGGGAAAAACCTATACAGCCTGTACGGCAT
>CAKSQT010000107.1 GCA_934486755.1 uncultured Eubacteriales bacterium | reverse complement strand
GATTACGCCTTTCATTTCTTTTCACCTGCCTTTCTTTTGGGGGTTATAACACGAGTTTCCCTTGTTGTTATCTGGATTTTGGGGTGTTAGGGCTATCCCTAACAAGAGAATTTGCTGTAGCAAATTCAGTGCTTGCTGCGACAATATCACTTTTGACAGGTTGATTATAACATATTTGAATTGCAAAGTCTATACAAACTCAAGCGGCTACCGTAAACGAACAAAAGCTGTTTACAGTAGCCGCTTGGTGTGCTATAAGGTAACTTTAATATCCAACTTCTTTTAAAGCGTTTTCAATCTGAGCCTTATTGAATCCGTAATATGTCATTTCATCTACCAAATTTCCCCTTGAAGACCCTTTGCTATGTTCGTGAGCATATAAAACTGCTTGCTCGTCATAATTGACATTTATATGTGCCACAACAAATTTAGCGTCTTCTAACGGATAGCTTTTGATATCAGCAAGAATATTATATATCAAAAAATTTGGTCCGCAATGCCAAAAATTAACCTCGTCGTATGCGCAAATTGACGCATTCTTTTGGCTTTGGCTCAAATTTGCCGTATATTTGCGGTTTTCAACTTCCTGTTTGCAAACGGTACAAACAATTACCTCTGTACCATCAGTTACAGTACCGTCGGAATTGATGATAAAATTTTTCTTAACTTGCCAATCGCCTTTGGTATGCGGTAATTTTTCTATTTTTTCTGTACACACCTTTTTGCAGCGATCACAAGTGCCGACTCTTTCTCCTTCTTCCGAACAGCTTGTTGCTTTGGTGATTTTCCAGTCGTTGACGGCATGACCGATAGGCTCCCCCTCTGTAGCGCCGCAGACCGAACAGGTTTTCGGCAATTCGCAAGTCGCTTCGTTAAAGCTGTGTGCAAGCGGTTCGCCGTCGGTAATCCCACACCGTGAACAATGCTTTGCTTCTTTGCAGGTTGCCGCAATCCATTCATGTGATAATGCTTCACCTTTTGTTTTGCCGCATTTTTTGCAGGTCATCGGTGTATCACAGGTAGCGTCGGTCCAGCTGTGAAAACACACAAGCGTTAAAACCAATACCACCGTCAAAACGGCAACACCGACTGCCGATATAATAATGATTTTCTTTTTGCTTTTCATAATATCCCCCTAAGATTTATTTCATTGTTTTTAGGATGCGCCATACGCTTCGCTCGGAGTAGTTATACTTTTGCGCCAATTGCGGTATGTTATTGCCGTCATATTCACTGATAATGGCCTTGTGTGTGTATTCCTTTGAAAACAACCTGCTTGGGAATGAAATTTGCGTTCCGCGAAACAGTCTGTATATCGCCAATGCGTTTTCAACGCCGATTTCGTCGGCAATATCTCTGTACACATCATTAAGACCGTCAAGGTCTTTTTTCAAGAAAGCCACCTCCGGAGTTTCGACCGAGTAACGGTTTAATGACATAGTACCACCACCGACGCAGCATAACAAATGACATTGTCATTGTATTTGTCACTTATTTTGCAGTATAATGGTTTACGGTGAATGAGAAATTCCATAAAAAATGCTCCTTTCCGGACAATTTTTTCGTCCGAAAAAGAGCTTGTAATTTTCGCGAATGCATATGAGCCATAAGTGATTTAGTGTAACCTAATTTGCTATTTAGAAAACGATATGGTATAATATGCTTAGTAATATTGCAGTTTTATTACACATAAAAGGAGCTTAACAATGACTGAACAAAACAATGCAGGAAAAGAAGTAGCATTAGAAAATATTATTACTTCAGCGGTACAAATCCCCGGGGTGAAAGTCAGCCGTGATAAGTTTCTGGCTGAAACTTTTGCTACAGAAGATGTCATAATCCAAGATGTTTTGGATTTCGGACCGGTAGAGGCAAAAGTATCTAAAGAAAAATTAGCTGCTATTTCAAACAAACTGATATTGAAACGCACAAGCCAATCCTCCGTTGCTTCGTTTGCTGCCGGAATTCCCGGTGGATTGGCAATGGCTGCCACTATACCGGCCGATGTACTACAGTTTTTTGGTATGTCGTTAAGGTTGGCGCAAGAGTTGTCTTACTTATATGGCGCACAAGATCTTTGGCAAGATGGCCAGGTTGATGATGAAAAAGTAAAAAATCAACTGCTGCTATATTGCGGTGTTATGTTTGGCGTTTCCGGTGCTGTGTCGGGGGTACGGGTTTTATCTACACAGATTGCAAAAACAACACTTAAAAAATTACCTCAAAAAGCTTTAACAAAAACTTTTTGGTATCCAATTGTTAAGCAAATCGGGAAAGCAATAGGTGTCAAGGTTACAAAAACCACCGTGGCACAAGGCTTTTCTAAAGCGATTCCAGTAATTGGCGGTGTTATATCAGGTAGTATAAATTTTGCGTCCATGATGCCTATGGCCAATCGTCTGCAAAAAACGCTCGACAGTGCAGCTTTTGGATATACAGAAGAAGACTTGGAAAAAGACATTATTGAAATCGAAAACATTACTGCTGATAATCCCGCTGAAGAAAAAGATATTAAATCCAAATTTGTTGATAGTGGTAAAAAAGCAATAAGCGGCATTTCAGGACTTTTTACAAAAAAACAACCGCCGGAAACCTCACGGGATAACGATGTCTTTGAAACGCTAAAAAGGTTGTCAGAATTAAAGGATAATGGCATTATTACAGAGGAAGAGTTCAGTCATAAAAAGGCGGAATTGTTGGCTAAGCTTTAATAAATATTGAGACTCTCATAGATGTTAAGTATGAAATTGGATGGATGGTAGATAACAATGCCTAAGAGCAAATGGGTTTCATTTTTCCTATGCCTGTTTTTTGGACTGTTCGGAGCGCATAAATTCTACGAGGGACGCATCCTTCTCGGAATACTGTACATCTGTACTGCGGGACTTGGCGGAATAGGCGTAATTATTGATTTGATTATATTGTTTTTTAAACCCAATCCGTACTATCCGTAAAATCAATATAAAAAAGTTTTTTGACATTGTCTTAGCAGGCACTGAATTTGGCTATCCAAATTCGGGGATGCTGCTACGGCATTACCTTAGC
>CAKSQT010000106.1 GCA_934486755.1 uncultured Eubacteriales bacterium | reverse complement strand
ACAATCTACTCTGCAATTTAATTGCTAAATCCATTATACACATTAAAAAAGTTTTGTCAACTTAAAAATGCAAGTGAAACGTGTCGAAAACAAAAATTTATTTTAGGTTTATATGTAACGCATAACGGTAATAATTCTAATAAGAATTACGGAGGTGCTGTTATGTATAATAAAGTTTCTATCTGCGGGGTCGATACTTCAAAATTGCCGTTGCTTAAAGAGGCGGATAAAATCAGGCTTTTAAAGGAGGTGCGCGAGGGGAAACAGGGCGCCAGAGACGAGCTGATAAACGGAAATCTCCGCCTTGTTTTAAGCGTTATACAGCGTTTTACAGGGCGAGGAGAAAATCTTGACGATTTGTTTCAGGTCGGCTGTATAGGACTTATGAAATCAATAGATAATTTTGACATAAGCCAAAACGTCCGTTTTTCAACCTACGCCGTGCCGATGATAATAGGAGAAATTAGAAGATATTTGCGGGATAACAGCGCTATAAGGGTAAGCCGTTCTATTAAAGATACCGCATATAAGGCAATGCAGGCAAAGGAAAAATTGACGGCGAAAAATCAAAAGGAACCTACGGTGGAAGAAATAGCAAAGGAACTTGAAATAACGCCTGAGGAGGTTGTTATTGCGCTTGAAAGCGTTGTAAATCCTGTGTCGCTTTATGACCCTGTTTACTCCGACGGCGGCGATACTATATACGTTCTCGACCAAATAGGCGATAACAATGACGATAATAATTGGCTTGATGAGATAGTTCTTAAAGAATCAATAAAGAAACTGTCGGAACGGGAGAAGAATATACTTTCTCTTAGATTTATGAAAGGGAAGACCCAAATGGAGGTTTCGGAGGAAATAGGCATTTCACAGGCGCAGGTATCACGTCTTGAAAAGGGCGCTATCAGTAAAATTAAAAATTAAAATAAATCAGGTCTGCCCTATATTGGACAGACCTGTTTATATAAAGGGGTGTTATATCGGTAATTTTGAGGATAGACCAAAGACTACCGCCGATAATCGGGAATCCCTTAAAAACCCCTAATACATATTATGTTAAATTACTCAATCGGTGACTTTCTTATGAAAAGAATTCCTAGAGTATTTGCACCGCAGTGTGAGGATACCGTGCAGCCTGCGCGGGTCATAAACACTTCCTTGAACGGAGCGGCGGCTTTAACCTGCTCAACTATCTCGTCAACAAGCTCGGGGTCGCAGCCTGCGTGCGTTATGAATACGCGGTCTAAAATAATATCGGAATAATCTGCGGTTCTTTCGGATATATATTCTTTCAGAACCTCTGAATATTTTCCGCGGTACTTTTTAGCCACGTCCATTTTGCCGTTCTTAACCTGTATGCACGGTTTCAGCTTTAACAGATTGGCGCCGAGCATAGCAAGCGCAGAGCAACGTCCGCCTTTGTAGAGATATTCAAGACTGTCAATAACAAACGAAGCGTCAACGCAGGGTACAAGCGCCTTTGTCTTTTCAACCGTTTCTTCCGCCGAAAGACCGCTGTTAAGCATATCCGCCGCGGCAAGAACGAGAAGTCCGCCGCCTGTCGAAAGGTTCATAGTGTCAATAACAAATACGTTTCCGACTTCCTCAGCCGCAATGCGCGCGTTGTTGTATGATGACGACATATCGGAGCTTATTGTAAAATGTATGATTTTTTTACCCGCGTCAGTAAACTGCTTGAAGAAATTAATGTAGTCTTCAACATTCGGCGCGGCTGTTTTCGGGAGCTTGCCCGTCTTGTCGTGATGTTCATATATTCCGTCGGGATTTATGTCAATCCCGTCGCGGTAAGCCTTGTCGTCAAGATTTATAATAAGCGGAATGAGAGAAATATTGTATCTCTCACGAAGTTCTGTGCTGAGGTCGGTGGTACTGTCGCTTGTAATTACTGTATCATTAAAGCTCAAAAGAATTCCTCCAAATATAATTGTGGGATATATTGTAACATAAATTTACATTTTTTACAAGATTTTTAAGCGGGTGCAGGAATAATTGTAATGTTTTTGTAATCCTTTTTCGACGGAAAATATATTATAATATATCGGAGGGGAGGGATATGATGAATTTTTCTAAGTTGTCGGCTTTTTTCGGAAAAAAGTCAAATATTATTGTGATTTGCATAATTACGGTGCTTGTCGCTGCTCTTGCTGTGTCTGTTACATACTGCGTAAAGCGTGACAGGGCTGTCAATTCGGCTAAAACCGTTATAGCTCAAAAGGAAGAGCAGATTAAACAGGCTGATGAAAATATTAAAAAAATTCAGACGGAGCTTGAAACCGAACAGCAAAATAACGACAGCCTTAATGCCGAAATTGAAAATTACAAAAATGAAAAAAGCCAACTTGAAGGCGAAATTAACGGCCTTAAACAGCAAATTGAGCTGCTTAGGGCCAAAAAGGCGCGCGAGCAGGCAAAAACCGCAGCCCAAGCGCAGGTCCCCGCTCAACAACAGCAGACCCCGCCTGGCAGTAAAGTATGCTATCTGACGTTTGACGACGGACCGTCTGACAATACGCTGAAAATTCTCGATATTCTCGCACAATATAACGTAAAAGCAACATTTTTTGTTATAAATTCCGAACACATAGATTATATTAAAAGAATACACGCCGAGGGACATACGGTAGGTCTTCACACCAATACCCATAAATACTCTAAGGTATATGCGTCGGACGAGGCGTATTTTTCCGACCTTAACAGTATATCAAATAAGGTAGAAAGTATAATAGGTATTAAAAGCACAGTTATTCGTTTCCCTGGCGGGAGCAGTAATGTTGTCAGCAAGGATTTCTGTCCGGGACTGATGACTCGGCTCGTAAAAGAAGTAAACGCAAGGGGATATTCGTATTTCGATTGGAATGTAAGCTCGGGCGACGCCGCTTCGGAAACTCCGAGCTATACTTCGATAAGAAATAATATCCTGAATGCGGCAAAAACCAAAAATTCAATATGCGTGCTTATGCACGATTCGCTCACCAAAACCACAACGGTTCAGGCGCTCCCCGAGGTTATCGAGGGCCTGCGCGATATGGGATACTCTTTCGCCGCCTTAACGCCTGAGTCATACGGCTATCAT
>CAKSQT010000105.1 GCA_934486755.1 uncultured Eubacteriales bacterium | reverse complement strand
GCTTATCGTTACCGAGCGAGCGCTCTCTCTTATACCTTGTAGTCATAAGTATAGCGTAGTCAACCGTAGAGCCGAGCTGAATTGTGCTTATACAGATAGGCGCGATAAACGGAAGCGAGGTTCCCGTTAAATGCGGTATTCCGAGGTTGATGAAAATTGCAAATTCGATAACCGCAACAAGTATAACGGGTATTGAAACGCTTTTAAGTACCAAAAGTATGATGACGAATATAGCGATTATTGAAATTGTGTTTACAACATCAAAGTCGTGATTGGTTATTTCAATCATATCCTTGGTGCAGGGCGCCTCGCCTATCAACATTCCGCCGTCGTCATACTTTTTAAGTATATCGTTAATTTCGGATACCTGTTTATTTACCTCGTCGCTTGCGACGGTGTATTCCGAGTTGATAAGCATAAGCTCCCACTTATCGCTTTCGAGTATTGATTTTATTGAATCGGGTATTATTTCTTCGGGAACCAGAGGTCCTACAACCGATTTGAGACCCAAAACATACTTAACGCCGTCAACCTTTTCCATTTCAGATGTCATTGCGCGTACGTCCTTATCGGGCGTGTCGGTTTCAACAAGGAGCATATGGGTCGAGCCTACTGCAAACTCGTCCTTTAATTTTGAATTGGCTATTATACACTCCATATCCTCAGGTATACATTTTGTCATATCATAGTAGACCTCTTTGTTTGCCTTTGAGTAGCATATATATGCAGGTACAACGGCTATAACAAATGCAAGCAAAAATACCCAATATCTTTTAACGATAAATTCGGAGGTCTTTTTCATCTGCGGAATCAACGGCTTGTGCATAGTCCTTTCAAGCGGTTTATCAAGCACAAGTATTAATGAAGGCAGAGTCGTTATACAGCCGATAACGCCGAATATAACGCCCTTTGCCATAACAATACCGAGGTCGATACCGAGCGTATAGGTCATAAAGCAAAGCGCTATAAATCCTGCGACGGTAGTTATTGAACTGCCTATTACAGATGTTATGGTCGCCTTTATGGCGTGCGCCATAGCTCGCTGTTTATCGCCCTGATAGCGTTCTTTTTGCTCCTCGTAGCTGTGCCACAGGAATATTGAATAGTCCATAGTAACGGCAAGCTGCAAGACAGCGGAAAGCGCCTTGGTGATGTAGGAAATCTCGCCCATAAAGTAGTTGGTTCCAAGATTTAAAAGTATTGCCATACCGATACTTGTGAGGAATACAAACGGTATTATCCAGTTATCCATAAACAGCATCATAGCGACACAGCAAAGCGCAACGGCAATTCCGACATAAATAGGTTCCTCGCGCTCGCACAGGTCTTTAAGGTCTGTAACGACCGCCGACATACCCGTTATAAAGCAATCCTTGCCCGCAACCTTGCGAACCTGCTTTATTGCGTCCATAGTTTCATTCGCAGAGGTCGAGGTGTCAAAGAACACCGCTATAACGGTTGAATTGTCCGAATTAAACGCGTTATACACCTTTTCGGGCAGTACCTCTTTCGGAACCGAAATATCCATTATACTGTCATACCAAAGGGCTGTTTCAACGTGGTCTATCTTCTCAATGTTTTTACGAAGCTCGGAAACATCTTTGTCGTCCATACCCTCAACTATAACAAAGGAAAACGCTCCCTTGCCGAAGTCCTCCATAAGTATGTCCTGACCCTTTACGGTATCAATGTTATCGGGCAAATATGTAAGCATATCGTAGTTGATACGCGTGTTTACAATGCCGAAGACCGACGGCACGAGCAATGCTATTGCGACTATCAATATCACAACGCGCATCTTTACGATAGCCTTAGAGAATTTTATCATTTAAACCTCTCCTTAGTCTGTTTCATAATTTTCACCGTGTAAAAAGCATTAAACAAATTCTGCAATCCGTCGAACAAAAGTGAAATTCCCACAAGAACCATCAACGCATTTGCTCCCTCAAACGGATTGAAAACAAGTAAAAAGCTCAAAACTATGCAGACTATTGCGCCAAGCAATATTACCCACCAGCTCGGCAGTCCGAAACGCTTTGCGTCAATCGCGGTTTGCAGCTTGAACACACCGTCTATCATAATGCAAAGTCCGATTATGACAGGAAGAAAATTAATTATCCTGTCGGGTATCAAAAACAATATCGCACCCATTGCCGCAGAGAATATGCCAAGCGACAAATCGAACTGAAAAGCAAGATTATAAAGGTCGCGCGATATATAGCCGAGTATTTTCGTAATTCCGTACAGAAGCGAAATTCCTCCGACAATATAGCATATCACCAGCGATGACATTCTCGGCAAAGCAATTATCGTTATACCTGCCGCCACGAAAAGAAGCGAGCATATAATATAGCAAGCCTTTGCCTGTTTTATTGTTTTCATACCTATCCCTCCTTCTGTTTTTACATTAATAGATTATATCCAAAAATCTGACGGTAACAACAGACAAAAAAAGCCTGCTGTGTAAAATTTACACAGCAGACCTAAAATGCCTAAAAAACAGACAAAAGGCTTAATTTGTCTGACTTTTCGGTGTTGCGTTCCTTTCAAGCGTCTGTTTTATGTTGCCGTCAAGCAATTTGCCGAGTTTATTTATGTAAGTGTACGGATCCTCGCGCATACCATCGTTCAGCCATTGCAGGACTATTCCGACAAGGGCGTGCGTATAAAACATCGAAAGCATATAAATATCTTCTTCGCTCGCGTCAATATCCTTTGCGCTATTTTTGGTGAAGGCAAGCATATTGTTAAGAGTTACCTTGTTAAGATAGTTTTCAAGTTGTTCGCGGCTTATGGATTTATAAATGTGATATATTCCATGACGGTTTTTATATGCAAAATCAGTCGCTTTTATAAACGCGTCCTGCCACGACTCGAAAACGCTTGCCTCGCCCAATATTCTCTGCGTTTCGGTTTCAAAAACGTCCTCTACAAGTTCGTAAATATCGCGGTAATAGTAATAAAACGTGTTCCTGTTTACCCCGCACTTGTTCACTACATCCTTAACGGTTATTTTATCAAGCGGACGTTCGCTTATCAGTTCAATAAACGCATCGGTAATCGCATTTTTTGTAAACTTAGACATACAGCAGTCCTTTCATAAAGTTATTTGAAAATCCTGTTCCAAAACCCTTTTGAGT
>CAKSQT010000104.1 GCA_934486755.1 uncultured Eubacteriales bacterium | reverse complement strand
CAATTTTGTGCCCTGTGTTTTAGCTACAAAATTGACTGTAAAAATGGCGAAAACCCTTGATATTTCAAGGGTTTTCGCACTTTGTGCCTTTTCAGGCGATAATTCTGGAGGCACCACCCGGAATCGAACCGGGGAATAAAGGTTTTGCAGCCCGTTCGGGTAGGGATTAAAGGGAAATTTAGACGAATATAAGTTTTTCTTGTAAAACGGTGTCATATATGGTAGAATACCAGCGGTGCTGAAAAGCGCCCATAAGGTGTTATCTATAAACGGTAGGCGGTTAAATCTTGCCCTCGAAAGGGGGCGTTGCCAATGGAACAGTATGTATTTATCATTTTAATTTTGGTATTTGCTACGGGTTACATAGCAATAATAAAAAAGAAATAAATCGCCTTCCCTGAACAAGTTGACGATTTATTTCCAAAACTTATAGGGGGCTAACCGTCTATCGGATAGCACCTTTTGCATTTTTAGTATATACCATATTTTCAAATATGTCAACCGAAAACTTAAACTCAGTTTAAGTTTTTGATAAAGTCATACTGTTCCCACGGTATGACTTTTTTTATTTTCCTATAAGCCAAAAGGCATTAGGCTCCGATACGATTTCAGCTGAATCGAGGGCGGTTCTCTTTCCCGCCCTTTTATCGGTAGTATAGAAAGAGAATATATAAAAACTTAAACTCAGTTTAAGTTTTTAAGAAAGAGGTAAAAAAATTATGGCAAAGACAATTGGTATTATTTATGAAAAAGGCGGTGTGGGGAAAACCACAACGGCAGTCAACCTGTCGGCAATATTGGCGGATAAGGGTTTTAGAGTTCTGCTTGTAGATGCAGATACACAGGCGTATGCCACGGGGTATTATGATTTATATGATGATAGCCTGACAAGTCTTTACGAGGTTATGACAAAAGGTGTTTCAATAGATAAAGCAATCAGGATAACCTCAATTCCGAAATTAGACATCGTACCCGCTACGTATGAACTTGAAAAGGTTGAAAGCGACCTTGCCGCTATAACATTCGGTCAGGAGTTTGTTTTAAAGGACGCGTTGGAACCAATAAAGAAGGAATATGATTTTATAATTATTGACTGTCCCCCTGCTGGTGTGAGAATGAAAACAAATGTGCTTGCCGCATCTGACGGGTTGATACTGCCCGCTATTCCCGATGACTACGCAATTCAAGGGCTTGTGTGCATAAGCGGTAAGCTCACGGCTATGCGCCGAAGCGTTAATCCCGAATTAACGGTATATGGAGTGCTTATAACATTGGACGAAAATACCGTTAATAAAAAAGCATATAAAAAGGCATTGCAAGAGCAGGATATATTTCCCTGTTTTAAACAGACTATTAGAAAAAACACAACGCTATCGGAAGCAATAAACGCACATTTACCCATTAATAAGTACAATCCGAAATGTAACGGCTGTATAGATTATACGGCAGTTGCCGACGAACTGTTGTTAAAGATAAAAACTTAAACTCAGTTTAAGTTTTTGGAATTGATATTGAAAGGACTAGTGATTTTATGGCGATAAATGTTGCAAATATAGCTAAACAACTTAATCGCGTTGAAAACGAAAACTCGGAAAATATAACATTAAGCAGACCTATGAGCCTTCACCGTTCGGAATTAATTTTAAACCCAAATAATACAGCGGCAACAAACGATACAAAAGAGAGTATAGAACAACTCGCCGACAGCATTTCGGCAAGCGGTCTTATTCACCCTATAACAGTAAATAAACTCGGCGAACATAAATATATGATTTTGTCGGGGGAAAGACGGTATAAGGCAATTACAACTTTTCTTGAATGGGAGTATATACCGTGTACCGTTTATGAGAACCTTGATAATGATATGGTATCAGTCGTTACCGTTCAGGCAAATCTGCAAGCAAGGGAATACAGCGCAGCAGATAAGCTGAGGCTGTACGGCGAATTGGAAACAGCACTGAAAAATTTGAAAGCGGCAGGAAAGTTCAAGGGAGGCATAAGCAGAAGCATAGCTCAATTACTCGGCGTTTCAGAACAGCAAGTGTGGAAATATAAAAAAATCACCTCAGAGCTACCAAGCAATGAGGTAAATAAGATTAAGAATATAAACGACGCCGTTAAAAAAATAGCAGATTCTGCCGCGGCTGAAAGTCCCCCGAAAGTTCAATTATCACCAGAGGACACGCATCACCTTAAAGCTGTTAAGGAAATAAAAAATGCCTTAACAGCGACAAAGCAGCTTATGTCGTTGGTTAGCTCATCTGAACTGACGGAAGAAACAAAGCAAGTGTTATACAATGCCTATTCATCGCTTTTAATGTTTCAAAACAAGGCAAATCTTTATCCAAAAACTTAAACTCAGTTTAAGTTTTTATTTGAAATATTGAGTTGAATTTTTGTTATCAATAATTTAAAAAAGGAGCAGAAGAATGAAAAGAATTCAAATAACAGCTTGCCTTATGCCGCTTGCGTTCTCTGCCGTTGCGGTCTTTTGGCTTGCTTTAAAGGAGGACAATATGAACATTTCGGATTGGCTTGCAATCATAGTTGCCTTGATAGGCGTAATAGGCGCTTTAATTGCAAATCTTATTCAATTAAAGCGGGACAGCAAAACCATAACCAATATTGACAGCACAACGTCAGAAGCAAAGCCGCAGATAAAAAGTATAGATGAAAACACTAAAAAAGTGAGGGACGTTATAGTCGAAGAAATCCGCCCCGAAGTAAAGCAAATTTCATCTGCAAACTCAAAGCTCGATTATATCACGGGTGAGATTGAATATCAAAGACGTATAAAATCCGACGTAAGCTCGGCGGTGAACGACAGCGCATATCTCATAGCTGGTATAAACAAGGTTTATGAAGAAAACGCGAGGCTGTCAAGAGAATGTGCGGCTCAGAAGGAGAGCATAAGAGTATTAACATTTGAAAATGCAAATTTAGTCAAAGAAAACAGTCGTCTTGAAAATGAATTGGAGGCTTATCAACAAGCACACAGAAAGACGAGATAAGATTATAGCAGATTGAAAAAACTTAAACTGAGTTTAAGTTTTTTCTTGTCAAACGGTGTCGTATATGATAGAATACCGACGGCGCCAAAAAGCGCCCGTAAGGTGTTATCTATAAACGGTAGGCGGTTAAATCTTGCCCTCGAAAGGGGCGTTGCCAATGGAACAGTATGTATTTATCATTTTAATTTTGGTATTTGCTACGGGTTACATAGCAATAATAAA
>CAKSQT010000103.1 GCA_934486755.1 uncultured Eubacteriales bacterium | reverse complement strand
ACATAACACCGAACGGCATTAAAACCCTGAAAGACAGGGATAAGGCTGAAAAGATACGCAAGCTGATAGCCGAAAATCTGTCTTCGATACTTGAAATGGATTACGAAAAGATATACGATTATACAGGCAAGAACTCGTATTATGTAATCGTTAAAAAGAAGATAGAAAAATCCACGGCGGACAGTGTGCGTAAGTTCATATCCGATAATAAAAAACTTGAAATAACACGGTATGTCGGTCTTGATGAAACAACAAAACGCTACTATCCGAACGATACCCTCGCTTCGGCTGTTTTGGGATTTGTCGGCGACGACGATCAGGGTCTTGCAGGAATAGAAAGCTATTATGACAACGACCTTACAGGCGTAGCGGGACGTGTGGTTGCCGCTAAAAACGCCGCAGGAACGGATATGCCGTTCACCTATGAAAAGGTTGAAGAAGCCACAAAGGGTAAATCGGTGGTTACCACAATAGATTCATATATACAGTACACCGCCGAAAAGTATTTGCAGGCGGCTGTCGAAGAAAATCTTGTTGCGGAACGCGGCGCGGCTGTTGTTATGAATGTAAACACGGGCGAATTGCTTGCGGTCGCTGTAAAGGGCGACTTCAATCCCAACACGCCGTTTGTTCTTTCAGCGGCAGATCAACAAAAGGTTGACGAAACGGCAGACGAAGAAGAAAAATCAAAGCTGAAATCCGAGCTTTTGAATAAGCAATGGCGTAATAAGGCGGTATCCGATACCTATGAGCCCGGTTCGGTGTTCAAAATAGTAACGGCTTCAATAGGTCTTGAAGAAAACCTTATAAACCAAAAAAGCACTTTTAACTGCTCTTATGTAATAAATGTCGCGGGAAACACCTATCACTGCCATAAAACAAGCGGTCACGGGGTTCAAAATCTTGCTCAGGCAATATCTAATTCCTGCAACCCAGCGTTTATAACAATAGGCAGCCTTATCGGAACTCAAACATTTTCTAAATACTTTAAGGCGTTCGGTTTCACTGAAAAAACAGGAGTTGACCTGCCCGGCGAAGCGGTTTCAACGTACCATAAAGAGGAAAAAATGGGACCCACCGAGCTTGCTTCTTCTTCATTCGGTCAAACCTTTAACGTCACGCCTATGCAGCTGATAACGGCTGTTTCTGCCGCGGTTAACGGTGGTTATCTTGTTCAGCCGCACGTTGTAAGCAAAATACTTGATGAAAACAACAAGGTAGTGGAAACAAAATCGACAGGGTATAAGCGTCAGGTAATATCCAATACAACGTCCGCTACAATGCGTGAACTGCTTGAATACGTTGCGCAGAACGGCGTAAAAAATTCTTACGTAGCGGGATACAGAGTGGGCGCTAAATCAGGTACTTCCCAAAAGGTTTCTAAGATACTTACAACAGGCAGACGCGATATATACATAGGCTCCTGTGTTACATTCGCCCCGATAGACGATCCCCAAATAGCCGTGCTGGTTCTGCTTGACGAACCGACGGCGGGTCAGTTCTACGGCGGTACTATTTCGGCGCCTGTTTGCGCCAAAATTATGGCAGACGCACTGCCTTACCTCGGTTATGAACCTCAGTATACCGAAAACGAGCTTAAAAGCCTTGCTAAGAGTGTTCCTGACACCGTCGGAAGCAATATATCCGACGCTAAGGGCAAGATAAACTCGGCAAATCTGAGCTATAAGGTCGTAGGAAACGGAGAGACGGTTCTGCGGCAGTTACCCGAGGCGGGAAGCTCTATTTATAACGGCGGCGTGGTCATACTGTATACAGACGGTGATTCTGGAATGTCTGTAACAGTTCCGAATCTCGTCGGTCTTACCGCTACCGAGGCAAATGCGGCGGCGGCAAGCGCGGGTATAAATATCGAGTTTTCGGGTAATACATCGACAAGCGGTTTGAAATCTTACCGACAGAGCGTTGAGGCGGGAGCAAGCGTACCCGCAGGACAGATAGTAACGGTGTATTTCAGAGACGAAAGTTCCGCAGATTTTGCGGCAGAATAGGAGATAAAAATGAAATTAAAAGAATTGTTGCCAGATTGCAGTGCAAGCGTTTCGGAAGTTGAAATAACGGGCATCACCTGTAATTCGCTTAAAGTGAAAAAGGGCTACGCATTTATTTGTATTGTCGGCACCGTGCAGGACGGTCATAAATATGCCGCCTCTGCGCTTGAAAACGGCGCCGCGGTTATAATTGCTCAGCGTGATTTGGGAATTGAAAATCAGGTTGTGGTCGAAGATACAAGAACTGTCTATTCCGAAATCTGCGCAAAGTGGTTCGGCAACCCTGCCGACAGTCTTAAACTTGTGGGCGTTACAGGAACCAACGGCAAGACTTCTGTAACGTATATGCTTAAAAAAATATTGGAGACAGCAGGCTTTAAGGTTGGTCTTATCGGCACTATTCAAAATATGATAGGCGATGAAACGGTGGCTTCGCATAACACAACCCCCGACGCGTATGAGCTTAACTCGCTGTTTGCTCTTATGAAAGCTAAGGGCTGTACCTATGTAATAATGGAGGCGTCGTCCCACGCGCTTGACCAAAAGCGTATATATAATCTAAATTTTGAGGCGGCTATATTTACAAATCTTACACAGGATCACTTGGATTACCACAAGACAATGGAAAACTATCTTGCCGCCAAGAAAAAACTGTTCCGTATGTGTAAGACCGCTATCATCAATAATGACGACCCGTATGCGTCGGAGCTTAAAGAGGGACTTGATTGCCGCATAGTGACATATTCTACGGGAAATGATTCCACATACAGCGCAAAGGCAATAAAATATAAACCCGCAAGCGTTGAATACGAGCTTGTAAGCGACAGCATTATAAGCCATATAAAGGTTAAGACGGGCGGCAGATTTACCGTATACAACTCTATGTGTGCGGCAGTATGCGCGTTGGAACTCGGTATACCGCTTGATAGGGCGGTTCAGGCAATAGGCTCGCTTGAAGGAGTAAAGGGCAGGGCAGAGGTTGTGCCCTCGGACCGTGATTTCACAATAATAATAGATTACGCACACACACCCGACGGATTGAAAAATATACTCGAAACCTTTAAAGAGTGCGAGAAAAACCGACTTATTGTTGTATTCGGCTGCGGCGGCGACCGCGATAAAACAAAACGTCCGATTATGGGTAATATAGCGGTTCATAACGCCGATTACGTAATTGTTACAAGCGATAATCCCCGTACAGAGGAGCCTATGGCGATAATAGACGATATACTTACGGGTATGGC
>CAKSQT010000102.1 GCA_934486755.1 uncultured Eubacteriales bacterium | reverse complement strand
ATATCAAGGAGTTTTTATTCTGTCCATAGCTAAAGCTTTTTTCCCACTGGCAAAGCCAGTGGTTGTCCTACGAAAACAATCCCTCATTCAGCGTTGCTGAATGAGGGATTGTTTTATTTGTCCGCGATTACGTCGGGTAATTATATCCCGATAGTAAATCCGAAATGGATATTCTTTTCGCTAAGGCGGTATTTTTCGGGCAATGCGGGACCGCAGGAATTGGTTCCTATACCCGATACCTTGTAATCCACCCTTATATGAGTGCCGTTTGAATTTTCAAGCTCGTCGGTGTGGTTCGCGGCGGCTATCTGTTCCGTACTATGGTGCAAAACGGATATTTCCATTTTATCCTCCGCCGTAAATCTGAGTGAATTTTCAATTGCAAGCTCGCGGCAGTCGGTATGGTTGCCGTGTTCCTGCGGACGCACGTAGTTTACATATTCATCATCGGCAGACGACGAATGTTTGCCGATAAAACCGTGGTGCGTCATATCGCGGTAGCTTTCAAGCGGACCGTTGCCGAAATATTCAAATTTACTTTTGCCGTACGGCAGTTTAAACTCAAATCCAAGCCGCGGAAGCCAATATGCGTTTTCTCTTATATTGCCGTCAAGCGAGATTTTAACGCTGCCGTCGGTAAAAAATTCGGCTGTTAGAGTATAATTGAAAAACGGCTTGCGCGAAATGCCGCCCGCAACGGCTGTAACGGTGATACGGTTGCCGTCTGTCACGACCTTGCGGACATTGTTGAAAACACAGTCGTAATTTTCGCCCTGCCAGATGTTCACATTGTTCCAAAGCGCCGCTATATTGCGGTCATTATCGGTACACGCGCGGTTGTAGGACAGTTTAACGGGACAAAGCAGCTGCTCGGCGCCGTTGATAACTATGCTCGTAAAATTACCGAGCTGTTTTGAGAAAACATACCTAAAACCGTCGCCCTGAGCGATTACATTAAGCCTGTCTTCGACAAGCTCCGCCTTTTGCAAATTTTCTTCCCTTTTTACTATCTTTACGGGAAGCTGTTCCTGCAAAATGCCAAGCTCCCTGCCGTTCCTTTCCGACATACGGACGGAAATATAACCGCCGAGCCGACATTCCTCAGGCAAATCACAGGTTATGCGGATATTAAAGCTCTCGTGAGGTTTGGTGTTTGCGGTTACAATGCGCTTTTCGAGCGTTTCGCCGTCACACTCAACGGTATATTCAAACTCATACCCGTCAAACGAGGTAAAATCGAAGCAGTTGGTCACGGTTATGCCGCCGTCGCAAAGTGCAATTCTGAACGGAGCGTAGGTGTTTTTTATCTCGTAGGTTCCCGCCTTGAAGGAGCGGTCGGAGAACACCATTCCGTCACAGCAGAAGTTCCCGTCCTGCGTAAGCTCGCCTTTAAAGTCACCGCCGTATTTCTGAACGCCGTTTTCAAGCACAGCGTGGTCGCACCATTCCCAGATACAGCCGCCGATCAATTTTTTGCGGCGGTATATTTCTTCCCAATAGTCCCAGATTCCGCCTGGGCCGTTGCCCATAGCGTGAGCGTACTCGCACATAAAATACGGGCATTTAAGGTTTTTATCCTCCGCCTTTTCAACAATGCCCTCAACCGACGGATACATAACCGAGAAAACGTCGGACAGCTCGGTTTCGCCCGCATACGACTCGCCCTCGTAGTGCACAAGGCGTGTATCGTCGCGCTGTTTTACCCAGCGCATCATCGCTTTATGGTTCTCGCCGTAGCCGCTTTCGTTGCCCATTGACCACATAATTATTGAAGAGTGGATCTTATCGCGCTCATACGCGCGCTGAATACGCTCGATATGTTCCTTTTTCCAATCGGGGTTGGTGCCAGGCCAATCGGTACTCTCGGAGTCGTATCTGTAATCAACATTCGGGTAACGTCTTAATACCCCGTGCGCCTCGTTATCGGTTTCAAGAATGACGTAAAATCCCAACTCGTCACAGAAATCAAGAAATTTTGGGGTGGGCGGATAGTGCGCTGTGCGGACTGTGTTGATGTTAAGCTCCTTCATAAGCTCCAAATCGCGGAGAATATCGCCGTCGGTCATATACCAGCCCTTTTTGGGGTCGGTATCGTGTCGGTTCACACCCCTGAGCTTTACGGGGGTATCGTTAATTAAAATTTCATATTCCGAGGACACTTTAACGGTGCGGAAGCCTATTTTACGGGTAATTACCTCTCCTGCCGCCTCGAATTTCACGGTGTAGAGATACGGCTGTTCGGCGTTCCACAAGGTCGGGTTTTGGATGTCAAATTCCGCTGTGCCGCCGCTAAGCATAGCGATGCCTATAAGCTCGCCGCCGTCAAGCAGCGTCACGGTGCAGTCACGGTCCGCATAGCAAACGATTTTCTCGCCGACCGTGCGAATATCAATGTCAAAAATATGACCCTTAGGTCTTGAAAGCAGGTAAACGTCGCGGAAAATTCCGTTAAATCTGAATTGATCCTGATCCTCGATATAACTGCCGCAACACCACTTATAAACGTACATTCGCACGGTGTTTACGCCGTTTTTTACGTATTTCCCGATGTCAAACTCGGCTTGGAGGTGACTGCCCTGTGTAAAGCCGACATATTCGCCGTTCACATAAAGCACGCCGCAGGAGGACACGCCCTCGAACACGATATACAGTTCCTTTGACTCGTCCGACACATCAAAATCGCGTTCGTACACGCCGACGGGATTGATATTCGGAACATAGGGCATATCAAACGCAAACGGATAGTTTATATTTGTATAGTTCGGGTTTTCATAACCCAGCGACTGCCAGCAGGAGGGGACATCTATGCTATCCCATTCAAAATCGCTGTCGGGGTTGCCGTCCTCAAAAAAGGCAAAACGCCATTTACCGTTAAGCAACCTATACTCTGCCGCGCCTTCGGGGATATAATAGCTTCTCGGCGGCATACGGTTTTCGCTTGTTTTAAGCGGATTTTCATAAAATCTCATATATTCTCTCCCGAAATATTGATTTTAGTTTATTTAGTGTTCGGCGCGTTTAAGTGTGTAAGTTCCGCCGTCGGTGCCCGTGCTTCCGATAAGCGTAAGCTCATCGCCCGAAACGGAATATTTATAGACGCAGTCTACAATAAAATCGTCTTCAAAGTCAAGTTTTATCTCGCTTTTATCATATTTGTAAGAATATTTATACTCGTAGCCTGAATCGGCTATATGTCCCTTGCCGTTTTCTTCAAAGGTGTAGTGGATACTGTCGTTATATTCCCACGTGCCGACAAGCGCATTTTTATTGTTCGGAATAAAGGCAAAGACGCACACAATCACCACAACGCACACCGCGACCGCACACACGGCGAGCAGTATTACCGTAAGCC
>CAKSQT010000101.1 GCA_934486755.1 uncultured Eubacteriales bacterium | reverse complement strand
TTTGCATAGTAAATTCAGTTTTTAAACATTTGCGAAATTTTGGGATGAAGTTTTATCATATAAAATCCCGCAAGACGTGAAATAGCAAAATCGTAAATTATAAAGGTTATGTTTCCGATACCTAAAAAGATATAAGCACCGTATTTGCCAAGTTCGTTGAAATCCTCGGTGCTTATTCCGAAGAGATTTGAGAAAATTAAATAAACTATAATTATTGCGGTGTTGAAAGCAACAATTTTAAGTATCCATTCCAAAGTCTGTTTGCCGATTTTTTCTATTATTGCCTTTAAAATCGGGTAATACCCCAAAAAGCATATATACATTAATTTGCTTTCGTTTTCGGCTGTCAGAAATACTATCACAGATGAGGCGATGAAGGCGCAAAAAGCCCATTTTTCGCCTAATTCTATGACAAGAATCATCATCATCAGTCCCGATGCCGCGGGAATTGCGTATGTAAGATACGGAAAATATGAAAACAGCATAAATACAGCCGCAAGGGCCACAATTATGCCGCAAAATGTAATTTTAAAAGTCTGTTTCAATTCTATCACCTAGGCGGGTTCTGTTTATTACCGCTTACCTAACAGCAGGGAATCAAATCGCCGCCCATACATTCACAACAGCAATCGGCGCAAAGCAGGCTTGAACATACGTCGCAGGCACCGCACGAGCTGCCGCCGTCGTAGCTTCTGTAAGGGTTGTATTGGCGCTGCGACTGACGCTGTGCGTGATTAAGCGCGTTCCTGTATTCGGGATTGGCAGGATTCATTCGGCACGCTGTCGCAAAACTTGTATATGCTTGGTCAAACCAACCTCTGCGGTAAAGAACCGTGCCGTTTAAAAAATACCATTCGGCGTCCCGCGATTGCGGCGGAACACCGTCAAGCACCTCCTGAGCCTGTTCAAGACGTCCCTGATTTATAAGATTGCGTACATCAGGGAACGATGAAGACGCATTTGAATTATATGCCGAACCGCCTGTGTTTTGATGACGGCCGCTCTTGCGCTGAGCCATAATGGTATCGTATGCCTCGTTAATCTCTTTCATTTTTTCATCGGCAAGATCAGAGAGAGGATTATCGGTATAATTGTCGGGGTGGTATTTTCGCGCAAGCTCACGGTAGGCATTTTTAATATCTTCATCAGACGCGTTTTTGCTTACGCCGAGTACGGCATACGGATCGTTCATTTGTTTAACTCCTTTTTAAATGTATCCTCCAAACCGAGATATATTATATTCCCGAGAATTGGTTTGTATTTTTTAATATCTAACAATTCAAACGCTTTTGCGGCCTCGTTAGCACAAATATACAACTGCCCAACGGTTCTTTCGCGTGCATATTCGCGGGGTGAACCGACAATGTCGTATTTTAATACGTTATATGAATTATTTTTAATATCCTTTTCAAGGTCGCAAGCGGCGTCTAAAATATAAATGTATCTTCCAAGACAGTAACCCAGTCGGTTTAAGACCCGCTTTTGTGAAGCATTGTCACTGCACAGCGCAAGAATTTCCGATAGTGCCGCCGCGGTAGGATCAGCCGCCTCATCAATAGAACGGCAGGCGTTTTTTTCAAGTATCCGCTGTTTTTCTATAAAACTGCCGACAATGTTTTCAATTGCAGGGTACTGCTTTGCGGCTTTTTTACGGGCACCTGAAAATATCGGTAAAAGTAAAGTTTTTAAAAGTTTTTTTATGCCGTGTTCGTCATAAATATCGTCTTTCAGTTTGTAATACAGCATTATCATTGCCGCGGCAGAAGGCATATCAAGTTCGGAATCGTTTTTGCAATAGTTACATTTTTTCAGCGGATTAAAAGCACACCTCTTGCGTTCAATCATATCGCAGGAGTTTTTAAGTGACATATTAAGCAGGGCAAGGAATGTAAAATCATAACTTAAAGTCAATCTTGAAAGAATACCGTACTTTCTTCCGAGCTTACGGCAAAGAGTACAGTATACCGCCTTGTACATCTCATAGTCTTTGATTTTTAGCTCCGACTTATCCACCCTTATATAACCAAACAAAAATCAATCCACCTCGAATTATATTTTATACGCATAATTGCACGCATTGATGAATAATGTGTAAATTTACAGCATATTTTTCAAAAAAATGCCTGTATATGACTTTTCGCACTTTGCAATCTTTTCAGGCGTACCGCTGCATACGACAGTTCCGCCTCTGTCACCGCCCTCGGGACCTAAGTCAATTATATAATCGGCGGTTTTTATAACATCAAGGTTGTGTTCAATAACAAGCACGGTGTTACCCGTATCAACAAGTCTTTGCAGTACGTCGATCAGCTTGTGAACATCAGCTGTGTGAAGACCTGTTGTCGGCTCGTCAAGGATATAAATTGTTTTGCCCGTACTGCGTTTTGAAAGTTCGGTTGCCAATTTCACGCGTTGAGCCTCGCCGCCCGAAAGGGTAGTGGCAGGCTGCCCGATTTTTATATATCCAAGTCCGACATCAAATAGTGTTTTTAGCTTACGGTGTATTTTCGGTATGCTTTCAAAGAAATTCATTCCTTCTTCAACCGTCATTTCAAGGACGTCGTGTATACTCTTTCCTTTGTATTTAACATTGAGCGTCTCGCGGTTGTAACGACTGCCGCCGCAGACCTCGCAAGGAACATAAATATCAGGCAGAAAATGCATTTCTATTTTTAAAATTCCGTCGCCCTGACAGGCCTCACAACGTCCGCCTTTAACGTTGAATGAAAAGCGCCCCGCATTAAAACCGTGCATTTTTGCGTCCTTGGTTGAAGCAAACAACTCGCGTATATCGTTAAACACCCCTGTATAGGTGGCAGGATTTGAACGCGGCGTTCTTCCGATGGGGGATTGGTTTATATCAATTACCTTATCGAGGTTTTCAATCCCGTCAAATGTTTTGTATTTTCCTGGTATCGTTTTGGCACGGTTTAGTTTGTTGGCAAGAACCTTATAAATTATATCGTTTACAAGCGATGATTTACCGCTCCCAGAAACTCCTGTCACGCAAATAAACTCACCGAGAGGCAATTTGACATTTATGTTTTTAAGGTTGTTTTCTGCGGCGCCTTTCACGGTTAAAAACATACCGTTGCCTTTTCTGCGTTTTTCGGGAACGGGAATTTTTTTGCGTCCTGTAAGATAATCCGAAGTGATGGACTCTTTGCATTTTTCAATTTCGCTTAACGTACCCGCACAGACTATCTTTCCGCCGTGTATACCCGCACCCGGACCGACATCAACAATATAATCGGCGGCACGCATAGTGTCTTCGTCGTGTTCCACGACTATAAGGGTATTGCCGAGGTCGCGCAGTTTTTTCAACGTGTTAAGCAGACGCTCGTTGTCGCGTTGGTGA
>CAKSQT010000100.1 GCA_934486755.1 uncultured Eubacteriales bacterium | reverse complement strand
CTGATAGTTGCCGATTTTGTAAATTATGCTAAGACGCATAATATACCCGTAGGACCTGGGCGAGGTTCGGGCGCGGCGAGCCTTGCGGCGTATTGCATAGGTATAACGGGAATAGATCCGCTTAAATACGACCTTTATTTTGAGCGCTTTTTAAATCCCGAAAGAGTGTCAATGCCCGATTTTGATATAGATTTTTGCTATGTCAACCGCCAAAAGGTGATTGATTACGTTGTTGAAAAATACGGAAGCGACCGCGTTTCCCAAATAGTTACATTCGGAACTATGGCGGCGCGTGCCGCTGTCCGCGATGTCGGTCGTGCGCTTGACGTGCCTTATGCCGTCTGCGACCGTGTTGCAAAGCTGATTCCGCAGTCGGTGGGAATAACAATAAGCCGTGCTATGGAGGGCTCCTCGGAGCTGCGCGAGCTTTATAATAACGACACCCAGATAAGAGAATTGATAGATATGTCCCTTAAATTGGAGGGTATGCCGAGGCACGCGTCCACCCACGCCGCGGGCGTGGTTATAGCCGACCGACCCGTGTGGGATTATGTTCCGCTTGCCGTTAATGACGAGGCGGTAGTCACGCAGTATACTATGACGGCGCTTGAAGAAATAGGTCTTTTGAAAATGGACTTCTTGGGACTTAGAAACCTTACGGTTATAGCGGATACCGAGGAATTTATAAGAGAAAACGACCCTGATTTTTCAATAGAAAAAATAAGTCTTGACGATAAGGCGACTTATGAAATGATGTCAAAGGGATTGACAGACGGCGTATTTCAATTTGAGTCCGAGGGTATGAAGAACGTTTTAAGGCAGTTCGTTCCCGAAAGTATTGAGGATCTCACGGCAATCCTTTCTCTATACCGACCTGGTCCTATGGATTCAATACCAAAATATATCCATAACCGCCACCATCCGCAGGACGTCACCTACGATACGCCGCTGTTAAAGCCGATACTTGACGTCACCTACGGTTGCATCGTCTATCAGGAGCAGGTTATGCAGGTGTTCCGTACCCTTGCGGGCTATTCGCTCGGCAGGGCGGATATAGTAAGACGCGCAATGGCAAAGAAAAAACACGCCGTTATGGAGCGTGAAAGACAGTTCTTCATCTACGGCGAAAGGGACGAAAACGGGAACGTTCTCTGCGAGGGCGCGGTGAATCGGGGAGTAAGCGAGCAAACGGCGCAAAAAATATTCGACGATATGTCGGCGTTCAGCTCCTATGCCTTCAATAAGGCGCACGCCGCTTCCTATGCGGTTGTTGCCTACCGAACGGCATATCTTAAATGCCATTATCCGTCGCAGTATTTTTCGGCACTGATGACAAGTATGATGGACAGCGTAGGAAAGGTCGCGCTTTATACCGCCGAGTGCCGCAGGATCGGTATAAAAGTTTTGCCGCCGAGCGTTAATAAGAGCCGCGCAGGATTTACTCCTGACGGCGGTAATATCCGCTTCGGACTTATGGCGGTCAAAAATCTCGGCAAGGGAGTAATTGAAAAGCTGATAGAAAACCGCCGCGGGGGCGAATATACCTCGATGTATGATTTTTGCAAGCGAAATCAAAGCAGGGAACTCAACCGCCGTGCAATTGAGGGATTAATTAAAAGCGGTGCGCTTGACGGACTTGAAGACAACCGAAGACAAATGTTGTTTTCCATAGACCCCGTAATGGCGGCAGCGGAAAACGAGCGCCGTTTTTCCTCCGAGGGACAAATGAATTTGTTAGGAGAAATGGAAGCCGATTTTGACTATAAGCTCGAAAAATCCGAGGAAATGCCGCGCGAAATGCTGCTTGCAATGGAGAAAGAGGCGACGGGTCTTTATATGTCGGGACACCCGATGGACGAATATAAGGGTTTTGTTCTGTCGTCGGGAATGACCAAAACGGCAGATATTATATCAAGGAAAATAAACGACGGCAAGCGGGTAAAAATTGCGGGAATAGTAACGGGATTAAAGGTTCGCCAACTGAAAAACAATAACGTTATCGGTTCCGCGTTGCTTGAAGATTTAAGCGGCTCTGTCGATGTCACGGTGTTTTCAAACGCTCTTGCTATGTATAAATCGGTGTTAAGCTCGGGCAAGCCGATAGTATTAACGGGCAAGGTGTCGGAAATGGAGGACAGGGACCCCGAAATAATATGCGAGCGCGCGGAGCTTATACCCGAAACCGCGAAAAATATTTCCACGGCTAAAACCTATAAAAACGGTTTATATTTAAAGGTAGAGAGCTTGCAGTCGGGTGAATTTGAGTCAGTGAAGAAAACGCTTTCCGAATTTCACGGCGGTATGCCCGTTTATATCTACTGTACGTCAAACGGCAGAAAGCTCTCTGCTCCGCAGTCGCTTAATATATCTCCCGATTCTGAACTTTTGCGGCGGCTTTCCGATATATTGGGCGGCGAAAACGTAAAATTAATTAAATGATAAAAATATTGTTGAAAAATTAACATTTATAAGTTATACTTGAATTTAGCATTTATTTGGAGATGATATGTGATGAAAACAATAGGTGTGCTTACAAGCGGGGGAGACGCCCCTGGTATGAACGCCGCGGTGCGCGCGGTGGTTAGAACCGCAATAGCAAACGGTATGACTGTTAAGGGAATACGCCGCGGATATAACGGTTTAATTGAGGGAGATATAATTGATCTTGACGTGCGCTCCGTATCTGATATTATCCATAGAGGCGGCACGGTGCTTTATACCGCAAGAAGTCCTAAGTTCAAAACCGAAGAGGGTATGAACGAGGCTATAAACAACTGTAAAAAATTCGGAATAGAAGGTATTGTTGTAATCGGCGGCGACGGCTCTTACAGGGGCGCGCGCGACCTTTCTTTGCACGGCATACCGTGCGTAGGCGTTCCTGGTACGATTGATAACGATATTTCGTCAACGCAGTATACAATAGGATTTGATACGGCTATGAATACCGCGATGGAAATGGTTGATAAAATTCGCGATACCGCACAGTCGCACGACCGTTGCAGCGTTGTTGAGGTTATGGGAAGACGTGCGGGTTATATCGCTTTGCAGACAGGTATTGCGGTAGGCGCGACGGCTATTCTCGTTCCCGAGATCGAAACGCCGATAGACGATGTTGTTAATAAGATAATCGCTACACAGAAGACAGGTAAAAAGCACTTTATCGTGGTTGTTGCCGAGGGCGTCGGCGGCGTTGAAAAAATTGCCGAAACAATAGAAGAAAAAACAGGCATCGAGTCCCGTGCTACGGTTCTCGGACACGTTCAACGCGGCGGCAGTCCTACCGTTCGCGACCGTGTAATGGCTACCCATATGGGCTATGCCGCTGTAAAACTCCTTGAAAAGGGAATAGGCAACAGGGTCGTTGCAATGCAGAACGGCGACATTGTCGATTATGACATCTATGAAGCCCTCAATATGAAGAAAGAATTTGACTATGAGATGTATGACATAGCCCATACAACCTCAATC
>CAKSQT010000099.1 GCA_934486755.1 uncultured Eubacteriales bacterium | reverse complement strand
GTTCTACAACGGTATAATAGATAAATGTCTTGAATACGGAATAACGCCATATATCACGCTGTTTCATTTTGACTATCCGCAGGCTCTTGAAAACAAAGGCGGCTGGCGCAATCCCGAAAGTCCGTATTGGATGGAATACTACGCCGATACCGTCGGCAAATACTTCGGCGACAGGGTCAAGAATTTTATTACGATAAACGAACCGCAGTGCTTTTTGCCGCTCGGTTATGATTCGGGTTATTTCCCGCCGGGAATAAAAGGGTTGGGCGATTACGAGCTTATACCGATGGCGCATAATATGCTCAAAGGACACGGTCTGTCTGTCAAAGCGTTACACAAATACGGCTGCAAGGTGGGATACGCGCCGTGCGGCGACGTTCCGATTCCGTATACCGACTCACAAGAAGACATTGAGGCGGCAAGAAATTGCTATTTCAACTGTGATGCAGAGGGTTGGTTTCACACGATAAGCTGGTGGAGCGATCCCGTTATATTCGGGAAATATCCCGATATACCGCAGCTTAAAAAGTATCTGCCGAGCGGTTGGGAAGAAGACCTTAAAATAATAAGCGAGCCGATAGATTTTTACTGTCAGAACATATACGGCGGTTCGTATTATGAATATGACGGTTCCTGCGAAAAAGGATATAAAAGGTGCCGAAAACTTACGGGACTTACCGCAAATAAAACAACGGTCGTTCCCGAAGCGCTGTATTGGGGACCGAAATTTCTTTATGAAAGATATAAAAAGCCGATATTCGTAACCGAAAACGGTATGTCGGGAACCGATTGGGTCCAGCTTGACGGCAAGGTTCACGATCCGCAGCGGTGCGATTACATAGAGCGTTATCTCGGCAAGCTCTCAAAAGCGATTGAGGACGGTACCGACGTTAGGGGATATATGCATTGGTCGTTTATGGATAATTTTGAGTGGGCGTCGGCTATGCGCGAGCGTTTTGGACTGGTTTATGTCGATTACGATACCAAAAAACGAATACCAAAGGATTCATTTTATACATACAAGAAAATAATAAAGGGCTAAAAACTGTACGGGCATAATTTCATTGTAGATTATGTCCGTATTTTTATGTGATATGAGGATTGTTTTTGTTCCAATCGGTAAAAAAACACCCTATCAGAAAAATTTGGATAGTTTTCAACGATTTAACACAGTGATATAATTGTAAGTGTAAAAAAGGAGGATATTTTATGCACATTCACAACATCAAAGCCAAAATTCTCTCAATAGTTGTTTCAACGGCAATTTTTATGAGTATGGCGGCAATGCTCGCTTTACCGACGTCTGCGGCAAGCTATGAGGGAAAGGGAACAAAGAAAAGTCCGTACATAGTAACGAACGTCGAACAGTTAAAAGCAATGGCGGATAAACCGTCGGCTTACTACAAGCTCGGCAATACTATTGACCTGAGTTCGGCGGGTAATTTTACTCCGATAGGATTCCTCGCAAAACCGTTTAAGGGCACCTTTACCTGTGATTTGGGTGAGGATGGCGCGCCGCTTTACGCCATAAAAAATCTTACGGTATATAACGACGCGGGCGAGAAGAACGGTCACGCGTTTGAGTCGAACAACTATCCTGACTATTCCGAAAACAATTCCCATTGGGAAGCGGCTCTTTTCGGTGCGACCGACGGCGCTACATTTAAGAATATTTATGTTCTTAACGCCAAGGTTACAAATACCGTAATAGGTCAACACAAGCAGAATGCCAACGGCACCTGGAATCCGGGGCAGGACGAAATGGCGTCCGGCATACTCATAGGAATTGCCAAAAACACAAATATAAGCGGTTGCTATGTGAGCGGAGCAATAGACGCGAAAACAAACAGTGTCGGCGCCTTTGCGGGACTGCTTAGAAACGGAAGTATTAAAAACTCCGCTGCCGAAGGCACAGTCGGTTCTATCGGATACTATAATATCGGCGGTCTTGTCGGTATGATAGAGACGTCAACAATAGATAAATGTTGGTTTAACGGTACGACTAATGCCCCTGCGTCACCTAATAACAGCGGCGCCTGCTTCGGCAAGGCGGATACCGATTCGCGAATAACCAACTGTTATTGCGAAGGAACGCTTACCGCGGGAGCAGGATTTATAGGTGTAAGCCAGTATGATAAACTTGAAAAAATAGTTTCCAATTGTTATACGCTTTCAAAAATCGTCGGCAGAACCAATGCTCCGACATCTAAAAACGCGGTAAACAACTGCTGGGTGAGCAACGAGGCAGGCTGTCTGCAAATGGGATTCGGAGCAGCCGCGCCTGCGGAAATTCTCCAAAAGTTTGCGGGGCTTGACGGCTGGATAACCGACGGAGTCACAACTCCTAAGCTCAAAACGTCCCCCGTTATAAAATCGGCGGACGCCTTTGTTCCGGGAACCTCGAATGCTCCTGCCGCCACAGAAAGTCAGGCGGCACAGGGTACCGAGAGCGGCGGAGATACTCAGACCGAGTCGTCGGCTGACGGTCAGGACGGTACGGACACCGTCGAAAAGGCAAAGGATCTGGAAACCAAAATAACGGTTCAAAACACAAGAAATCAGGCAGAGACTATTTTGATAATAGTAATAAGCGTGCTTATCTTCTTGGTGCTTTGCGCAACTGTTGTTATGATAATTCTTGTAATAAGAATGACAAGAAAATATAGACCCGCGGATATAACGGCGGAAGATAATGAAATTGAAGGAGACGAGGAAAAGTGAAGCTGCAAGCAAGCGATTTAGCAACCACTAAAACCAGTTGGAAAAAGAATATACCCTATTTGTTGCTTGTTTTGCCAGCGGCGCTGTATTTGTTGATATTTCATTATTTGCCTATCTTCGGTGTTGTAGTTGCATTTAAAGATTATAACTATGTTGACGGAATATTGGGAAGTCCTTGGGTAGGATTTAAGTATTTCGATTATTTCTTCACTTCAAACGACGCATTCAGGGTTTTGAGAAACACTATGGGATATTCGCTGATGTTCCATTTTATAGGAATACTAACGGGTGTTACCCTTGCAATACTTCTATATGAGGTTACGAGTCCCAAGCTGTTGCGTGTTTACCATACAGGGCTTTTAATGCCGTATTTTGTTTCTTGGGTCGTAGGCGCTTATGTATTTTACATACTTTTAAGCCATTCAGGCGGTATGGTAAATCAATTCCTTTCGCTTATCGGCGCTAAGACGGTGGACTGGTATCAAGAACCTAAATATTGGCCCTTTATATTACAGCTCGCCGATATATGGAAAAACGTCGGAATGGGCTGCGTGCTTTACTATGCAAACCTGATGTCGCTTGACGCGAGCCTGTTTGAGGCGGCGTCTATTGACGGAGCAAGCCGTTTTAAGCAATGGACAAAAATCGGTATTCCGTCGCTTATACCGCTTATATGTATCATAACAATAATGAAAATGGGAAGCATTTTAGGCGGAGATTTCGGTTTGTTCTATCAGGTTCCTATGGATTCGGGTCCGCTCTATCCCGTTACGGATACGGTTCAGACCTATCTTTACAGAGGACTTGTTGCGGGCGATATGAGCGTATCTTCGGCGGTAGGTCTTGTGTGTAACGTCGTGGGACTTATTATGGTTTTGGGCTCGAACGCTGTTGTAAGAAAGCTCGATCCCGATTCCGCAATGTTTTAGGGGGTGGCAAAATAGGCTAAAA
>CAKSQT010000098.1 GCA_934486755.1 uncultured Eubacteriales bacterium | reverse complement strand
GCGGCAGGACTTTCCGGTAAGCTTCAAAACGGAGATATTATCTCGCTTATCGTCGTAGATAAAAATGCGGGAACCTCTGCTATTCCCGGTGAGCTTAAATACATGAAGGTCATCACCACAACTACCGCAGGCGGTATAGACCAGGATTCCGTTGTGAAGAACGAGGACGGCAGCTTTGAGATTCCGAGCACAATTACGGTCCTTTGCAACACCGAACAGGCAAAGCTCCTTGCAAAGTATGAGGCGGACATTATAAGGCTGAGGACAAAACACTGATTCCCATTCCCGAGGAAGCTGAGATTGTTAAAAGAATATATAACGAATACATTGCAGGTAAGGGAATCGGAAAAATTGTTTCGGATTTAAACCGGGACGGTGTAATCGGAAAGCCTTGGGGAAAAGAACGAGTACGGTATATACTGACAAATGAAAAATATTGCGGAGACAGCCTATATCAAAAGTCTTACACGCCGCCTGTGTTATCGCTTCGGAACATTCCGAACAGAGGTGAAGTTGATAAATATTATGTTGAAAATACGCATCAGGCGATTATTGATAAGACTGTTTTTCAAACTGTCAGCAAGATGTTTGAGAAGAATATGCTGCGATACGGAAACCGTCAGAAACGCGCATCTGAAAATTTCAGCGGCAGAATAATTTGCGGTGATTGTGGGTGGGCATATAAGAAGAAAAGCGGAAACGGAGATCCGAAATGGGTATGCACAAAGGACGGCATTGCAGGTCAGCGTTGCAACACTCATCATGTATCCGAGGCAGTATTAAAAAAGGCTTTTGTTATGATGTTCAATCGTTTACAACAGCATAAGGATAGTCCAAGGTATTGCCACGACAAGCGTTACCGTACTGCCGTCGTCGGCTTCTTCCGACTTTCCGTAGCCGCACAAGCAGCCCAAAAAAGTATTGGTTGACTATCCGAGTGTGTCGTAAAGACGCCGAATTTAAATGTATTTCGTCGCCTTCGGCTACTCCAAACATCCAAATTTTTATTCGGTTTGGTTTTCATCATATTTTTAAGAAAAGTGTAACCTATTCTTTGCGTGTTTATTATGCAATAAACCTGTCCAATGAACCGCAATCCATCGGACAGGTTTTTATTATATTACCTTATTTCAATTGTTTATTATAATTGTCAATTACATCCTTAATACCTGCTGTTGACAGCTTATCACAAACTTTTTTAAGTAAACCGTTGTAATCTTCCGAGACACCGCCGATAAGCTGTTTTTCAAACTCTTCTCTGACGGCATTAATCTGTGACAGATTATTTTCAACTTCCTTACGTGAAACATACTTTCCGTAATATCTGTCATGTTTCATATTGGGCTCGATTTCGTTATGATATTTTAACGCAATCTCATAAGTGTGCATATCATAGGGTTCAACTATGTATTTATTCTCTGCAATAGAGCTCGAAATCATCCAATACGGGATACCGTATGAGCTGCCAGCCGTTCCCTGTGACTGATACTCAAATGCTTTTACGGTTCTGTCACCTGTCTTTTCATAGTGAACGCCTTCAATACCGTATATAATAGTGTTGAGAAGCTTTTCTGCCTTATCCTGTCTTAACAGTTCAATGAGCTTCATAGCTTCAACCTGATACTTAGCGGTACGCGGAATAGATAAATATGTGGAAATCTCACCGACGTCAACTATTCCCTTTATCTGCTGTGAATCCAGAATAGTTGAAACGCGTAAAATCTTTGTATCAGTCCACTCGTCAGGAGTTACCACGCCGTCTTCGTTGGCATCAGTAGCTCTGAAATCCCAAGCGTTCGCATCAAGCATATAGAATTTATCGGTATTTCCGGAACCGGTTAATATATCCTTAGAAATATAACCGTCCTTATACCACTTGCTTGCCCATTTTATATACTGCTTAAACTCTTCGGTTTCATAGAAGTTTATTACTCCGCCGTTTTCATCATACGGGTCGTAACAAAGCAGGGATGAAGTTCCGCCTATAAACTGATAACCTCTGCGTACAAAGCGCTGATAGAAGTTCTCGGCGTCAATTGCGGGAGTTACCTCGTTTGACGATTTTGCTCTGCTGTAAGCCTTTGCGAGGTAACCGTCTAAGAACTGGTAAAACTCTTCGCCTGACTTAGGATTATTTTCAACCAATTTCTGAAATGCGGATATATCAAATAAATCTTTATAATCTGCGGGGAAACCTACATAAGCCTGATTGCCGCCGTTAGACATCTGTATGTTGGGAACACCGTAGAGTTTACCGTCCATACTGCCGGTCTGATACTGGTAGTTATACTTTTTCATCTCTTCCTTTATTGTCGGAGCATACTTGTCTACCAAATCATCAAGTTCTATGTATGAACCACTTATTATTGTCTCATCAAGATGCATAGGCCAGCCGGAAACAGCAAGATCGATTTGTTTTCCGCCTGCCATCCAGAGATCCCATTTATTTGCAAATGACGTATCAAATAAGAATTCCAGCTCTACGCCGTCCATAAGTTTAGCGAGCTCTTTGTTTACTTCTTTAAGAACTTTTTCGTAATCCTTTTGATAAGACCATTCTACTGCCCAGACAAGTTTTTTCTTGCCCGAAGAGCCTTTACCCGAGCATCCGCTGAGAATACCCAGTACCATCAAGAGTGCCAATGCCAAACTGATTAATTTTTTCATAACATCACCTTTTTAAAATATTTTATAATATCACCCTTTAACAGAACCTACTATCATACCCTTAGAATAGTACCTCTGGAAGAAGGGGAACATTATCAAAACAGGAATTGAGCCGAGAACGCACAGTGCAAATTTAAGTGTTTCGGTCGGGATCACCCCGTTCTTTGTAAGTGCAAGTCCCAACTGTTGCTGCATTTGTTTAATAGTTGACGCTTCGTTAAGAATGTTTTGCAACAAATACTGAATAGTGTATAAATCAGGATCGGTTATATAGTACATTGTCATGGTATAATCATTCCATCTGCTTGAAAATCCCAAGAATGAGAAAGTAGCCAAAACTGGCATTGACATAGGAATGATTACCTTTGAAAGAACCTGCATTTCGGTTGCGCCGTCTATACGAGCCGATTCACTAACGGAATCGGGTAATTGCTTAAAATAAGTTCTGAAAACAAATATTGTATATGGTGTTATACCGCCCACTATGTAAACCCAAATTGTGTCACCCAAATGCAGTAACTTTGTCATTACCAAATAGGTGGGAACCAGCCCTCCGCTGAAAAACATTGTAACCGTCAAATAAAATGTAAACGCTTTTTTGAAGTAGCATTCTTTGTGTGCCAAAACATAACCTGCCATTGCCATCATAGCAACCGAAAGAAACGTACCTATTGCGGCATAGAAAAATGTAACACCGAATGACTTTAATATACGTCCGAATTGTTCAAAAGCCGCCTCGTAAGCCCTTGTGGAAAAATGTTCGGGGATAAGCCTGAACCCGTCATTCAAAACATCGGACTCGGTTGAAAACGATATTGAAATTATTAAAATAAACGGTATAATACAGGTCAGCATTATAATAAAGAATGCCGCGTACATTATGCCTTTTCCTACACTGAATTTTTTCATCGTTTTTCACCCACCTTAAAACATTCCGTACTCGGGATCAATTTTTTTTGCAAATGCGTCAGACAAAAGCACAAGTATAAGCCCAACAACATTTTTGAACAGACCGACCGCCGCAGTTTGACTGTAACTTCCTTGAACAAGTCCGCGATAAACATAGGTTTCCAAAACATCCGTGGCAGGATAAAGGGCACCCGAGTTCATCGGCAATTGGTAATACAATCCGAAGTCGCCGTTCATAAT
>CAKSQT010000097.1 GCA_934486755.1 uncultured Eubacteriales bacterium | reverse complement strand
GATAGCCGCTTTACAAGCCACGGTATGAAACAGGTTTTCCAAACGCTCTATCTCGACCGACGCCGTTGTAAGCAACGCGTTTGACGCCTCATCAATAAGCGCTTCGACATCTTGACCCGCAAGCACGCTCGGAACTGCACGAACCAATATGCTGCCGTTTCCGAAATCCTCAACCTCAAATCCGCTTTTTAACATAATTTCGATATTACCGATAACCGCGTTGTATTCTTCCTTTTCAAGCGTTACCCTGACAGGCGACAGAAGTTGCTGGACTTCAACCGTGTGTTCGGATTTAAGTTTGTTGAAAAGTATGCGCTCGTGAGCCGCGTGCTTATCTATCATAAAAATGCTGTTGCCCTTTTCGGCGATAATGTATGTATTGAAAGCCTCGCCTATAAGGCGCACATATTCGCGCTCAACGTTTTTCTCATCTCTATCTGACTCAGGCATAGGAGCAGGTATTTCCTGTTTTTGAACAGATTGAGCAGGCTGAACAGACTGCGTTTCCTGCCTTTGCACAACCGTCGGACTGCGGTAGAACAAAGGAACGTTGTCATCGTGAAGTACCGTTACAGGTTCACTTTTTAAAGGAGGGGTTTCCCTGTACTTATTTACGTCGTTATGTGTAAAATAAACCTTTTCAGCCACGGTTTGCGGCGATGAAATTTCCTGTTGCTTAAACTGCCCTGCGTCGCTGTGAAGAAATCTGTCAAACCCTTTTGCAACGGATATTTGAGGTCTGGTATCGCCGACCGTCAATGCGGATTTTACAGCGCCGTAAACGGCATTGAACACCCTGCGTTCGTCCGAAAAGCGCACCTCTGTCTTAGCGGGGTGAACGTTCACGTCCACCGTATTGCACGGCACAGCGATATTAAGCACAAATCCAGGGAATTTCCCTATCATAGCGCTGTTTTTATAGGCTTGTTCAACAGCCGCGGTAACTGTGCCCGAGCGCACCAATCTGCCGTTAAGAAATGTAAATTGGTTATTCCGTGTAGGACGGCAGGCAACGGGTTTGCTTACAAATCCCGAAACGGATATTCCGTCATTTTCACCGTTTACTTCAATAATTGACGTGGCGAAGTCTTTTCCGAGTACGCTGTAAACCGTGTTTTTAAGGCTGCCGTCGCCCGATGTGTTCAAAACGGTTTTTCCGTCGCGTATGAATTTAAAGGCTATTTCTGGGTGCGACAAAGCAATTCGGTCAACGACCGCCGCTACGGCGTTCGCCTCGGAAACGTCTTTTTTCAAGAATTTCATTCGGGCGGGGGTATTGAAAAACAAATCGCGCACTATGAGCGTTGTGCCGTCAGGACAGCCCGCTTCGCAGTATTCTGTTTGTTCGCCGCCCGAAATACCGTATTTTGTGCCGAACTGACCTTCGGGTGTTTTGGTCAGTATTTCTACCCGCGAAACCGAGGATATTGCGGCTAATGCTTCGCCGCGGAAACCGAGGGTAGATATTGAATTCAAATCGTCCTCTATACGTATCTTGCTTGTGGCGTGGCGCAAAAATGCCAACGGCACATCGTCATAAGCAATGCCACAGCCGTTATCGGTTATGCGCATATAGGCAATACCGCCGTGCTGAATTTCAACGGTGATATTATCGGCGCCCGCGTCGATAGAGTTTTCAGTGAGTTCCTTAATCACCGAAGCAGGACGTTCAACAACCTCCCCCGCGGCAATCATTTCCGATACTTCTTTCGGTAAAACATTGATTTTAGGCATTTTTGCACCTCCCTTTTATACTGATTTTGCTTTATCTATCAAGTCGGATAAAATTCCGAACGCCTCTATGGGCGTCAGCGTGTTTATATCCATTATTTTAAGCTCGCCCATTATATCGGACGCTTCCTGCATTTCTATCGGCAACTGTGATACTGGCTCTGATGATTTTTGATATGTAACAACCCCGTCTTCCAAGGTCTTTTTAAGAATTTCTTTTGCACGCTTTATTACCGAATCGGGTATGCCGCTGAGCTTTGCAACCTCTATACCGTAGCTGTCATCAGCGCCGCCCCTTACGATACGCCGCAGGAATATAATATCGTCGCCGCGTTTTTTAACGGCGATATTATAATTCTTTATGCCCTTCATCTGGGTTTCCATATCGGTAAGCTCGTGATAATGCGTGGCAAAAAGCGCCTTTGCGCCGAGCTTGCGTTTATCCGCAACATATTCAAGCACCGCCCTTGCGATAGCCATACCGTCAAAGGTGGAAGTGCCTCTGCCTATTTCGTCAAGTATTAAAAGACTGTTTTTAGTCGCGTTTTTGATAATGTCGGCAACCTCGCTCATTTCAACCATAAACGTAGATTGGCCCGAAGCAAGATCGTCCGACGCGCCTACGCGCGTGAAAATTGCGTCCACAACGCCGATTTCTGCCGAAACGGCGGGCACAAAGCAGCCTAATTGAGCCATAAGCGTTATTATTGCGACCTGACGCATATATGTTGATTTACCCGCCATATTAGGTCCCGTTATTACCGCGCAGGTGTTATCGGTACTGTCAAGCAGGGTATCGTTGGACACAAACGGAGTATCCGACAGCAGTTCTACAACGGGGTGTCTTCCGCCCTCTATTCTTATCGTTCCGCTCGAATTGACAAGCGGACGGCAATAGCGGTTTTCCGAAGACACGTTTGCAAACGAACATAGCACATCGAACTTAGCAATAGCAAATGCCGTTGTCTGAAATCTGTTCATTTGCGCCGCAGCGGTCTTTCTTATTTCGTCAAAGAGCGAGTATTCAAGCTGAACAACGCGATCCTTTGCGGTGAGAACGCGCGATTCAAGCTGTTTTAGCTCGGCGGTTATAAACCGCTCGCAGTTTGTAAGGGTCTGTTTTCTTATGTAATCGTCGGGAACGCGGTCAAGGAAAGAATTGGTTACCTCTATATAATAACCGAAGACCTTGTTATAACGCACACGCAGATTTTTTATTCCCGTGCGTTCTCGCTCCGCATTCTCTATCTTGGTAATATAATCGGCGCCGTTTTCCATATCGGAACGAAGCGTATCCACTTCCTCGCTGTATCCTTTTTTGATAATTCCGCCCTCTCTTACCGTAAAAGGCGGTTCATCAACGATAGCGCGGTCAATAAGCTCCGAAATATCCGTTAAAGTATCTATCTCGCCGCAGATAGATTTAAGCATACGGCACTGTGCCGATGAAAGCAGTTGTTTTATAAGAGGAAATTTATGCGCGGTAAAGGAAAGGGCAACCAAATCCCTCGCCGTTGCCGTGCCGTAAACTATGCGCGCGGTCAGGCGTTCTATATCGCGCACACCGCTGAGGTATTCTACCGCCTCAGAACGCAAAATCGGGTTTGAGCAAAGCTCGTCCACAGCATTTTGGCGCAGATTTATCTCATTAATGCTTAAAAGCGGCTTTTCTATCCAACTGCGTATAAGGCGTTTGCCCATTGCGGTCTTTGTTTTGTCAAGCACCCACAAAAGCGAGCCTTTTTTTGACTTTGAGCGCATTGTTTCGCATATTTCAAGATTACGTATAGCCGTCATATCAAGGCGCATATACTGTTTTTCCTTATATACATCAACCTTGTTTACGGCTATTTCGCCGTTTACTCCCGTTTCACGCAGATATTCGATAACCGCACCGAGAGCAGACTGCTCCGCACTGTTTTTTTCGATACCGAGCGCGGTTATATCGTCTGAATGAAACTGTTGTAACAAAAGCGGCTCGGTTACCGCGCATTCAAAGCTCTCTTGTTTGCGAACCGTTACAACACAGCCAAAATACTCTTTTAGAAATTTAATCAATTCCTTGCGGTCGGCTGACTGCTCAGATATAAGAACCTCTTTCGGAGAAAAACGGGTTATTTCGCTTTTAACGGCAGCCTCACCGCCGTCAGCCGAAACAGCGGTAACGTGGCTTTCGCCCGTTGACGCGTCGGTAAAGCAAAGACCTATTACGCCGTCCGAAAAGGACACAGCCGCAAGGTAATTATTCCTGCCCTCGTCAAGCATTGCGTCTTCAATAACGGTTCCGGGTGTAATTATCCTTGTAACATCGCGCTCAACAAGTTTTTTGGCGGTTGAGGGATCCTCCATCTGCTCGCAAATAGCTACCTTATATCCATTTTCTACAAGGCGCGCTATATACCCCTCACAGCTGTGATATGGCACGCCGCACATAGGAGCGCGCTCCTCCTGAC
>CAKSQT010000096.1 GCA_934486755.1 uncultured Eubacteriales bacterium | reverse complement strand
CCGTAGTCGCAGGGAATAAATTGGCGCATAGCCTTTTGCGCGTCCTCCGAGGTATACAGCGGAGTATACGGCTCGGCGCCCGAGCGCTTTGCCTTGCGGTTTCGCCATTGCGCTTCAAATTCCTGAATGTGCGCCGAATCAAGCAGCATTATACCGCACAGCTTAGTTGTGGCGAGCGTTGCGTATATACTGCCTTTAAATCCCGCCGCCGTAAGCATAGGTATTTTCCCCGAGTGGTCTATGTGAGCGTGGGTTAAAAGCAAGCAGTCAATTTCACCTGGAAGTACGGGCAGTTCGCAGTTTTCGTAAATATCCCTGCCTTGCTCCATACCGCAGTCAATAAGAATTCTTTTGCCGCCCGTTTCAAGCAGGGTACAGGACCCCGTAACTTCGTGCGCGGCGCCTAAAAACGTCAATTTCATAAAAACACCTCCGTCTTTGTAAATATTATACTACAATTCACGTTTATATTCAAATACATAATGACTGTCTTTTGTTGACAAATTTTTTTGCGGGGTATATAATGATTGGGTATTTTTAAATTTGTATTAAGGATGTTTTGTATGGAGTGGACCTCATTAAACGATTTGCGCGAAAAATTTCTGTCATTCTTTGAATCCAAGGGTCATCTGCGTTTGGGCAGTTTCCCGTTGGTGCCGAATAACGATAAGTCTTTGCTTCTCATAAATTCGGGTATGGCGCCTATGAAAAAGTATTTTACGGGCGAGGTAACTCCTCCGTCAAAACGCGTCACTACCTGCCAGAAATGTATAAGAACTCCCGATCTTGAAAGGGTGGGACATACCGCTCGCCACGGCACATACTTTGAAATGCTCGGCAACTTCTCGTTCGGGGACTATTTCAAGAACGAGGCTATCCCGTGGGCGTGGGAATTTCTTACAAAGACCCTTGAAATCCCTGAGGACAGACTTTGGCCCTCGGTCTATGAGGAGGACGATGAAGCCTATGCTATCTGGCGCGATGTTATCGGGGTGCCTGAGGAGCGCATAGTCCGCCTCGGCAAAGAGGATAACTTCTGGGAACACGGAACAGGTCCCTGCGGCCCGTGCAGCGAGATATATTTCGACAGGGGCGAGAAATACGGCTGCGGCTCTCCCGATTGTAAACCCGGGTGCGACTGCGACCGTTATATGGAAATATGGAACAACGTATTTTCGCAGTTCAATAATATGGGCGACGGCACGTATACCGAGCTTGAACACAAGAACATTGATACTGGTATGGGTCTTGAACGTCTTGCCTGCGTAATGCAGGGTGTTGACAATATGTTTGAGGTCGATACGATACGCAATATACTCAACAAGGTCTGTGAAATTTCGGGTAAGCAGTACGGTAAGGACGCGAATACCGATATTTCAATACGCGCGATAACCGACCATATACGCGCGGCTACATTTATGATAAGCGACGGTATAATCCCGTCGAACGAGGGCAGGGGCTATGTCCTTCGCCGACTTATAAGACGTGCCGCAAGACACGGCAAGCTCATAGGAATAGACCATACGTTCCTTACAGCCCTTTGCGACAGCGTTATAGCCGAAAACAAGGCGGGTTACCCCGAGCTTGTCGAAAAGCAGGAGCTTATTAAAAAGGTTATCTCAAACGAAGAAGCAAATTTCAATAAAACCATAGATCAGGGTCTTAATATGCTCGGCGGCCTTATGAAAAAAGGCGGCGTGCTTTCTGGGGAGGACGCATTCAGGCTTTACGATACCTACGGCTTCCCGATAGACTTAACAAAGGATATTCTCGCCGAAAAAGGTATGACGGTCGATGAAGATAAGTTCCGCGAGCTAATGGAAAATCAACGTCAGCTTGCCCGTTCTTCACGCAAGGCGGCGGACGCTGAGAGTTGGAGCAGCGACGGCGTGGGATTTGACAATGTTGCCGCCACAAGGTTCTTGGGATATACAGAAAACACCTGCGATACGGTCGTTTTGGACATTGTCTGCGCGGGCGAACACGCAAATTTCGCGTCCGAGGGCGAAAAAATAATACTTGTGCTTGAAAGCACCGTGTTTTACGGTGAAAGCGGCGGACAGGTCGGCGATACGGGCGTAATACTATCCGATAATGCCGAAATTGAAGTGACCGATACCAAAAAGACCGCGGGTAATGTGTTTACCCATTATGGCAAGGTAGTTAAAGGTACCGTTTCGGTTGGCGATAAGGTCAAAGCGACAATAAACGTTGCCCGCCGTGAGGCAATACGCCGCAATCACACCGCGGCGCACCTTTTGCAGGCAGGTCTGCGCTCGGTTCTCGGAACCCACGTTGAACAGGCTGGTCAGCTTGTAACTGAAAATTCGGTCAGGTTCGACTTCACCCATTTTTCAGCGCTAACAGACGATGAATTAAAACAGGTTGAAGATTTTGTAAACGGCGCGATACTTGACGGTATTGAGGTGGACAACCGCGAAATGCCGATAGACGAGGCTAAAAAACTCGGCGCAATGGCGCTTTTCGGTGAAAAATACGGCAAGGTCGTAAGGGTAGTTGCGGCAGGCGATAGGTCGGTCGAGCTTTGCGGCGGCACACACGTCACAAACACCGCCAAAATAGGCTTGTTTAAAATCGTTTCCGAGGCAAGCGTTGCCGCAGGCGTCCGCAGAATAGAAGCGGTTACGGGCAGCGGCGTTCTGGGACTTATAGCACATTATAAGAATCTGATAAACGAAACCGCGGCGGCGGTCAAGGCTTCTAACCCTGAGGATATTGCAAGGCGTTCGGCTCAGTTGGTATCCGAGCTTAAAGAAGCCGATAAAAAGATAGAGTCCCTTGAAGGCAAATTGGCATCGCTTAAAACCGAGGATATTATTAAAAATGCGGAAGATGTCGGCGGCGTAAGGGTGGCAACCGTTGTTATGAGCGGCGCGTCTGCCGATGAACTCAGAAAAACCGCCGACGTTATCAAGGGTAATTACGGCGATATAGCGGCTGTATTTGCGGGTACAAACGGCGATAAACTCACCTTCTGCGCGGTCTGCGGCGCAGACGCCGTTAAAAAAGGCGCGCACGCGGGCAATCTCGTAAGAGAGATAGCGAAGCTCGCTGGCGGCAACGGCGGCGGCAAGCCCGATATGGCAATGGCGGGCGGCAAGGATATATCCAAGGTCGATACCGCTCTTGCGGCGGCGTTTGAAACCGTTAAAAAACAAATAGGAGGATAACGATGTCGGATTGTTTATTTTGCAAAATCGCGGCGGGCGAAATCCCGAGTACAAAGGTTTACGAAAACGAGTATGTTTATGCGTTTAAGGATATTGACCCGCAGGCGCCGTTTCACGTTATTGTGATACCGAAAAAGCACATCGCCTCCGCCGATATGATAAATGCGGAAAACAGCATAGAGGTTGCAAGGGTTTTTGAAGCGATTGCGGAAATCGCAAAGCAGGAAAAGCTCGACGGCGGTTACAGGGTAGTAAACAACTGCGGCAAGGACGGGGGACAGACCGTGGGGCATATCCACTTCCACCTGCTTGCCCGCCGAAATCTCGCTTGGCCTCCCGGCTGATAACAAATAGGATTAAGGAGATAATATAAATGTCAGAATATTATACTTTAAAAATCGCAGGTCTTGAACGCAAGTTGGAAAAATTCCCCGTAAGCGATAAGCTGGATATAGCCGCTTTCATAATATTCGGCGATGTTGAGCTTACAATAGCGGGCTGTGCCGAGCTTCTTAAAAAAGTTCCCGAGTTCGACGTTATCATAACCCCCGAAGCTAAGAGCATACCGATAGCTTACGAAATGGCGCGTCAGACAGGCAAGCCTTACATAATTGCACGCAAGGGTATGAAGGTCTATATGCGCAATCCGCTTGAAATCAACGTCAATTCAATAACCACACAGCACGAACAGCACCTGTTCCTCGGCGAGACCGAGGTTCAAATGCTCAAAGGCAAGCGCGTTCTTATTGTTGACGATGTTATCAGCACGGGCGAATCGCTCAGCGCGACGCGCGAATTGGTTGCCGAGGCAGGCGGAAAAGAGGTTGCGGCTTGCGCCTTCTTGGCGGAGGGCGACGCGGCTGACCGCAAGGATATAATTTTCCTTGAAAAACTGCCGTTGTTTTTTAAATAAGTTTTTAAAGACGGACGTAAAAATAACGTCCGTCTTTGCTTTTGTAATTGACAATATCCGAGGTATATTGTAAAATAAGTATGATATTAAAATTGGGGTGTTGAAAGTATGAAACCTGTTTATAAACGTGTGCTTTTGAAACTGAGCGGCGAGGTGCTTGCTGGTGAAAAAGGCGTTGGTATTGACTTTGAAAAGGTGCTTGATGTTTGCGCAAGGGTAAAAGAG
>CAKSQT010000095.1 GCA_934486755.1 uncultured Eubacteriales bacterium | reverse complement strand
ATATTAATACCAAGGGTGATAACAATGAAATTACTGATAATAAGACACGGCGACCCCGACTACACAATAGATTCGCTTACCGAAAAAGGCTGGCGCGAGGCGCAGTTACTTTCAAAAAGGATTTCAAAACTTGATGTGAAGAGCTTTTACTGTTCGCCGCTCGGACGTGCCAAGGACACGGCAAGCCCCACCCTTAAAGCAATGGACCGCAACGCCGAGATATGCGACTGGCTTATGGAGTTTCCCGCGGTCATAACCGACCCCGTAACCAAAGAGGAAGTAATACCTTGGGACCGCAAACCGAAGGAATGGACAAACATTCACGACAATTACTCGGCGGACAATTGGAAAAACACGGATATTATTAAAACGGGCAATTCAGCCGAGCTGTATAACAATGTGTGTGCTTCGCTCGATGAACTGCTTGAAAAGCACGGGTATAAGCGCGACGGAAACATCTACAAAGCCGAAAACCCGAATTGCGACACGGTTGTTTTCTTCTGCCATTTTGGCATAGAGTGCGTTTTGCTTTCGCATCTTTTAGGTATTTCTCCGATGGTGCTGTGGCACAACTTTGTGGCGCTCCCGGCTTCGGTGACGACCCTTGTAACAGAGGAACGCGACGAAGGTATAGCCTCATTCCGTTGCATTTCTTTCGGCGACCTTTCGCATTTATATGCCGCGGACGAGCCTCCCGCTTTCGCCGCAAGATTTTGCGAGCAATATTCAAACGAGGACGAACGGCACTAAAATGATATACGACCTTATAATTATCGGCGGCGGCGCGGCGGGACTTTGCTGTGCCATAAATGTAAAACGCCGAATCAGCAATAGTAAAATACTCATATTTGAAGCATTGCCGCGCGTCGGCAAAAAACTTGCCGCAACAGGTAACGGGCGCTGTAACATTACCAACCTTAGAATAACCGACGGCAGCTATCACGGCAAAGAGCCTTCGTTTGCCGAATACGCGCTGAAAAAATACGAATATAACGTATGCCGTGATTTCTTTTACAGCATAGGCGTGCCGTTTATAAGCGAGGGTGACAAGGTCTACCCTGCCTCTTTACAGGCGGCATCGGTTGTGGACGCGTTGCGCTTTGAGGCAGACGGCTTAGGCATTGAAACGCTGACCGAGCATAAGGTTGACGGCTTGGATTTTTCGTCCGACACCTTTACCGTTAAATGCAAAAATGAGGCCTACCGTTCCAAGTCTTTGCTTGTTGCGGCAGGCTTGCTTTCGGGCGGCGACAAATTCGGCTGCAACGGCAGTATTCTCGGCTTAATGTGCGAAAAAGGATACAAAAAGGTTGCTCTGTCGCCCTCAATCGTGCAGGTTCGCACCGAAAACGATACAGTAAAACAGCTTAAAGGCATTAAGGTAACCGCGAAAGCGGCTATACGCAAAAACGGGAACATTATGAGAACGGAATACGGCGAGGTGCTTTTTTGCGACTACGGTCTGTCGGGACCGCCCATTCTTCAATTATCGCGGCTTGTTTCGGTTCCCGACGGCAAATCCGAAATAGTGCTTGACCTTATGCCCGACGTCGATTACAGCCGACTTTTTGATACATTAAAAGAACGCGCGGTTATGCTGAAAACAAGAAAACTCGAAGAATTTTTCACGGGTATGTTAAACAAACGTCTGGGTCAGGTAATTATAAAGACGTGCGGGCTTAAACTTGCGGACACTGTTTCTACGTTAAATGAAAAAAGTATAAAAGCGATAACCTCCAAAATCAAGTCATTTACATTTAAAGTTACGGGAACAACAGGATTTATAAATTCTCAGGCTACCGCAGGCGGACTTTCAACCCCGCTTTTCGACAGCAGAACTATGATGTCGAAAATTCATAATGGGTTATTTGCGGCGGGTGAAATTCTCGACATAGACGGTGATTGCGGCGGATTTAACCTCCAATGGGCGTGGTCAAGCTCTATGTGCGCCGCCGACGGTATATGTAAACTTTTAAAAGGAAACACAGAATAAAAATGCTGATTTTAAATAACGTTTATTTATCACTTGATTACAATTTTGAAGATATGATTCCCGCCGCCGAAAAGGAACTGCGCGTAAAAAGAGAAGCAATAAAATCCGCAAGGCTCTTTAAAAAATCGGTGGACGCGCGGCATAAAGACACTGTGCGTTTTTGCTGTTCTTTGATTGTCGAGCTTAACTGCAATGAAAAATCGCTGTTAAGCAAATGCAAAAAAGCACAGATATATAATGAAAAAAAATACATATTTCCGACGGCAATGGGTCTTGACAGTAAAGCGCGCCCCGTTGTTATAGGTTTCGGCCCTGCCGGTATGTTCGCAGCTCTTACGCTTGCGCAAGCTGGTCTTGAACCTATTGTTTACGAACGCGGATATGATGTTGAAACACGGACAAAAGACGTGCAAAAGTTTTTTGAAACGGGCGTTCTCAATACCGAATCAAACATTCAGTTCGGCGAGGGCGGCGCAGGAACTTTTTCCGACGGCAAACTGAATACGGGAATAAGGGATATTCGCTGCCGTGCGGTGATAGAGTGCTTTAATCATTTCGGCGCACCTGACAGCATTTTAACCGACGCAAAGCCGCATATCGGAACCGACATTCTCGCAGTCGTTGTAAAAAATATACGCTCGGAAATAACCGCGCTCGGCGGAAGCGTTAATTTCGGCTGCCGCTTTGACGGAATAAAAACCGAAAACGGAAGTTTAAAATTTATATACATAAACGGTCGGGAAATTCCATGCGAAAATCTTATCCTTGCTATCGGTCATTCGGCGCGCGACACCTTTGCAATGCTTCGCGACAGCGGAATTGAAATGATTAAAAAGCCTTTTTCCGTGGGCGTAAGAATCGAGCATCTGCAATCAAACATCAACAAGGCTCTATATGGCAAATTTGCAGACCACCCCGCACTCGGTGCGGCGGATTACAAGCTCGCCGCACATCTTGAAAACGGGCGTGGCGTGTATACATTCTGTATGTGCCCAGGCGGCGAAGTTGTGAACTCGTCAAGCGAAACGGGCGGAACCGTTGTAAACGGAATGAGCAACAGCAGGCGCGACGGGAAAAACGCCAACAGCGCACTTTTAGTAGGAATTGAACCCGACGACATTCAAGACGGCGACGTTCTTGCAGGTTGTAACTTTCAACGCAAGATAGAAAAAGCGGCATACGAGCTTGCGCGCGGCGGCGTTCCGTATACCACAGTAAACGAATTTGTATTCGGCAAAGAAAACCCCGAAGAAAAGGTTTTGCCTACGGTAAAGCCTTTTGCTGTTAAGGCTGATATAAGCAGTATATTCCCCGATTTTATTACCGAAAGCCTCAAACAAGGAATATTGGAGTTTGACAAAAAAATTAAAGGCTTTGCCGACGGTTCCGCGGTTCTTACCGCTCCTGAAACGCGCAGTTCGTCCCCTGTCAGAATACTGCGCGGCGAAAATAACGAAAGCGTTAATATAAACGGAATTTTTCCGTGCGGCGAGGGCGCGGGTTATGCAGGCGGCATTGTTTCCGCGGCAGTTGACGGCATAAAATGCGCCGAATCACTTATCGCAGAGAAATATACTGACATCTGAAAACGGGTCGGTAAATTCCCACGCAGAATATACCCGTTCAGGCACCGTAAGCGTACTGACAGCGGGTATTCTTATCAATAACTTTTTTAAATCATTTGAATAGTAGTAAATGCCGTTTAGCTTTTTCATATAGAATGATATTCTGCTTATGCCGTCTATCCCCTCGGCGATTATTATGATTTCGCCGTTTGCAAGTGTTATATCAATAACATTAACTCGGCTTTTACCGCTTGAACACAGCTCCGATAAAAATGCGGTATAAAGCTTTGAATCAATCATTATTTTCGCATTTGATTTCAGCGTATAAACCAACAGCCGCCCGTGTTTTAAAGAAATAAGAAACGCGGCATACATTACAGAATCGGTCAAATTTCTAAAATCAACGCTTTGCAGATACTCTTTGTGCAGTTTTAGCTCCGCTCGGCGTACGCGGCAAAGCATTCCGAGGCTTTTGCCGTCCAGCCCGTTCCGCTGTATCGAACTTGAAATAAATTTTCGCAATGCAGAAAGGTATATTTCTTTGCGTTTTGGCAAATATTGCATATTAGTCACCCTTTGTTGTATGATTATTATGCCAAAATTGATGAAAAATAAAAAAATTGTTAAATATTAAACGAAACATCTTGAAATAACGGACAAAATAAGGTAAAATATATACAGCAAAAATATTAGGAGGTTATTCCAATGGTTAAAGTTGCTATTAATGGTTTTGGCCGTATCGGCCGTCTTGCTTTCCGTCAGATGTTCGGCGCTGAGGGCTACG
>CAKSQT010000094.1 GCA_934486755.1 uncultured Eubacteriales bacterium | reverse complement strand
CTGTATTCCCCACCGCTGACAGCTCGTTCATACTAAGGTTGGCATTCATATAATTATTATTGATATAACTATGCACCTTTTGAACTGCCGCCAGCGCGCCTTTAACTATATAATTTTTTTCTTTTTGTTTATAAATCTTCCCCAACAGCTCATACAGAACACCAAGAGAACTATAATAATTACTTGCGACGGAAGTATCGGAATGCAACAATAAAGAATTAAACAGACCGGCATACGATTTATCGTCCTGCGTATCAAACAAAAAAGATTTCGGCGCATTTTTTATCTGAATTACAGCGCATATAGCGTCTCCCTGACATAGTTCGTTAACTGTATATGAATCTTCACCATTTATAAACAGAATTGTCCCGGGGCTTGCAATAAGTTCTTTATCGGACATTGTATGTTTGTAACTGCCACTTCTCTGGTATGCAAAGTAACAGCAATTTCTCGGTGCTTTTGATACCCATTTTTGCGATTTAGGACTGTATATATGTAACGATATTATATTTTCTATAACCAAATTTTCCATCTAAATATACACCTCTTAAAACAATTATATCCGTTTTCAACGCATTTTCAAGCAAAAATTATCTTCAAATAATCCATTTATTAGTTTTTTTACATTGTAATTACCCTGTCAGACCGATACAATGAGTATGAAAGGGAGTAATACTATGAAATATGAATTATTGCGTAATGAGCTAAAACATTATTATTGGTATACAGCTGACGAAAAGGCTGATAGGTTCGCCGAAAAATGCTTTAAAGTCTTAAATTCTTCAAATTGGCAGGAAATGAATCCATATCAGATGAAAGTTTTTCAATATAGAACTATCGTTGATATGTTTGAGCCTGTTGTATTTGATAATTCGCCGTTTTATTTTGAAACAGGTACAATGTGTGCCACTTGCGACGGTTCTTTTTGGTGGGATAAGTCTAAATCAGGAACCGACTCATTGAAGAACAAAGACCACGAACATCCTGGCGGCTGGACCTATATAAAAAATTCGCACAAATTTATTGATCAGGATCCAAAATTGTGGGAAAAGCGTTGTGCACAGGGCGATGAACTCCTGTATCTTATCTGCGGTCCATATAATGATACTATGCAGCACTTTAATCTAAACTACCGTCCTGTTTTAGAAACAGGTCTTAAAGGGGTTTACGAAAAAACCGTAAAAAAACTCAAAACCGCAAAAACAGACGAAGAAAAAGACTTTTTATCCGCCGTGGCAGACGGAATGTTGCAACTCAAAAAAATGTCTCAAAAATTTGCCGATACAGCCGTCGAAAGGCTAAAAACCGCAACTGATGAGGATATAAAAAACAATTTAAAACTTATAGCCGATACGGCACGACGAGAGCCTTGGGAAAAACCAAACAGTTTTTACAGTGCTTTAAACTTCTTGGCATTCTTCCGCAAAGCAGTAGGTTCCCTTGAAGGAATAGGGCCTAATACATTTGGCAGAATAGATGTCGACTTATATCCGTTTTATAAGCACGATATAGAAAATGGAATTATCACAAAATCGGAAGCGTATGACCTTATATGTAAATTTCTTCTAAGCTCTGACTGCGTATATGATCACAATAAAAAAATGGCCGGATATGCCGATCACGAATTTGAAAACACGTACGTTTTAGGCGGTTGTGATAAAAACGGCGCTCCTATATTTAATGAGCTTACAAAATTATTTCTGCTTGCTGCCGATAACGAAAAAATAATCTATCCCAAAATAATATGCAGGTTTTCAAAAAATTCTCCAAAAGAATACCTCGATTTGATCAACGAACCGATCATTAAAGGTACGAGCGTCATCTTATATCAAAACGACGACGCAATAATTCCGTCACTGTTGCGTGCCAACAGACCTATTGATGAGGCAAGGGATTATTTAGTCAGCGGATGCTGGGATGTAACAGACAACGGATGCGGTAAATATGACTGCGGTGCATACGTAAATCTTTCAAAAGTCTTGGAACTCTCAATACATAAACTTGAAGACAATAAAGAAAGAATCGGTATTGATTTCAAACTTATTGATAAAGCAAAAAGATTTGAAGATGTCTATGCCATACTTTGTGAGAATATATACGCATTGCTTGAAGAACGCCAGATGATAACAAGGCGCGGCGGACAAATTTGGAATAAAGTTTGCCCATTGCCGATTTTTTCCTCCACCCTCGGCGACTGCGTTAACAATAAAAAGGATTACACTAACGGCGGTGCAAAATACCGCGATGATTCACTTAAATTTTTTGGTTTTCCGATAGTTATAGATTCTTTAATAGCAATTAAACAATTAGTCTTTGAAAGTAAAAAATATACTTTATATGAATTCTTGAACGCGGTAAGAAACAATTGGAAAGATAATGAAAATATGCGGGTTGATGCAATTAATTGCAATGGCTGGGGCGATGGCAGTGCAGTCTCGTGTGAGTTGGCGGCACGTTTGCAAAACGATTTATTTGATATGTGCGGCAGATTAAAAGGTACCTACGGCGGTAAAGTTCTGATGGGACACTTCGGTTATACGGAAGTAAAAACTTGGGGTGAAAAAACTCTTGCCACGCCCGACGGCAGGTATAACGGCGATTATCTTGCGCAAGGTTTAACGCCATCGCGTTTGAAAAAAATACCGTTTGCAACCGATGTTATAAACAGTATTGCAGCCCTTGATAAAACGACTATGGCGGGAGGAAATGTTGTAAATATTATTTTGCCGTCAGACAGAATAACCACGGATATTTGCGAGGGATTTATAAGAACAGTTGCTGACAGTTCCGTTTGTTCCTTACAGCTTAACTGCACAACAAAAGAACAACTTTTAGATGCGCAAAAGCACCCGGAAAAATATCCCGATTTAATCGTGCGCGTGTGCGGGTTTTCCGCAAGATTTACTGCCCTATCTCCCGAATGGCAACAAGAAGTGCTGACAAGAAATTATTATAAATAAATGTAAAGCAGGATGTGTTTTAATTGCTGAAAGCGAATATTTTTGACATTCAACGAAATTCATTTGTAGACGGACCGGGAATACGGACAACGGTATTTTTCAAAGGGTGTAATCTGCGGTGCAAATGGTGCCATAATCCCGAAAGTCAGTCATTTGATAAACAAATGATGTTTTATAAGGATAAGTGTACCGGCTGCGGCAAGTGCCGTGAGGTATGTCCGAATCATTTGCAAAGCTGCGATTTTTGCGGCAAATGTGAGCTTTACTGTCCTGCTGAAGCACGCAAAATATGCGGCAGAGAATATACGGCGGACGAGGTGCTTGCGGAAGTAATCAAGGACAAAGCATTTTATCACAATTCAAACGGCGGCGTTACGTTTTCGGGCGGAGAATGTATGCTGCAAATAGAATTTTTAACCGAAATTCTGAAACTGTGCAAGGAAAACGGTATTCATACAGCGGTTGATACCGCAGGCAACGTTCCTTGGGACTATTTTAAACGAATTTTACCGTTTACAGACCTGTTTTTATATGACATCAAGGTTTTCAGCAAAGAAAAGCACGAGAAATACACGGGTGTTTCAAACGAACTTATTTTAAATAACCTAAAATTTCTATTTGAAAGCGGAACAAAAATTTGGATTCGTATTCCGATAATTCCGACAGTTAATGACAGCGAGGAGGAAATGAAAAAAATCAAAGAATTTCTTTCACCGTATAAACCGCAAAAAATTGAATTGTTACCCTATCACCGAATGGGTGAGAACAAATATTCGGCTCTTAATATGCCCGTTACAAAATTTGATGTCCCGAATGACGAATTGATGAAAAAACTCAATAAAATATTTTAAAAAATCGAGTGCCGAGGCACTCGATTTTACTATTTAAACAAATTCATATCTGCGTCAAAAATTTTTGTCCGCGTAACGCCGTAGTATTCTTGCTTTGCTCCTGTAACATCAAAAAAGGCGTCAAGCACAAGAGTAGGATTAAGATTATCCTCTGAGCCTGCGGGTAGGGTAACGGTAACTGTACCGTCTTTTATTTCCTTTTTTATTATTTTTGGAATTATATCAATTTCCTTCACATTACCGCGCTTTGTAGTCTTTCGGCAGATAACCGACTCCCTGCCCAAAAATTCATAAAAATCTTTTGCGGCTGACGCGTTTTCAAACCTGATACGAAATTCCGCAAAGGCTACCTTGCCCGTTTTTAAAACGGGTTCCGCCGCACATATAATGCTGATATACTCAGGGCAGACATCTGAAATTCTATCGCAAATCTCATTATATGTAATATTATCGTCCTCTACCTTTATATCCATAATTTCGTAATCGCTTTCAAAGCCGAGCGGCAGCGGCAACGCAAAAGTAATATACGGGTGCGGATTAAATCCCTCGGTATACCAAATGGGTATTCCCGAACGCATAATGACACGTGACATAAACCTGTTCATATCCAGGTGGGAAACGAACCTCATTCTGCCGCATTTTTTATAAAACACTCTAACGTTTTTCAAAACATACGCCCTCCCCGTAGCAAGCCGCGCCGCAGCCTGCGCATTTTTCACGGCAATTAGGAGTTGTTATTGCCTTATGCGCCAATTTATTCTGCTCTATGAGAAATTTTTTTGTGACAGCGTAATCAAGATGATCCCACGGATTTATTTCGTCGTACGAGCGTGTCCTGCCTGCATAAAATTCGGGGTCTATGCCGCATTCTGCAAATGCTTCAAGCCACTTTTCCAAATCGAAGCACTCGCTCCATCCGTCAAAACGGCAGCCCTTTTTATATGCCGTTTCGATAGCCTTACCC
>CAKSQT010000093.1 GCA_934486755.1 uncultured Eubacteriales bacterium | reverse complement strand
CCTTGCAACGACGACAAGTGAAAATACGCCGAAAAGACGCCGTTTTAGGCGGATTCGGATTATTACCGCTTGCCTAGTGTGACAGGATTTGAACCTGCCGCGGTTTCGCTCGCCGCCTTTTAGATTGCGGCTTTGCGTTTATTTTTGCAAGGCTGTCGCCTTGCAACGATGACAAGTGAAAATACGCCGAAAAGACGCCGTTTTAAGCGGATTCGGATTATTACCACTTGCCTATGATTATTTCCTTGCAAGGTATTTTCTCATATCTATTGCGCAGGCAACGAGAATTATAAGACCCTTGATGATGTAGAGCATATTTGCGTCTACCGAGAGGAAGTTAAGACCTACAAATATTATTTGCAGAAGCAGAACGCCTATTACAATTCCGCTTATTTTTCCTGTACCGCCTACAAACGATACACCGCCGATAACACAAGCGGCAATAGCGTCGCACTCGTAGTTAAGACCTGTGTTGGCAGAGCAGGAGGCAATTCTCGCACCCTCTATAAAGCCTGTTATTCCGTACATTGCGCCCGCAAGCACGAATACCAATACTATTGTCCAAAATACATTGACGCCTGATACGTTCGCGGCTTCTTCGTTAGAGCCTACGGCGAACATATTTTTACCGAACTTTGTCTTGTTCCATATTACCCACATAATCGCCGTGAGTATTACGGCGTAAAGCACATATTTCGGAACGGCTACATTGCCTATTGTAAAAAGTGTTCCTCTTACAAAATCGGTGTATGACGAATCAAGTCCCGAAAGGGTCTGACCGTTGTTTGTTCCTATTTTTAAATACATAAGAACCGAACCGAAAACGATAAGCTGTGTTGAAAGGGTAACGATGAACGGGTGGAGCTTGAATTTTGCAACAAAGAATCCGTTTACAAGTCCTACAAGCGCTCCCACCGCGACAACTATAAGAAGTACAACGAACAGCGGCATCACGCCGAGATTCGGGAACATTTTGTTTGCGTATCCCGTCATTTGAAGCAAGGAAGCGGCGATACAGGCTGTAAGACCCACGCAGCGCCCTGCGGAAATGTCGGTTCCCGTCAGCACTATCGCGCCGCCTATGCCGAGTGCTATCGGCAGCTTAGCGGCAGTAAGGGAAATTATGTTTACGATTGATGAAAGCGAAAGGAATGCGGGAACCTTTATTGCTATAAAGACTACCGTTATGAAAATTATAATATACATTGCGTTGTTGAACAGCCCGTCAACAACCGTGCGCTTTTTATCGGCGGGGGCAAGTGCCTTAAAATCGGCGATTTTTCCCGATATTCCGCGTCTTTTAATTGCTTTTGTATCAGACATATTGAAACCTCCTATACGTATTTTGCGGCAAGGGTCATAATTTCTTCCTGCGTGGTGTCGGCGGCGTTTACTTCGCCTGCAAGCCTGCCGCCCGACATTACGAGTATTCTGTCGCACACGCCGAGAAGCTCGGGCATTTCGGAAGAAACCATTATTACGGTCTTACCCTGATTTGCAAGATTGAGAATAAGCTGATAAATCTCATACTTTGCTCCTACGTCTATACCTCTCGTGGGTTCGTCAAGCAGCAGCACGGTGGGGTCGGTTAGCAGCCAGCGTCCGAGAATGACCTTTTGCTGATTTCCGCCTGAAAGCGAGCGTATCTTTGTTTCCTGATCGGGCGTTTTGACCCGCATTGACTTTATGCACCATTCGGTGTTTTGCATCATTTTTTTCTTGCTTAAAAACGGACCTCGCATACATTTTTTAAGGCTTGAAATGGTGGCATTTTCGCGAATGTTCAGTATTCCGAAAATACCCGTTGCCCGTCTTTCTTCTGTAAGCAAAGCAAACCCGTTTTTAATGGAGTCGCGCGCGTTGCGGTTGCGTATTTGCTTGCCGTTAAGCGTGATTTTTCCGCTTCTTCTTGTGGCTACGCCGAAAAGATTTTCCAAAAGCTCGGTTCTGCCCGAACCGTCAAGCCCCGCGAGCCCGATAATTTCGCCCTTGCGCGCGGTGAATGAAACGTCTTTCAGCTTTGAATACTCTGCGGTCATATTTTCAACTTCAAGCAGAACCTCGCCGATTTTATTGTCCTTCGGCGGATAGCGGTTTGTAAGCTCTCTGCCCACCATAAGACGGATTATCTCGTCCATTGTAAGCTCTGCCGACGGTCTGGTGGCTATCCACTTTCCGTCGCGCATTATTGTGACCTCATCTGAAATGCGGAGTATTTCCTCCATTTTGTGCGAGATATAAATTATGCCGCAGCCTCTGCTTTTGAGCATATTTATTATTCTGAAAAGATGTTCAACTTCCTCCTCTGTTAGTGACGAGGTAGGCTCGTCAAAAACGATTACCTTTGAGTTGTAGGATACCGCTTTCGCAATTTCGACCATCTGCCTTTGCGATACGGGCAGCTTGCTCATAACGGTTTTGGGATTAACGTTAATTTCAAGCTCGTCGAATATTTTTTTCGTTTCGGTATACATCTTTTTTTCACTGGTGAAAGGTACAAATTTTGAAACCTTGGGGAAGCGGCCCAGCCACATATTGTCCATAACGTTGCGTTTAAGCGCCTGATTAAGCTCCTGATGTACCATTGCAACGCCGTTTTCAATAGCTTCCTTTGAATTTTTAAAATTAACTTCCTTGTCTTCAAGGAATATGTGTCCGCCGTCCTTGCTGTAAACTCCGAACAGACATTTCATAAGCGTGGATTTTCCCGCGCCGTTTTCGCCCATAAGTGCGTGAACCGTTCCCGCCTTTACTGTAAGGGAAACGCTGTCAAGCGCTTTTACGCCAGGGAAAACCTTGTCTATCTGTTCCATACGCAGAAGAACCGGCTTTTCAACGCTTTTTTTTGTTTCTCTGTTATCCATTAAACGGCCTCCTGTCTTAGAAATAAGCACAGCCGTGCTTTGCGGCACGGCTGTATGTTAGTTAATTATTTGCCTGTATAAGCCGCATAGGGTATATTAATTCTCCAAGTGCCTATTACATTTTCACTGTCTATGCCGTCAAAGGTTTCCTTTCCGCCGAGCAGATTGTCCATAAGGGTGGTTATCGCTGTCGCCATACCTTCGGCGTCCTGCTTGATCGTACCTGTCATAGAACCTGCGTCGATAGCGGATTTTGCGGCGTCGGTTGCGTCAACACCGAAGACGGGGATAACGGTTTTGCCGTCTTTGTTGTAGCCCGCGCTTTGAAGTGCGGAAACAGCGCCGAGAGCCATTTCATCGTTGTTTGCTATTACAAGCTCAACCATATTTTTATTGGCTTCGCTGTACTGTGCAAGAATGGTGCTCATATAGTTTGTTGCGGCGGCTGACGACCAAAGTCCGTCCTGATCGACAAGGTATTTGTTTGTGTTTGAGGCGTCATAGAATTCAATTGCGGGCTTTCCTGCCGCTTCGAGCTTCTTGTTGCAGTCCTCAACGCCGTACTGCGTGCGGGCGATAGCCTCCATATTGCCCTCCTGACCCTTGAACATAACGTAGCTTATCTTGCCGTCACCGTTGAGGTCGAGCTTGTCATAGTTGGCTAAAATATAGTCGCCTATCATTTCGCCCTGCATGTGACCTGCCATTTCGTAATCGGTTCCGACGAACACGCATTTGTCATAGCTCGATACTACCGATTCATCAACCGAGCGGTTAAAGAATACAACGGGTATGTTCTTTTCTTTCGCAAGGTCAACTATGTGCTGCGCCGCGTCGTTTGAGCCTGTGTCAACAACATTTACAATAAGCATTGATGAGCCTTTTGCGATTGCCGTCTGTACCTGCTCTGTCTGGGTGGTCTGGTTGCCGTTGCCGTCATAGTCGTTATAGGTTCTGCCTGAGGCATTCAGTATTTTATCCATTGCCGAACGAACACTTGAAATATACGTGTCGCTGAACGTGTAATAAAATACGGAAATCTCTCCGCCTTTACCTCCGCTTGCGGACCCGCAGGCAGCGAGTCCGCAAATGAGAGCCAATGCCATAATAATTGATGCTAACTTTTTCATTTTGTTTTCCTCCTGTCTTTTTTTTGGGGCTTATGCCCTTTCGACAAGCATATTATAAGTTCTGCATATAAAAATTTGAATAGAAAATATTATCCTAAATGTTAAAATAATTATTGATTGTTGAATATTTTGATACAAATTGCACATAAATGGCATTAAGTGGCAAAAAAATTCCCGTTCGAGCATTTCTGCCCGAACGGGATAAAAAGACTATTTTAAGTTTGTTATTGTGCGTAAACCTTTTTAAGTTTTATAAGATCGCGTATATCAAGCCCGATATTTCCTGAAACGTCATAGTAGCCCCAGTTTCCGTCCATTTCACCTGTTACAAGGTATTTCTTTAACTTTACGAGGTTTTCGGCTCTTTCGTTATTTTCGCAATAATCGGCAAGATATATCTTCTCGGCGGAACGTTCAACCGAATTTAATACAATACTGTTTCCTATGACAGAATAATTTCTTAACTCAGCTGTGATATTTCCGTGACCGTCATAACTGCAACCGAACAGATTGTTTCCGTCAAACGTTGTCAGTAATATATTGTAAATCTGTTCTTTAACATCATAATAAAGTATTTGGTTATTTGAGTTAAAGCAGAGGTAATTACCGTAGGAAAATAAACTTGTGAAACAGCTGTCGAAAATTAACTCACTGTTATTGTCAAAGCCCCAGTTGCTTAATTCAAAAGTCATTTCATTGGTTATGTTTTTGAACGAGCTGTCCGTATAATTGAGTTTGGCACAGCGGTCTTCATAGGTGTAATCGCATATATAATACCAATTACCCTCGCAATAGGTGAGCGGTGTTTCGGTATTGCTCCAAGCATATCCGCTTTCGTAGGTTTTGTCGGTACATTCGATTTTTTTGCCAAGCAGGATATTGTCATAAATAAACGCATTTTCCGTATGACCGCCGTTGCTTGACGAATCTGCCGATTCGGTGATTGTTTCATCGCTTAAAAGGAACCAATCGTATGAAACGTTGCCCGTCATATCGTAGTACTTATCG
>CAKSQT010000092.1 GCA_934486755.1 uncultured Eubacteriales bacterium | reverse complement strand
TTATTTATGAATTTATCCCTGCCAGATAACCTGTCGCAAACGCTATCTGCAAATTAAAACCGCCCGTGGAGGCGTCAACGTCAATAACCTCACCCGCAAAGAATAACCCGTTAATAACTTTCGATTCCATAGTTGAGGGATTTATCTCCTTTACGGAAACACCGCCCGCGGTAATTACAGCTTCTTCTATCGGTCTGAACGAAGTTATATGCATTGTAAAATTCTTGACGGTTCGGCACAGCCTTGACCGTTCTTCTCGGCTGATTTGATTAACTTTTTTGTCAGGCTCAATACATGAAAGCGAAACAACCGTGGGAATAATGCTTTTCGGCAACAATTTATCAAGAGAATTGGAAAAATCCTTGTTTTGCTCCTCTGAAAAATCACGTTGTATTCTTCGGTCAAGCTGTTCCGTTGTCAGCGCAGGCTTCAAATCTACAACGGCAGTATAACTCTTTTTACCCATATTGCGTATATGTGCCGAAGCGCTTAATACAAGAGGACCTGAAATCCCGAAATGTGTAAACAGCATTTCTCCCAGCTCGGAAAAGATAGGCTTGCTTTTCTCCCCCTCATAAACCGAAAGGGTTACATTTTTTAAAGAAAGTCCCGAAAGTTTAGTACAGAAACCTTCGTGTATTTCAAGCGGCACAAGCGACGGACGTATTTCTTTAACAGTATGCCCCAATTCAGCCGCCATTATATATCCGTCGCCTGTTGAACCTGTAAGAGGATACGACTTTCCGCCCGTAGCGATTATAACGCTGTCGGCGGGTATCGTTTCACCGTCGTCAAGCTCAACTCCCGCCGCATTTTCGCCGTCAATTAAAACCCGTTTTACACTGTTGTGAATAATCTTAACGCCGTTACTTTTTACGCCCTTTACAAGTGCGTCAACAATATCGCAAGCCTTATCGGAAATCGGGAATACGCGGTTTCCGCGTTCAGTTTTTAAAGGTACACCGAGTTTTTCAAAAAGCTCCATAGTCTTATCGGAGCCAAATTGAGAAAAAGCAGAGTAAAGGAATTTCCCGTTGCCCGGGGTATTCGCTATAAGGGCGTCAAAGGAACAGTTGTTAGTCACGTTGCATCTTCCCTTGCCTGTTATCATGAGCTTTCTGGCAGGTTTTTCGTTTTTTTCAATTACAGTGACCTGATTATTATTTAATGCGGCATAATAAGCCGCTGTCAAACCCGACGCGCCCGCGCCGATTACAACAACACGTTTCATACTCTGCTCCCTAGGCAAGCGGTAATAAATCCGAACCCGTTTTACGTGTAGCAGATTTTCCGCATTGCATTGTTAAAATACTCGTTAATCCGAAAGGATTAACTGCGTTTTGTGCCTCGCCCTGCAAAAAATCTGCTACACGTAAAATCTACGACCTAAAAAGAGCGCATTTTAGAGTGGATTTTTATGCGGAGGAGGCAGCAAGGCTGTCGCCTTGCAACGACGACAAGTGAAAATACGCCGAAAAGACGCCGTTTTAGGCAGATTCGGATTATTACCACTTGCCTAAGCGAATGGTATTAAGAAGATTTTAGCACATATCCTCCGTTATGTCAAACAAGCACAGCACTTGACTTAAAGACAATTTTCCTTATAATATTTATATAAAGGATGTGGTACTAATGAAAATTGCAGTAATTACGGGTGCGTCTTCGGGACTCGGCAAGGAATATGCGATTGCGGTTGATAAAATGCGCGCCGACATTGACGAGATATGGCTGATAGCGCGCAGAAAGGATAAATTGGAGGAACTTGCCGAAAAATTAAAAACCAATGTGCGTTGCGTTTCTATTGATATAACCGACAGCGAATGTCTTAATAAGTATTCCGAATTGTTGAAGCAAAACGCGGCGGATGTAAAATTATTGATTAATAACGCCGGCTTTGGCAAACTCGGCGATTTCGATAAACTCGACACGGCTGACAATGCGGGTATGGTCAGACTTAACTGCGAAGCTCTTACCGCTATGACCTCGCTTACTTTGCCGTTTATGAGTGAAAACTCGGAAATAATTAACACCTGTTCGATTGCCGCCTTTGCACCGAACACGCGTATGGCTGTTTACTGTTCAACAAAGGCGTATGTATTAAGTCTTTCAAAGGCATTAAGGAGCGAATTGAAAAAACGTAAAATCAACGTTTTGGCTGTCTGCCCAGGTCCTATGGACACGGAATTTCTTCCGCTTGCAGGAATTGCGCCAGGTTCAAGCCATACATTTGATACTCTGCCGCGCGTTAATCCAAAGATTATGGCGGAAAAATCATTAAAAGCCTCAAAATCAGGCAAAGGCGTATACACTAATCTGTTATTTTATAAATTTTACCGTGTTATTGCCAAGGTGTTGCCGCATAATATTGTTATGAAGATGTGCGGAGCATAAAAGTACTTGATTTTTTTAACAAGTTCGGTTATAATGTCTCTTGTTAAAAGGGAGTGGTTATAATCGTGCTGTCAACATTCCTCGGCTATGCCGATGGCTGCACGCCCTAAATGGGAACAAGACTTTTAGCGTCGTTTTGTCGGCGCAAAAGGTCTTGTTTTTTTAGCCCTGTTTGGCTATATGACAAAAAAGGAATTGGTGATTAATATGTTTTCAGTTGTAGGTTGGCCTATGTGGGCATTGATTTTGCTGTTTATAGCAGGTCTTGTCCTGATCGTTAAAGGCGGGGATCTGTTTGTGGACGCCGCCACTTGGATGGCGGAGGTTTCGGGTATACCGCATTTTATTATCGGCGCAACCGTTGTCAGTCTTGCCACTACCCTGCCTGAGCTTATTGTGTCCTGTCTCGGTGCCGCCAGAGGCGAAAACGCCATTGCAATCGGCAACGCAGTCGGTTCGGTTACCGCAAATACGGGACTTATAATGGCAATTTCAATAATTTGTATTCCCCACATCGTCAACCGCAGTCAGTATGCTTTCAAATCTATTTTACTGATAATAGCAACGGTTATTTTATACCTTTCGTCGTTCGGAAAAAGTTTTTCATTAATAGGCAGTATCTTACTTATAGCAGTTTTCATAATCGCGACCTACGAAAGTATTAAAAGCGCCAAAAAAGAATCAACTGATTCAGTAAAAATTTCATTTAAAAAGAGCGACATACCGTTAAATATCGGCAAATTTGTAATAGGCGCCGCAGGCATTGTAATAGGCGCTGATTTTTTGGTAAGCTCCGCTACGGAGATTGCTGTTGTAAGCGGTGTTTCACAGGCAGTCATTTCCGCAACCATAGTTGCAGTGGGCACGTCTTTGCCCGAACTTGTTACAACGATTACCGCTATTTCCAAAAAGCAGTCTTCCCTGTCTGTCGGCAATATTATAGGCGCTAATCTTATTGATATTGCTATAATCCTGCCGATCTGTTCATTTGTTTCAACGGGCAGTCTTACAGCTTGCGCACAGAACCTGATTTTGGACATTCCCGTTTGTCTGCTTATTATGGCAATGGCGATAATTCCGATGCTGATAAAGGGAAAGTTCACACGCGCGCAGGGCGTAATTATGTTGGTAGTTTATCTTGCGTATGTAGGATACATTTCATTCTTCAACCCATTTCCCACCGTTTTATAATTAATAATACAAGCGAAAAAACACCGCTGATGAACAAAACATCAGCGGTGTTTTTATTAGATAAACAATAATTATCTCTTTGAGAACTGCGGTGCGCGGCGTGCGCCTTTGAGACCGTATTTCTTTCTTTCTTTCATACGCGGATCGCGTGTGAGTAAACCTGCTTTTTTAAGCTCGGTTCTAAGCTCTGCGTCGTACTGCAAAAGAGCGCGGGCAATACCGTGACGGATAGCGCCTGCCTGACCGGTAACACCGCCGCCGTTTACACGGCAAACAATATCAAACTTATCTGCTGTGCCTGTCAAAGTAAGTGGCTGGCGAACGATAAGTTTAAGGGTTTCAAGACCGAAATAATCGTCTATATCCCTGTCATTAATGGTAACTTTTCCTGTACCGTTATAAACACGAACACGGGCAACAGAACTTTTTCTTCTGCCTGTTCCGTAGAAATAAGGCTTTCCTTCAAACATTGTTTCTGTCTCCCTTCTTAAAATTCAAGCTTTTCGGGCTTCTGAGCTACCTGTGCGTATTCAGCACCTTTATAGATGTGAAGACGTGTAAGAGCTTTTCTGCCGATTGTAGTATCGGGAACCATTCCCTTTACCGCGAGTTCAACCGCAAGTTCGGGACGGGTGCTCATAAGGGTTGAATACTTAACCTCTTTGAGACCGCCGATATAACCTGTGTGACGGCGATAATACTTGTTTTCGAGTTTTTTGCCTGTTAATACTGCCTTTTCAGCGTTGATAACGATAACGTGGTCACCGCAGTCAACATGCGGGGTAAATTCGGGCTTCAACTTACCGCGGAGAATATCGGCAACCTTGGTTGCGGTACGTCCGAGCGGTCTGTCAGCAGCGTCGATAATATACCATTTGCGCTGAATTTCAGCAGGTTTTGCCATAAATGTAGACATAAATGTAAACCTCCAAAATTTTTTTCAATTTATTTAGCCTGAATATAATACCACAACACGGCAGCAATGTCAATACGAAAATTTCAAAATTTTAATTTAAAAAGCAAAATCTCTGTTTTTCTTCTTTTTCCTTTAAAATGCTCTCGTATTCTCACTTACCAATCACAAAATTTATTTATAAAAAAACGGAAACACTTTTAAAAAATGTCTCCGTTATATCTGTTTAATTTCTTCCGCGGCTCAATTGCTTTATTTTTGCCGCCATATTATCATCATAATCCGATATTTTCATTCGCCAGATCCAATTTCCGTTTTCGGTGCCAGGCGAGTTCATTCTGCACGAATTATCCAGACACAGATAATCCTGCATAGGGACTATTACCGTATCCGCCTTTGAACGCATACCGAAACTAATCAAGTTATAGACATCGGAATCATATCCGCTGTTCGAAACTGTTCTTGAAAAAATAATTTTTTCTTTTTTAGAAATATGGTCAAGCCAGCCTCTTACCGTT
>CAKSQT010000091.1 GCA_934486755.1 uncultured Eubacteriales bacterium | reverse complement strand
GTGCTATACAGTGGAAATTTCTATACGGTTATTGACACCGAAATGCCCGATGACAGAGTGGAAAGTATATTTAGGACCCTTAAACCCGACGCCGTAATTTGTACGGCGGACCTCATTCAAAAGGCAAATAAATGTTATCGCGGCAGGGTTTTTGTATATGAGGAATGTTTGAACACAAAAACGGATAATATGCTGTTGTACGGCATAAGGGCGCGTTCGGTGGCAAGCGACCCGGCTTATGTGCTGTTTACATCGGGTTCTACGGGAGTGCCTAAGGGGGCAGTTTTAAGCCACGCAAGCGTAATTGCGTATGTAAAGTGGTTTGTTTCGGCGTTTAATATAACGGCGGATACCGTTTTCGGCAGCCAGACTCCGTTTTATTTTAGTATGTCGGTGTCGGACGTCTATGCAACGCTGTTCACAGGTGCAACGCTTAATATTATACCGAAACAACTGTTTTCATTCCCGATGAAATTGCTCGAAATGCTTAACGAACGCAAGGTAAATACGATATATTGGGTGCCGTCAGCACTTTGTATTATTGCAAATTGGCGTGTATTGGACTACGGTAAAGCCGAATATATTAACAAGGTGCTTTTTGCGGGCGAGGTTATGCCGACCAAGCAGCTTAATTATTGGATATCAAAGCTGCCCGACGCTATGTTTGCAAATTTATTCGGTCCGACGGAGACGACCGATATATGCACTTATTACATAGTTGACAGGCATTTTGAGGATTCAGAACCACTGCCTATCGGACGGCATTGTGACAACTGCGATGTATTTGTCGTATCGGATTCAGGTGAAACGGCTGCCGACGGCGAGGAGGGCGAACTGTATGTAAGAGGGCCGTTTTTGGCGCACGGATATTACAACAACAGGGAAAAGACCGAGGAAGCGTTCGTGCAAAATCCGCTTAACAGTTCCTATCCCGAAACAGTATATAAAACAGGCGATCTCGTTCGTTACAACGATAAAGGCGAGCTTATTTACATCTGCCGCAAGGATTTTCAAATCAAACATATGGGTTACAGAATCGAACTCGGCGAGGTCGAGGCGGCGGCAAACGGTTTGGATTTTGTTACAGCGTGTGTTTCGCTTTACGACGCAGAGTCTGACAGCATAATTTTAATATATCAAGGTAAAAAGCAGGAAATACCTTTTATAAGGGGGCTGCTTGCAAAACGCCTTCCTAATTATATGATGCCGCAAAAAATCTTTGTTATCAAGTCTATGCCGTATAACCAAAACGGCAAAATAGACAGAGCGTTTCTCAAAAACAATTATAAGACAATAACGGGGGAATAAAAATGGAAAAGTTAATTGAAATACTGAACGAGATTAAATCGGGTGTTGATTATGAAAACGAGACCGACCTTGTCGGCAAGCATATTTTCGACTCGCTTACAATAGTACAGCTTGTCGGAACACTTAATGATGAGTTTGATATTGAAATAACGCCGATAGATATTGTACCCGAAAATTTCAATTCGGCAAAAAGCATATACGCTATGATACAGCGTCTTGAAGACGAATAAAGAGCGGGGATAACAATGTCATATACATCATATATGTATTTGCTTGTGTTTCTGGGTTCGGTGTTTGTTTTGTATACGGCGTTTCCCTTGAAATACAAGTGGACTGTTTTGCTTGCCGCAAGTTATGTTTTTTATTTTATCAACAGCGGCTCGCTTGCAATATTTCTATTTATCACTACGGCAGCGGTGTACATTTCGGGAATTGCGCTTAATAAAATTTCCGACGGCTTTGATTTAGTAAAAAAATCTCTTGATAAGGAGCAGAAAAAGGCATACAAAAAAATAATTCTCTGGCAGAAAAGGCTTACTGTAACGGTAACCCTCGCTGTAATATTCGGACTGCTCCTGTTCCTAAAATATTTTAACTTTTTAGGCGAGACGGTTAATTCTGTTTTGCACATTTTCGGCGCCGAATCGGCGGTTCCTAAGCTGAAACTCATATTGCCGCTTGGCATATCCTATTATACTCTGCAAGCGGCAAGCTACATAATTGATGTATACAGGGGAAAATACAAAGCGTCAAACAATTTCGGAAAAGTTGCTTTATTTTTGTCCTTTTTCCCGCAGATAGTCGAGGGTCCGATAGGCAGGTTTGACCTGCTTGCAGAGCCGCTTTATGAGGGGCATAAATTCAACTATGATAATTTCACACAGGGCTTGCAGCTTATAGTATGGGGCCTGTTTAAAAAGCTCGTTATTGCCGACAGGGCAAATATATTCGTTTGTTCCGCCTTTGAAAATTATAAGTCTAATTCGGGTGCCGTAATGCTTTTTGCAGGCGTGCTGTATACTGTTCAGATATACGCGGAATTTTCAGGCTGTATGGATATAGTTACGGGAAGCGCGCAATTGTTTTCTGTCCCCCTGTCCGAAAACTTTAATCGCCCGTTCTTTTCAAAAAGCGTCAATGAGTTTTGGCGCAGATGGCACATAACGCTCGGCGCGTGGCTTAGGGACTACATATTCTATTCGGTATCGCTCTCAAAACCGTTTATGAGGCTCAGCAGGTTTACAAAAAAGCACCTTAATGAGTTTTTTGGGTCGCTTGTGCCGTCGGCATTTGCGCTGTTGTTTGTTTGGCTTGCCAACGGATTTTGGCACGGCTCTGGCTGGAAGTATATTACATACGGTATGTATTACTATGTGATAATGCTTCTCGGTATGATTTTTGAGCCGATGTTCGTCAGAATGTTCAAGAGCGTTCACATTGAAAGAAATTCGGCAGTTCTCAATGTTTTGCGTATAGTAAGAACCTGCTTTATCGTTGTTGTCGGTATGATACTTTTCAGAGCGGAAAGCGTAGGGGCGTGGCTCTCAATATTAAGGTCTGCTGTGCTGAATTTTGCACCTCAGACGCTTGCCGACGGAACATTGCTTACTATGGGCATAGATGTATACGATTTCGCCGTAATTGCCGCGGCGACGGCAGTTTTATTCATAATCAGCGTCTTGCAGGAGTGCGGAGTTAAGGTGAGAAAGTCAATAGCAAACAGGAATATTGCCCTGCGTTGGGGGCTGTATTTTGCCTTGCTGTTCGCCGTTATAATTTTCGGAGCATACGGCCCGGGATATGACGCAGTTGATTTTATATACGGTCAGTTTTAGGAGGAAGTATAATGAAGGTCAGGGTTAAAAGGCTTATAAAATGTGTTGCCTTTATGGCGGTTTTAACCGTGCTGCTTTTAACGGTATCTTATATGTTTGCACCTAAGGACAATACCAAAAGCAGCGGCATTACTAATCCTAACGCAAACGGATTTTTTTCGGAGCCCGAAAATTCAATAGACGTTGCCATAATAGGCAACAGCGACGCTTACAGCGGATTTTCGCCTATGGAACTGTGGAAAAACTATGGTATAACCTCCTATGTAAGCGCCGAGGGTCAGCAGATGGTGTCGGGCGCGTATTCAATGCTCAGCAAAATTTTTACCTGCCAAAAGCCGAAAGTGGTAATACTTGAAGTTGACGGAATTTTCACCAAAGGCGATATTACTAAAAACGCGGCGCATATAGTCAATTCCTCGCTTGGTTCATCGTTTTCAATATTTCAGTACCACGACAGATGGAAAAGTGTAAAAGCGGGCGAGATGTTTAAAAAACCAGTTTATACCGCGCATTGTGTTACAAAAGGACAAATGCTCAGCAACGACATAAAAGGATATATGGGCGGAGAGTATATGAGACCGACCGATAAATCGGCTAAAATACCCGTTTCATCAAGGGCTTCGTTTAACGCGTTCGTAAAGCTGTGCAGAGATAATAACGCCGAGCTTTTGTTGGTCTCCGTGCCATCGCAAAGCTCTTGGGGATATGAAAAGCATAACGCAATACAAAAACTTGCCGATGATAACGGGTTGAAATTTATCGACCTTAATATAGACCGAAAATCGTTCGGTTTTGATTGGCATACCGATTCGCGCGATAAGGGCAATCACCTTAACAACAGCGGCGCGCGCAAGGTTAGTATGTATATAGGTAATTATCTAAAAGACAATTACAGTATTAAAGACCGCCGAAATGATAAAAAATATTCTAAATGGAATAAGGATTACGAGAATTATTCCCGAAAAGTAAAAATATAGGCAGTTTTACAACTGCCTATCAGTCTGCTGACAAACTGGCATTGAGATTTTCTTGCGGCGTTTACGCCGCATTTTGTTTTTTCGCTGACAGGTGCGGTGAAAAAACACATTATAGGCGAAAAACCGCTTATCAAGCGGTTTTTCAAGGGCACTGGGGTGGTATTGGCGGGGATAGAGTGCAGTCCGAAAATCTTTGATTTTCGTGCGAACGGTATTCCCGTCCAAGAGCGTGTCGACCTTTTCGACACGCTCATAGGCAGCTGTAAAGCTGCCTATATTTTTTATCTCATCTTACAAAGCTGTTTCGTAACAACTGCGCGAACCTTGCTGGTTTTCCCGAAAAGCAGTTGCGTTACGATTATCTGTACCGCCGTCATAAACGCCGCCTGATACAGTCTTGTGACGAGCGTTGCAACGTAGTTATTTGAATAAAGCATTGAAATCCAAAGTGAGTTAAGAAGTACCGAACCGAAAATTTGATTTATCAGTACGCTTAGAGTGATTTTTGCAAAATTGACGTTCTTGTGTATAAAAAGTGCGGTACACAGCGCCGTCAAAATTGCCGTTAAAGTAAATCCGGGGAAGTATTGACCGCTCGGGAACAGTATCGCACCCAAGAAGTCCCCCAGCCCAGCGACTATCATCGCCGAAACGGGGCCGTAGAAAGCCGCCGCGAACGCCACGGCTATAAACGAAAAACCTATTCTCAAATTCCATACCGAGTAGGAAAGGAACCGTTCGAGAACGATTTTCAGCGCAACAAGAAATGCCGTTGTAACCAGTGTGTAAATTTTTTCCTTTTTAAATTGCATAAAAAAACCTCCTTATTATACCCGTTATTAACCGATAATAAGGAGAAATATCTTCGTATTAAGCGGCAGCGGGATGCGACTGCCGAACCGCGGAATATCCTTCGTCCGTGCGGCAACTCCCCGTCCGTACGGCACTTAACGCCCGACAATCTAC
>CAKSQT010000090.1 GCA_934486755.1 uncultured Eubacteriales bacterium | reverse complement strand
TTTGAAAATCCGAAAGAATAAATGATTTCAATTCTCCTGCTGTTTGGCGTGATATGTAATGCGTACAACATCATCAGCCGTTATAACCGGCATATCAACGATTTGACCTTTTTTATCAATTATTTCGGCAAGCATACTACGGCCGTCCTTATGAAACTCAAGTATTGTAGCTTCTTTTCCGTTTTTGAGTAAAACTACATCGAATTGATTAATCTGCATATCATTTTCTCCTTTTTGTATGTTTCATCAAACTCTGAAAATTTCTAATAAAAAATCAGAATGACACAAACGCCATTCTGATTTTGGTAGCGGTAAGTGGACTTGAACCACTGACACTGCGGGTATGAACCGCATGCTCTAGCCAACTGAGCTATACAGCCAAGCCGTGACCAATATATTATATCTGTTTAAGGTGTTTTTGTCAATACCCAAAATGCAATTTTTAAAAACTATTTTGCAAAGCGTTAATCTGTATAATAGCTTGCCGAGGTTCTGCCGCTTTTTAAATGCTTTTTCGTTCTTAAATTGCTTGACGAAAAATGCGAGAATGTGAACGAGGCCGCGAAGCACCCGCATATAAGCACCGTAAAGGCGGCGGGAAGCGTTCCGTGCATATATTCAGCGTGTCCCGAAAGCAGGGCGATTATGCGCGGCAGAGCGTCCGTAAAGCACGCCATAGCACAGCACAGACCGAATGAGAGCAGTTTTTTGAAATTCTTTTCGTTATCAATGCCGTTGTAGAGTTTAGCCATACTCACCATAAACAACAGTATCAGGCAGTTGGAAGCAAGCGTTATAATATTTTCCACAATAAGCGCAAGCTCCGAAATGGAGGTGAAAATACATATCAGCCTGAATATCCAATAAACTGCGGGGATAAGCGAAAAGAGCTTCGGCAGTTTGTAATTTACTATCATCTTGAAGCCGAAGGCTATGAAATATATCGCCGCGAGAGCGCCTGTCATATCAAGCATTACTATCTGCCACGAGCGAACGTTGCTCACAAATTCCTCGGTGAAAAGCTGATACGCCATTGAAACGCCGAGTGACAGCGAGAAAAGTCCCGTGATAAGATTTACCTTAGGAGGGTTTTTGGGACATCTGCGCGCGGTGTAAGATGTTATAAAAACCGCCGCAAACGCAATCAGTATTGCGACAAGCAGGGTAAAGCCCACGCCCGCGTATCCGCGCTTGAAAAACCCCGTAACGTCTTCTACGGTGTAGACCATTTGGATAACGCGCAACAGAATGCTTATCGGTAAAATGACGCAGAAAACCTTTATAATATTATTATACTTCATCAGAACTCTCCTATAATAAATAAAATTTTTTCGGCATAGAATTATACTGTAATATTATTATATAATTTGAAACGGAGAAAGATATGAAAAAAACCGTATGTGTCGTCGGAATATTGCTGGCGGCTATGCTGCTTGTGCCGCTTTCGGCAATGAAAAAGGATACAGCGCCGATTTTTGCCGCGGCGTCTAAAACCGAGGTCAATATACCAAAAGCAAAGGACGCGGTCTCCGACAGTTTCAGGGTTCTCGATTCGGCAAGCGGAAACGTGACCGAAATGAAGTCCGAGGATTATATTTTCGGTGTGGTTGCTGCCGAAATGCCCGCGCTGTATAATGAGGAGGCGCTTAAAGCGCAGTCGGTCGCGGCATATACCTATGCCTGTTATAAACGCGCGGAAAACTCACAAAAAAGCTATGATATAAGCACCGACCATACGGTTGACCAAAGTTATATATCCGAGTCCGCCGTCAGAGAACGCTGGGGCGATAAGGCGGACGAATACGCTGAAAAAATCAAAAAGGCGATAAGAGACACGTCGGGTTATATGATAACCTGTAAAGGCGCCCCGATACTTGCGGTGTATCACGCAATATCAACGGGGAAAACCGAGTCCGCCAAAAACGTGTGGGGAGGCGATTATTCCTATTTAAAGCCCGTTGACAGCTCGGGCGACCTGTTATCGCCTAACTACGCTTCAACCGTAAGCCTTACAGCCGAGGAAACAGCCTCAAAGCTGTCCGAAATATGCGAGGTTTCGGGTGAGGCGGCGAATTACTTCGGGAAGTCCGAAAAGACCGAATCGGGCAATGTAAAGGAAATTTCCGTTTGCGGCAAAACCGTTAAGGGCGCGCGCATAAGATCCCTCTTAAATCTGCGCTCTGACGCGTTTGATGTTAAATATGAAGACGGAAAGTTCACCTTTACCGTGCGCGGATACGGTCACGGCGTCGGAATGAGCCAATACGGCGCCGACTATATGGCAAAGCAGGGAAGCGACTTTAAAGAGATACTGACCCACTATTATACAGACTGCACCGTAGAAAAGGTAAAATAGTTAGTGTGACGACGATAGTTATTCGGCGTCCTCGGGCATCTCCCAATTGTGCCAGATAGCCTGAACATCGTCGTTTTCTTCAAGCATATCAATGAGCTTTTCCATTTTTGCCACGGCTTCGGGATCGTCGATAGAAGTCATAGTCTGCGGTATGTACTGAACCTCCGCCGAAAGGAAAGAATATCCCTTTTCTTCGAGAGCCTCGCGCACCGCACCGAAATCGTTGGGGTCGGTGGTTATTTCAAAAACGTCACCGTCATAGTTGAAATCCTCCGCACCTGCTTCAAGAGCGTGCTCCATAACGGTATCTTCGTCCTTGCCCTCTGCTTCTATCACGATAACGCCCTTGCGGTCGAACATAAACATAACCGAACCTGACTGACCGAGGTTGCCGCCGCACTTATCAAAATAATGGCGCATCTCGCCCGCGGTACGGTTGCGGTTGTCGGTAAGCGTTTCAACAACTACCGCGACGCCGCAGGGACCGTATCCCTCGTATATAAGCTCCTCGTAGTTGTTGGCTTCGCCGTCGCCCGCCGCTTTTTTGATTATTCTTTCAATATTTTCATTCGGGACATTTGCCGCCCTCGCTTTTGCAATGGCGTCCTTCAATTTGCTGTTTTCGTTCGGGTTGGCGCCGCCCGTTTTAACTATAACCGCAATTTCGCGGCCCATTTTCGTGAAGATCTTAGCCTTTGCGGCGTCGGTCTTTTCTTTTTTTCTTTTAATATTGTTCCATTTGGAATGTCCTGACATAGTAATTTCCTCTCAATTTATCGTTTCATACTGTACCATAATACCACATTTAACCGTTTTCTTCAAGTGCTTTTGCGCAAATAAACTCAATGTCGCTTATGCTCTTTATTTCGCCGCACATACGCCTTAAAGCCGCCGCGCCGTTAAGACCGCGCATATACCAAGCGGTATGCTTTCTCGATTCAAGTATGGCGTTGTGCGGGTCCTTGTATTCGTGCATAAGTTTTATCTGATTCATAAGTACGTTAAAGCGTTTTTCAAGGCTCGGCGGGGTGTAGCTTTCGCCCGATAAAAAGGCGTTTATCTCCTCAAAAACAAAGGGATTGCCCTGCGCCGCTCTGCCGACAGCGACAAAATCGCAGCCCGTGGCGGAGTACATATATTTTGCGCTTTCGCCGTCCGTTACGTCACCGTTTGCGACAACGGGAACTGAAACAGCCTTTTTAACCTCGGCTATCGTCTTGTAGTCAACGCCCGGGGCATACATCTGCTCGCGCGTTCTGCCGTGTACCGTTATCATCGCGGCGCCCGCGTCCTCACAGCGTTTTGCAAGCTCGGCGGCGTTTATGCTGTTTTTGTCCCACCCCGTACGCATTTTTACGGTAACGGGAATATCCACGGCGTTGACCGCCGCGCGCACTATCTCCGCCGCTGTCTTTATGTCGCGCATAAGCGCGCTCCCGCCGCCGTTTCCTACTACCTTCGGCGCGGGACAGCCCATATTAATGTCTATAAAATCGGGCTTAAAGGCGAGCGCCGAGACTGCCGCCGCGGCAACCGTTTCAGGCTCCTTGCCGAAAAGCTGAACGCCCGCGGGACGTTCGTTTTCGCCCACCGTCAAAAGACTTGCCGATTTTTTATCGCCCAGGCTTATGCCCTTTGCGCTCACAAGCTCGCCTACTGTGTAAGCCGCCCCATGCTCGCGGCATATTTCGCGCATAGCCCTGTCGGCAACACCCGCCATAGGCGCAAGAGAAGCGTATCCGTTGATTTTTAAATTCATAATATTCATAACATTGATTATACAATATTAAATCGCCGCGGTCAACCGTATGAAAATAAGGCAAAATTGAAATTTTTGTAAATTGGGTATTGATTTTATCCGAAATGTGTGATATTATACTATGGCAACAAAAATTGTATGCGCTGATAGCTCAGCTGGATAGAGCGTCTGGCTACGGACCAGAAGGTCGGGAGTTCGAATCTTCTTCAGCGCGCCAGCAAAAACTCCGTTCTCTTGTGAGGACGGAGTTTTTGTGTCATTTTAGTATATTTGTTTTAATTAAAATTCTTAGATTTCAAATTTAATTTGCGTTATTATCCGTATTGTGGTATAATCAACGATATTATTGTTAAATATTGGGGAGAGATTATATGGATTCATCTGCAATTTGGATTATGATATCTATAATAGTTTATCTTATAGGTATGGTAATCATCGGGGCGATATGCTCCAAGAAAAACAAGAGTACCGACGATTTTTATTTGGGCGGCAGAAAGTTAGGTCCGATAGTGACGGCGATGAGCGCCGAGGCGTCGGATATGAGCTCGTGGCTTTTAATGGGTATGCCAGGCGTTGCTATGATAGCGGGTCTTGCCGAGGCTACGTGGACCGCTGTTGGTCTTGCTATCGGTACATACGTGAACTGGCTTATAGTCGCTAAACGTATACGCCGTTATTCAAGTAAAATCGGCGCGTTTACAATACCCGACTTCTTTTCAAAGCGATACAACGATAAGAAGAACATTTTGAGCCTTATTTCCGCGCTTGTAATAATAGTGTTCTTCGTGCCGTATACCGCTTCGGGATTTTCCGCCTGCGGAAAGTTATTCAACTCGCTTTTTGGTATTGATTATGTTACGGCAATGATAGTAAGTGCCGTTGTAATAGTCGCCTACACCGTTATGGGCGGATTTTTGGCGGCGTCTACCACCGATTTGGTGCAGAGTATCGTTATGACGGTAGCCTTGATAGTCGTTCTTTTCTTCGGCATAAGCAATGCAGGCGGTTGGGACGCAGTAGTGGAAAA
>CAKSQT010000089.1 GCA_934486755.1 uncultured Eubacteriales bacterium | reverse complement strand
ACCATACCCTTAGGCTTATTCACAACAAGCAGATCGCTGTCTTCATAAACTATATCGAGCGGAATGTTCTGAGCGGTAACGGTATATTCCTGCAAGGACGGCGTGGTAACCTGCACCCTGTCGCCTAAGCGGAGCTTTAAATTTTTATCAACACTCTTACCGTTTACGGTGACGGAACCGTCCGCTATCAGTTTTGCGGCTCTTGAACGCGTAATTTCAGCACATTCCGAAACGAATACGTCCACCCTTACTTGCCCGTTTCCGTCAAACAGATATTCAGCCTTATCAATCATCAGAGGTATCATCCTGCGATGCCGCAGGCTCACGCATAAGTCTCTTTTTAGCGCGGCTGTCGTTTATCATCTCTATTATGAAATAAAGGATAAGCAAACCAGCGCCTATCACAACGCCGCAATCCGCAACGTTGAAAACGGGGAAATTGGGCATAAAGGTAAAATGCAGAAAATCAACAACGTTGCCGTTTCTGAAAATACGGTCGATAAGATTGCCTATTCCGCCGCTCATAACAAGCACAACCGCCCAAAACATCAGTTTATTTTTAAGCCCGACCTTCAAAAGCATTGCTATGCATATAAGCATTATCAGAACGGTTACAGAAAGCAGTATCCACGTGTATCCGCTCAGCATTCCCCACGCGCCGCCCTGATTATGAATATAAGTAATATCTAAAAATCCGTTTATAAAATCGTGTGACTCGGCAAGCGTGTAGTGCGAAACTATATATGCCTTGGTATATTGGTCTATTCCCAAAACCGCAAGACCGCAAACAATCGCCAATATATATGAAATCAATTACATCACCCTTACTGCAATTATTAATCCGATTCTTCCTCGGTTTTTACAGGCTCGTCAACAGTAAAACCGTTGCTTGCCTTTTCTGCTTCGGCAGGAGCGGGTTCATTATTAACTTCTTCCTTTTGTATATACTTCTCAGCATTCGGCTCGTTATCAAGTATCGCAGAAATTGCCTCAGCCGCGCGCTTGGGATCCATAGGAACGGCGTCGGGTATCTGTTGAAGTATGGCAAGATGTTCCTTATAAGCCTTCGATACGTCTGATTTGAAAGACGCAACTTCAAGTTTAAGCCTGTCAAACAGCATTTGCTGACGCGCAACGCTGTCTTCAATGCCCGCGTTTATGCTTGCCGCCTTGCTCTTTGCCTTTGACATAAGCTCCGACATTTCATTATCAAGCTGAGCCTTGCGTTCGCCTGCTTTTATTTCAAAAGCGTTTGAAAGCTCTTTTTCCTTTGCGGAAATTATTGCAATATTTCCCTCCGCCTCTTTAATTATCTCGGCGCTCTTTGCCTTTGCGTCCGCAATTATCTGATCGGCGAGCTTTTGCGCGCTCAACAAAACATTTTGCAGGCTGTTCTGAGATACCTTGTATTCTTCAATCTCTTTTTTAAGAGAATCGACCTTTGCCTGCATTTCCTTTAAAGAACGGTTATACTGTGTATAATCTGCCTCGATCTTATCAAGAAGTATATCCACTTCTTCCTGCTTATATCCGCCGACTGATTTTGAAAATTTGACATTTCTTATTTCTTCAACACTTAACATAACCATTTCTCCTTACATATATTTTTTATATTTTAAAATTATTCTGCCTTTTTTGGTATAAGAATCAAGCGAATCTATTATAAACTTGCCCTTTCCGCGCACGGTGATCTTATCCCCGCCGAGAACGTTTTTCGTGTGTTTTTCACAGCAAAACGAATTGACGCTGACAAAACCGCTTTCTATCAATTCACAGGCGGCTGAGCGCGACACCGAGCAAACGGCCGCCACTATGCAATCAAGTCTTGCCGACGGAACGGTATCGGAAAAATCACACAGTTTGCCGACATTCGGCAGGGGCGATGTAAAACCGCGTTTCACCGTAACGCCCACTCTGCCTATTTTTGTGATCTGTTCTGTAACGTGGTCGGCAATTCCGCTGTTTAAGAACACTACTGCGCGCCCGTCTTCCACCAATATATCCCCCACCGACTCTCTTGTAATACCGAGTGCCATAAGGGAACCCAAAAAATCTCGGTGTGAAAGTTTATCAACATCACGGTACTCAAACGTAAGCGCAGTTATCGGAAATTCGACCTGCTCGCACCAATCGGGCATACAGGCAAGATAACGCCGCTGTGCGTCCTCGTAACCGCCGTAAAACGAATATCCGACGCCGTAGTTTTTTAAAAGCCTATCGGCAACCGCCGTTTCCTCACTCGTTAAAAATCCCAAAAACTTCGGCGAAGACGTTCGCAGACAAATATCAGCCGTGTCGGAAACACGTGCCTCAAAAAGTCCCGAATCCATTAGAAATACATCTTTCCGTCTTCAAAATCGTCAAGCATAAGCTCGCCCATAACGTCAACATCGAACGGCACTATGATAAAAGTGCTGTTTGCGACCTTGCGTATATTGCCCTTATTCGCGTATGCGACGCCGCTTAAAAAGTCAATAATTCTGCGCGAAACGTCGCGGTTGGCGGCTTCAAGATTTAAAACAACCGTCTTTTTATCGTTAAGGTGATCAGCTATTGAAGTTACATCTTCAAAGCGATCGGGTTTAACCAACACGACCTGCATCTGATTTTGATTAAAGCTGACGGTTTTGGAATTTTTGCCGCCGCCAAGAACGCGCGCGGCAGACTCCGAACGTCTTGAAGGCGCGGGATTTTCCGAAATCGGTTTTTTCTTAGCCTCAGGAGCCTTTTCTTCAACCTTTTCTTCGTAATCGTCCTCGTAATCGTCTTCATCGGGAATGCTCATAATATTTTTGATACTGTCTAAAAGTCCCATTTCAATGCTCCTTTATTTTAATTTATATATACAAACGCTTACCGAAAAGCGCAGTACCAACACGTACTATCGTGGCGCCCTCCTCAATGGCGGTCTCAAAATCGTCGGACATACCCATTGACAGAACATCCATACTAATATTATCTATTTTTTGTGCCGATATGTCAATAAACAGATTATACATTTTCTTGAAATATTTGCGATTATTTTCATCATTTTCACAAACAGGCGGTATTGTCATCAATCCTTTTACGGAAATACCTTCCATTTCTGCTATTTTTTCGGCATTTTCTATTACTTCAAAAGGTTTGAAGCCCGACTTGCTTTCCTCGCCGCCGATATTTACTTCAAGCAGAATATCCGTAACCGTTCCGAGCTTTTTTGACTGAGCCGATACAGCCTCGGCAAGCCTTAACGAATCCACCGAATGAATAAGCTCCACCCTGCCTACTATATCCTTGACCTTATTAGTCTGCAAATGGCCTATGAAATGGTGATGAACGGGAATTATGTCAGGATATTTTGCTTTGAATTCCTGAACCTTATTTTCGCCTATATACTTAATACCGCTTTTTATCGCGTAATTAACCGTGTCGGCGTCAACCGTTTTTGTAGCGGCAAGCAATTTAACCTCGCCTTCTTTTCTGCCTGAGCGAAGCACGGCGTTGTTAAACCGTTCCGTAACACGCTTATAGTTCTCGTCAAATTCCTCAGGAGACAATTTTTCCATCATACAGATTTCTTCCTTTCACAACAACGTCGTCATACAGTCTTAAAACCGTATCTGTGCTTGTTTGCTGTTCGCAGACAATATATGAATTATCCGAATATATTACATTGACCGTGACAAATTTTATCTGCATTCCCGTGACAACATAAACGCCCGTTTTGGAGTCTATTACTCTCAGTGCGCTTTTAGGCACCCTCAGTCCGCTGTATTCGGCGCTGACAACCGTCATCGGTCCGCTGCGCATAGACGCTATTTCACTGTTCATTTCATCACAGGAAAGAATTATCACCGCGTCGGACGAATCGCTCGAAATATTTATCTTTTTTACGGTAACAGGCAGTCTCGGACAGGATTTGACCGAGGTTTTTACGGTAAGCGAATCTCCCTCTTTATATTTCAGAGAGTCGTTTATGCTCACCTTTGCCGCTATGTACCATTCGTAATCGGAAACAATCTTTCCGATAGCGTTATCAGGAACCTGTTCGGGCTCTGCCGACGCCATAAATTCGGGCGTCAGCGCTTCAAGATTATCGCATTTAAGGACATTTTCATACCCGTCTACCGTTGATACAAAATATCCCGACTCATTAGCATAAATCGCACCCCTTGCGTTTGGCAGCGAGGCGTTGAGCGTGCTTAGTTGGGTATTCAGCGCCGCAAGCTGGGCAGAAAAATCGGTAGTTACGCCCGTTGCCACCTGTCGGCGGTTAATGTAGGACAGAAGATTATCGCCGTCCTGCGAGACATTGGAAAAGTTGTTTCCAACCGTATTTCTTACAAGTTCGTTCAGTCCCGATTTTACCTTGCTGTTAATAAGGTCAAGATCGGCGGCTTCAAGGTTGTTGTATTTTTGTATCTCCTCTATATCCGCTATCTGTTTTTTTACGGCGTCTATCTGGCTTACGGTAAGCGAAGCACCCTCGGTATCGTAAATGCTTGCTATGATACCGTCTTTTGAAACTCGGGAACCGTCTGCGGTAACAAAATGCAAAACGCCGCCAGCGTCGGAGCTGATAACCGTTTCATTGCGTATGATTATTCCTGTTACGTCAATACCGTCAACCGCGGTATAAAACTCCGCGCTTTCGGTCGTAACAGGCTTATAAAAGGAAGAATATGCCTGATGTATTATAAAGACCAGCGCTAATAACACAAAGAAAATTTTCAGTATTCTGTTGCCTTGCATATTTTCCTCCTATAAAAAATTATTTATATACCTCTGTGCCTCTTGGCTTACGTCTGGCGTTTCGTCGGCGTATATCCAATTTATATTTTTGTTGCGCCTAAACCACGTAAGCTGACGTTTGGCATAACGTCTTGTGCTTTGTTTTAGTTTTTCTTTTGCCTCATCAAGAGAATAATCGCCGTTTAAATAACCGTGTATTTCCTTATGCCCTATCGCCTGCATTGCGCCGCTTCCGCACGTATTTTTAAGCGTTGTCTCCGCTTCCTTTAAAAGTCCGTTTGAAAGCATAAGCTCTACCCTGTCGTTAATGCGTTTATATAAGTTTTCGCGGTTTTTAAAATCTATACCTATCATCAGCGCGTCATAAGGGCTTTCGGTTTGTTTTGACAGCTCGCACTGCTTTGAAAAGGTTATCCCCGTTTTCATATAAACTTCAAACGCGCGGATTATACGCCTTTTATTGTTTCCGTGCAGTCTTGCCGCAGATTCGGGGTCAAATTTACCGAGTTCTTCAAGCATCTTTTCAGCGCCCTCGTTTTCATACCGCTGTTCAAGCTCACGGCGAAGCTCTGTATCCTGCTTCTCCTCGGCGAAAATTATGTTATTAACAAGCGAATCAACGTACAGCCCCGTTCCGCCGACTATTACGGGAGTTTTTCCCCGACTGCTTATATCGGAAATGCACTCGCGCGCTTTCTTCACATAATCAGCCACCGTAAATGCGGAGCCGACATCAAGAAATTCAATAAGATGGTGCGGAACGCCGCGCATTTCCTCCGAGTCGGGCGCGGCGGAGGCGATATGTATACCGCGGTAAATCTGCATTGAGTCAGCCGAAACGACTTCCCCGTTATTTTTAATGGCAATATCCACGCCGAGTGAGGTTTTACCCGAAGCGGTAGGCCCTACAACGCATATAATCTTTGTTTTATTACTCATTGTATCCTGCCAAACTGCTTTTCAAGCTCCTGTTTTTTTATCTCAAAAGCAACGGGTCTTCCGTGCGGGCAGTACATTATTTCATTGCTTGAAAGAACCTTTTCGGCAAGTCGGAGTCTTTCCTCGTCGGAGGTTATACTGCCGCCCTTGAT
>CAKSQT010000088.1 GCA_934486755.1 uncultured Eubacteriales bacterium | reverse complement strand
AGCATATCCTTAGCCGACGATATTGCCGACAGCACGCTTTTATGCGGCAACAGCTTATCGTCAATTCGGTTTTGCTTCATTATTTCTTTCATAAGTCGGCGCTGATCGTCCGTATCGTATATGGTAAAGTGAGAAGTAAAGCCCAGCACAGCCGCGTTGCGCCTTAAAATTTTACCGCAAACCGAATGGAAAGTTCCAGCCCAAATATCGTCCGCGCGTTCGCCGAGTTTTTTAGCAATACGCTCTTTAAGCTCGCCTGCCGCCTTGTTTGTGAAGGTAATCGCGAGAATTTCCCACGGTCTTACAACGTCAACGCCGAAAACGCCGTCAGGCACGCTGTCAGTTTTTCCATCAAGAAAATCTTCGCCCGTTTTAACGGCTGCATCGCTAACATTCGGCACAAATGCGCTGTTATACGCATTGCCGTATTTGACCATATTGGCTATTCGGTTGACGAGAACCGTTGTTTTTCCGCTGCCCGCGCCTGCAAGCACCAAAAGCGGCCCCTTTACCGTTGTTACAGCCTTAAACTGCATATCGTTCATATTGCCGAAATCTTTTTTTATGACCGCTCGGCGAAGTTCAATAAAATCCATACACAAATCCTTAATTTACAGAATAAAATAAGGCGCCGAATGACGCCTTATTTGTTGTTTTTATAGATAAAAGGCTCTATTTGCCTTGCAAGCTCCGCAACCATATCGCAATGAGCCGTCATTTTAACGGGTTTAGTCAGGTCCAAACTGAAAATACCCATAATAGACTTGGCATTTACCGTATATTTTCCCGATTCAAGCTCTATGGAATAATCCTTAGAGGAGGCTATATCCGAAAACTTTCTTACGCTGTCAATGGTGTCAAGCATTATCATTTTTTCGAGCACTGAAATTCCTCCCTCGAACAAAGGCAATCGGCAATAATCCGAACTTGCCTATAAATAATACTATTTTTGTGTCGAAAAGTCAATAGACAGCAAAGCATTTGGAAGAAATCGCCGAAAAGTGTCAGTTTTTGTAAAAATGGCGGATTGCCTGTGCGGTTGATGCGTTTATGCCGTCAACTTCGGCAAGTTCCTCAACCGTGGCGTTCTTTATTGCGTTTACGGTTTTAAAATGTTTTATGAGCGCCGCCGCCTTTGCCTTGCCGACGCCCTGAATACTCAAAAGCTCGCTGTTGAGCATAGCTTTACTGCGGCGGTTTTTATGATAACCTATTGCAAAACGGTGAACCTCGTCCTGAATATCGGTTACAAGCGTATACGCGCTCCTGTTGGCTTTAATGGAGATATCTCCGCCCGATGCCGCGATAGCCCTTGTGCGGTGCTTTGAATCCTTAACCATACCAAAAAGCGGAACATTGATATTGTGCGCTTTCAAAATCGGTTCTACCGCCGACATCTGACCCTTTCCGCCGTCAAGCAGAATAAGGTCAGGCAGGACTGAAAACGCCTCATCCTCACCCTTTTCGTACTCACAAAATCTTCGGTCAAGAACCTCAGCCATAGAGCGAAAATCGTCCTGACCCGAAAATGTTTTTATTTTAAAACGCCGATAGTTTTGTTTAAACGGACGTCCGTCCTTAAAAACTATCATTGCGGCGACATTTTCACTGCCCGCGGTGTTCGATATATCGTAAGCCTCAATATATCTCGGCGGATTTGAAAGACCTATAATAGACGAAAGCTCGTTAAGCGCCGCCATTTCCCTGCCGCTGCGCTCGGCTTTTGCAGAAAGATTATCTGCGGCATTGTTAAGGCACATATCCAAAATCCGCTTTTGCTCGCCCTGTTTCGGAAACACAAAAGAAACTGTTTTGCCGCCTTTTTCGGTCAACCATTCAGCCATAGCAGAGTTCCCGTCAAACTCACAGTCGATAACTATTCTCGGCGGTATATCTTCGCTGTCCTGATAATATTGTTGCAAAAATTCCGAGTATAATTCACTCTTTGAAGCTACTCCGTCTATAAAATAATGCCTTTTGTCCGTGAGCCGATTATTCCTGAAAATAAGAATTTCAACGCAGGCAAGCTCGCCTATCATAGCACTCGCAACAACGTCCTCCGATTTATAGGAGGTCATAACCACCTTTTGGCGCTCCCGCATACGGTTTACCGCGTTTATTCTATCACGCAGACGCGCGGCAAGCTCAAAATCGAGCCTTTCTGACGCGCTGTACATCTTTTCTTCAAGCTGTGAAATAAAACCGCTGTCGGCTCCGCCGTGCTTTATAAAATCAACCGCCGAATTAACCGTCTGCAAATAATCGTCCAGCTTTATTTTACCGTTGCAGGGTGCCTCGCAGATACCGATATGGTAATTAAGGCACGGCTTTGAAATTGTATCAAAATTTCTTCGGCAATCGGGAAGTTTAAATATTTTGCGCGCCTCGTCCACGGTTTCCTTAACAATGTACCCCGAATTATACGGACCGATAAACGTTCCGCCGACGTCCTTGATGTTGGACGCTTCTATCCGTTTCCATTTATCGTCGGTCACCTTGATATAGTGATAACCTTTATCGTCCTTTAAAAGAATATTGTATTTCGGCTGGTTTTGCTTTATAAGGGAGTTTTCAAGAATGAGCGCTTCAAACTCGCTGTCGCATAAAATGTACTCAAAATCGTCAACATTCGACACCATACGGCGAACCTTTTCGGTGTGCTGATTACCGCTGCCGAAATACTGCGTAACACGGTTTTTAAGCGCCTTTGCCTTGCCGATATATATAATATTCCCGTCCTTATTCTTCATTATATACACACCGGGAGTCAGCGGAAGACGGTTGGCTTTTTGTTTGAGAATTTTCAGTTTTTCCTTATCGGCATACATAACGCCGCCATACCTCCCTTATTAAGTATTATCCAATACTGAGTTTAACACAATACGGGGTATTCTTCAAGGGTTGATTTTTGTCGAAAAAAGTATTAAAATTCAGTTTAAGAGGCGATTTTTATTATGAAAAAGGCAATATCGGTTTTCTGCGGAATTTTGTTGATACTCGGCGTAGCGGGCTGCTCTGTGAACACAAACGCATATCCCGAAGAAAGCAAAAGCGATATAGAAATAAATTTTGAAGACGGCGGCGACATAAACGGCTACAAACAATCCGATACGTCATCCGACACCGCGCAATCCGCCGTTTCAGCGCCACAGTCACAAGGCAGTAATACGCAAGAAATCGGCACGGCTTACTGCGCGAATACGAAAACAAAGAAATTTCATAAATCCGCCTGCGCGAGCGCAAAACAGACGAATGAGGAAAACAGATATTTAACAGACGACAGAAACGCTCTCATAGCAGACGGCTATGAGCCGTGCAAACGGTGTAACCCTTAGATTGGCGTTAAAAAAATAAATAAGGATTTTAAACCTGCTCGGTTGTATAATAGGTGAAAGGATAAAACACAGGAGGTAAATTTATGGATAACGGCGCAAGTAGCTACCGCCGTTTCCTTGACGGTGACGAAAGTGCCTTTGACGCAATAATGGAGGAGCTGTTTGACAAACTTGTATTTTTCATCAACCGCTATGTGTGCGATATTAATACCGCCGAAGATATTGCGATTGACGTATTCTCCGACCTTATAGTTAATAAGCACCGATATAATTTCAAGGTGACCCTGAAAACATATCTGTTTATGCTTGGCAGAAGCCGCGCTTTAAACTTCATAAAACGCAGAAAAATAATCGGCTTTGCCGAGCTTTCCGAAGCGGACAAGGCGACCGCCGAGCAAGCAACCCTTGAAGACACGGTTCTTGCAAGCGAGCAAAAACGCCTTGTAAGCAAGGCTGTTTCTTCCCTGCCAAGGGATATGCGCATTGCAATTCACCTGATTTATTTTGAGGGGCTGTCATATAACGAGGCAGCCAAGGTTATGAAAAAGAACAGCAAGCAGATAGACAATCTGTTATACCGCGCAAAAGGCGAGCTTCGCACCGTCCTCGGAAAGGATGGAGAGCTTATATGAGAAATTTTGAAGAAAGAAAAGCGGAGATATTCCGCAGAAGTGAAGAAAGAATAAATGAACGCCGCAAGAACCGCAGACGTATCGTTGCCTGCTGTGTTCCGCTGTGCTTATGCATTGCGGTTTTAACGGCGATATATATTCCGAAAAAAAAGGAAAAATCGGGCAGCACAAATAATTACGGCTATTCGCAGCCCGCTGAGGAGTTTCCTTATACCTCGCTTGAACTTGTCGGCAATAATACTGAACTAAGCAACACCGCCGACATAAAGGATATTTACGAGATTATTAATTCAGCCTTTGAGACAGACAGCGCACTCTCGGATCAAAGCGACGGCAAGGGCATTGTCAACGGCTCAAACAAATCAAAATCACAGCGAGACGTCTACGATACAAACGCCTTATACACCTTTAAATTTTCATCAAGCGACGGGAAACAGGCAGTTTATACATTATCAAACAATACTCTTACCAACGAAACGACCAAAACCGCCGTCGTTATTAGCGATGAACAGTTAGAGAAACTATATGAAATAATCGAAACTGCAACCGCCGACAAGGAGGAAACAGAATGAAAAGAATAATTGCCGTCCTTATTTCTCTTGCGCTTTTACTGACCCTTTGCGCCTGCCGAAATGTTTCTGCCGATGTAACATCGGAGACCGAACAGCACATTCACAGGCTTGCCGAAAAGCCCGAAACCGTATCAAATCCCGCAACGGGCTACTGCGGTAACACACAAACCACGATTTATTTCGGCAACGGAAAGAGATATACGTTTATGTATGAAAACTCCGTTGCGATGACCGATATACTCTTTAATCTTGATTACGACCCGAACAAGCTGTGCAAATGCCGTACCGAATACACGGTCGACACAGAGTTCGGCACAGGATACGGCATAAATATTTCATCGGGTTACGCCCGTTGCGATAAAGGTCAGGCGAACCTGACAAAGGAGCAGACCGAAAAATTAAACGAAATAATCCTCTGGGCGCAAAGCAAGGCAGAGTATCCCGAATATACCGACCAATGGCTTGAAAAGACCGAGGAAAACAAGTGCGACGACCGTATTTTTGAGTATATAGACATTACCGAAATATATTCAAACTGCTTCTTTGCCGAAACGGCTGTCCCTATGCCTTACAAAATCAAGCTGAACGGACAATTATCAGACAAATGGTGCGTCGGAGACAGGGTGACCTGCACTTACAAAAACACGTATTACGACAAAAAATCTCAGCGCGTTGAGGCGGATATGCTGACAATTAAAGAAAGCGATTGGCAGTCCGACCCCAACGTGGCTTATAAGCCCGTAATATATCTTTATCCCGAAAAGGAAACGCGTGTGTCGGTAAACTTGGAATTAAACGGACAGCTTACCTGCACATATCCCGAATATAAAAACGGTTGGCAGGTTACCGCAAAACCCGACGGCACGCTCGCCGACGCAAGCGGACAAATATACAACTACCTCTATTGGGAGGGTGAAACCTACGCAGATTATGACCTTTCAAAAGGCTTTTGCGTAAAGGGCGCGGATACTGCGCAATTCCTTGAAACCGCGCTTAAAAAGCTCGGATTAAACCGAAAAGAAGCAAACGAATTTATCGTGTATTGGCTGCCGATTATGCAGGATAACACGTATAACATAATTTCTTTTCAAACCGACGTTTATACCGATACGGCAAAACTCAACATAAACCCCACGCCCAATACATTGATACGCGTGTTTATGGCGTGGAAACCGTCCGACGCGTATATAAAACTTCCTAAGCAAACGCTTTCAGCCCCTGAACGAAAAGGATTTACCGCTGTCGAATGGGGCGGTACAAAAGTAACAAAATAAATGCGTCCGGACTAATCGTTAAAAAATTCTTGCATTATTCTGCCGATTTTGTTATAATCGCCTTACGTTCGGAG
>CAKSQT010000087.1 GCA_934486755.1 uncultured Eubacteriales bacterium | reverse complement strand
AATGGCAAAGGCTAAATTTGAAAGAAATAAGCCGCACGTAAATATCGGAACCATCGGTCACGTAGACCACGGTAAGACGACACTTACGGCAGCAATCACAAAGTACCTTTCATTGAAGGGACAGGCGCAGTTTGAGGACTATGCAAACATAGATAAGGCGCCTGAGGAGAGAGCGCGCGGAATTACAATCAATACCGCACACGTAGAGTATGAGACAGATAAGCGTCACTACGCACACGTTGACTGCCCCGGACACGCTGACTATGTAAAGAACATGATTACAGGTGCGGCACAGATGGACGGCGCAATCCTCGTAATCGCGGCGACAGACGGACCTATGGCACAGACAAGAGAGCATCTTCTCCTTGCCCGTCAGGTTGGCGTTCCGTATATCGTAGTATTTATGAATAAGTGCGACCAGGTAGACGACGAAGAGCTTCTCGAACTCGTTGAGATGGAAATTCGCGAGACACTTGACAAGTATGAGTTCCCTGGCGACGATACACCTATCATCAAGGGTTCAGCGCTTGTAGCTCTCGAATGTACTTCAACCGATCCCGACGCACCTGAGTATGCGCCGATCAAAGAGCTTATGGAAGCAGTAGACGATTATATTCCTACACCTGAGCGTAAAGCAGATCTTCCGTTCCTTATGCCTATCGAGGACGTAATGACGATTTCAGGCCGCGGTACCGTTGTAACAGGCCGTGTAGAGCGCGGACAGCTCAACGCAGGCGACGAAGTAGAGATCATCGGACTTACCGAGGAACGCAAGAAGACCGTTGTAACATCAATGGAAATGTTCCGCAAGACCCTTGACTTCTGCGAAGCGGGCGATAACGTAGGTGCGCTTCTCCGCGGCGTAGGCCGTGAGGAAGTAGAGCGCGGACAGGTACTCTGCAAACCGGGTTCAATCAATCCTCACACAAAGTTCCACGGACAGGTATACGTACTGACCAAGGACGAAGGCGGACGTCATACACCGTTCTTCAACAATTACCGTCCTCAGTTCTATTTCAGAACGACCGACGTAACAGGCGTAGTATCACTTCCGGCAGGAACCGAGATGTGTATGCCTGGCGATAACGTAGAGATGGACGTAGAGCTCATCACCCCGATCGCAATCGAAGAGGGACTTCGTTTCGCAATCCGTGAAGGCGGACGTACAGTAGGTTCGGGCGTTGTTACAGCTATCAACGGCTAATTAGAATTAGGCGTTAGAGCTTAAAATTCAGAAAATCGGAGTTTATTTTGTATAAACTCCGATTTGTTTTTATCATTACTTGAAAAAATATAAAACTGTGGTATACTTATATACAGTAATTTATACAGTAATTTTGAAAGTGTGATAAACAATGCATTTGCAGGAATCCGGCGAGATGTATCTCGAAACAATATATATACTTTACAACAAAACAGGGGCGGTTCGCTCGCTTGACGTTGCGGAATATATGGGCTATTCAAAGCCGAGCGTGAGCCGTGCCGTCGGTCTTTTGAAGGACGGCGGATATATAACGGTGAATAAGGACGGATTTTTGTCCCTTACCGACGCGGGCAGGGAAGTAGCCGAAAGAATGTACGAACGGCACACCACCCTGACCGAGCTGCTGGTTTTTCTCGGCGTCAACAGGGAGACGGCGACCGAGGACGCCTGCAAGATAGAACACGTGATAAGCGAAGAATCCTTCAACGCAATCAAAAACCACGCAAAAAAAGGCAGTATAATAGAAAAACCAAAAACAGGCATTTAAAGAGTATTAGCCTAAAACCTAAAATACCCCTGAGATATGCTTTTGCAATCCGCTCTCTGAATGGGAACGGATTTTATAGTGTAAAACATTACGTATAGGCAAGCGGTAATAATCCCAATCCGCCTAAATAAGGAGTTTGAAGTTTAATGAAAAAGAGGATTGTTTTTTCTGCGGCAGTAGGAATTGCAGTATTTATTGCGGCTTTTGCCGTGCTTTGCCCGACGAATACATTTAAAATGTATTCCGCACCGAATACCGAACCTGAGACAGTGCTGACGATAGCCGATATATACGACGCGGCGGACTGCATCGTGTCCGAGGACGGAACCGTTGAACCCGACGGTATAGATTCACAAATAATATTTCAGGTGCCTAAAACCAATGCGCAGTGCGTTGCTTTGAGTATAGAAAACTCGTGCGGTAGGGACACCGCTGAGTTATATTTTGCCAATGATTTTGATTTTAATTCCGAAAACGTTGCGGTTTCGCCGATATTGGAAGAAAACGATACTGTTTGTTTCAATCTGGATAATGCTGAATTTAATTCGGTGAGAATAGATATTAATTCAAAATACAAGTTAAGCAGTATCAGTATTTATAAGGAAAAATCCGTTCTGACCGATTATAAAATACCGTTATCACCGTTAAAAGTTGCATTGGCGATTTTTATAGGCGTCGTTGCTGCGGTAACGGCAATATTGGTTGACAAAAAGTTTAGTATTTCGGGATATGCGGCTGATAAAATCAAGGAAAATTATAAAACAAGCGGAATTTTAGCCCTCTGCTATGTCGGCTCAGGCGCGATTGCGGCTTTAACCGAGATCCTGCTTACAAGGTGCATATTAGGACCCGACACACTCGGCAGTTATTTTAACCGCAGCAGATTTTTCTTTGTTTGGGCTGTTATTGCTGTTATTGCGGTGTTTGTTTGTCTTAGAAAAGACTGGGCGGAAAAACCGGAAAGAATATTCTTGCGTGTTATGCTTATTACGGGAATAATGATGATAGTTACCGCGCCGCTGAGTCATAACAGTTGGGATATAGACAGCCATCTTAGATGGGCTGTCGGCGATTCATATTTCGGAACGGCATATTACAACCGAGCCGAGGCGGAGTTTACACTTGTCCACGCGCTTTCTATGGTGAGGGAAGGCGCCGCCGCAAACGTCGCCGCGATAAAGCAATTAAACGGATTATCGGAATTTTTGGCATATAAGTTGTACATAGGCGTTTCGCTTCCGCACCTGCCGAGCGGTGTATTTATTGCCGTGAGCCGTATGTTCGGTGCATCATTCTACGAGCAGACTATGTGCGGTGAGTTTGCGAACCTGTTGATTTATGCTTATGTAAGCTATTTCGCGATGAAAAAGCTGAAAAGCGGTAAAATGATACTCGCGTGCATAGCATTTTTCCCGACAAATTTGCTTATGGCAACAAGCTATTCCTACGATACGATAGTAACCTCTTTCATAATGTTAGGTATGGCATATTTTATAACGGAAATGCAACAGCCTTACAAACCGATTTCAACGGGTGATACCGTTATTATGTGCGGTTCGTTCGCACTTGCCTGTATTCCTAAACTAATATATGCACCGCTTATTCTTTTTTCGTTTTTATTGCGGAAAAAGTGCTTCGGGCGGAAGGAATATAAAAAATATTATCTTACATGCGTTGTTATCGGCTTGATCTTGGGACTTTTGTTACTTGTCAAGACATTTGCACAGGTTACAAGCGGTGGAGATCCGAGAGGCGGCGACGTGAATCCCGTTCAGCAGATAAGGTTTATTTTAGGCGAGCCTGTGCATTATGCAAGAATACTTATTAATTTCCTTAAAACATATCTATCCGTCGGAAATATGAAGAATTATATAGTTAATTTTGCATATTTCGGTATAGGCAGCGGTTCGGCGGTGTATATAGTTTTGATGATTGCAACTGCCGTTACCGACAAATCCGAACTTGACCGTTTTAAAATCAGCGTTTTAAGCGAGGTATATGCGGTTATAGTTTATTTCGGATTGGCGGCGCTTATTGCCACGGCGCTGTATATATCGTTTACACCCATCAGAAGTGAAACAATAAACGGTTGTCAGGCAAGGTATATAACTCCGCTTTTATTTCCATTGCTTGCCTTGATAGGAAATCCGGGAATTCTGAAACTTTCTGGCAAAAGGTGGTACAATGTTGCAGTTATGTTGCCAGCTACGTCGGTATTGTATTATAACGTTTACGATTTAATTATTTTAAAAATGATATAAAGATGATAAAAAAGAGAGATACCTAATTCCGATAAGGGATTGTGTATCTCTCTTTATAATATATTAATTCCATTGCCGCTTGTATTTTAAAATTTCATTTATCAATACTGCCACTAAGAATGCTGAAAGTGTAAGCATTGAGGTACTGTATACAATGGCCGACCCGAACAACCCGTAATTTTTAACAGCTATGAATGATGCGGCAGCAGAGGCGACTGTTACAGAAAAGAAAACAACTGCCTGTATGGCGGTTTTCCTAAATGCCACTAGTATGGTTGAGACTACCGTTTCTAAGGCGAACATCACCGATCCGCCTATAATGATCATCATTTCTGTTTTATACGGAGAGAAGTCCATTCCAAACACTATTGAAAGAACGGGGACTTCAAGCAGATATGCTATTACGAAGACGACAACCCCACCTGCAAAAAGTATGGCAACTACACGCTTGATAACCCCTGTAATCTGATTAAGATTTTTATCAGCCAAACCGTTTGAAAGCGTCGTGAGAACCGGCTGTATAATATATTGACCGAACAAACTCATAAATGTTGCAGGCATAATTATATATCCGAAAACAGCCTGCATATAGTTTGTTTCATAACGGTCTATCGCATAGCGGGAAACATTGATAACAACCGAATTAAGAAAGGTTAAAACAAAGTTAAAAAAACCGGCAAAAAGAATAGTTTTTATTGCTTTATATGAGGGCTTGCTTTTGTCATAATTCACTTTGCGGGCATTTTGAAAATCATAAAATGCAAAACACAAAATATTCACTGTCACAAGCAAGATGCAAGCCAAGACTAAATTTTTTGTATAAAAATCAGAAATAAAAAAGACTGCAACGCATAAAACGGCACGTATAAACATAGATATGCCCGCTTTATATAAAAAGTCGCGTTTTTGTATAATAGCATAAAATGTTTCTATAAATGCTTCGGTCGTTCTATAAACGCATAGTGTCACAATCATCGCAGATTTATATATGTCGTAATGATTAGAAACGCAGAACAGCAATGCTGCTGCAATTCCGAACAAGCAGGTGAAAACACGCGCATAAATATAATCGGAATCGCTATGGCTCCCTGATATATCTGTTACTTGATAAGGTCTTGTTATATAATTTGAAAAGCAGAAAATGATTGTAGCTACTGCAAAAGCATAGGTAAAAATGCCTGTGTTATCCGTACCGTTGATAAATGTAGCAATCATTGTGAAGACAAGTGACGTAAAAGCGTTTGCAGAGGCACCGATTATGTTCCAAATCGCATTTTTCTTTCGTAAAGTCAATGAAATCACCGTTAAATTTTACTGTAAATCAATATAGCAAGCCTTGCCAAACCTATATGCTGTAAAAATCTAAAAAATGCAATTATAAATTTAACATTGGTTTGCTCTCCGTAATCCCCGAATATGGAGATATATTTGTTTTTGGCAGAAGTATTTTTCTTTAACCAACCAAATAGTTTTGAATATGCATTATAAATCTGTTGCTTTGTTGTTCCTTTACACGAGAACAGTATATAGTATATAGCGGTTCTTATATAAAAATACTCAACTAATTTACGGTCTTTATACTGTATGTTGTTTTTAATATCTTCAAGAGCATCTATTATTCCATCAGTACGGTTAAGGGCTTTACTGTCCGTATTGGAAAGAGAATTGTCATTAAACATCCAATGATATTTAGTGTCTGACAAAATTTTAATTCTTTCGGTTATGCTGTAAGCAAAAATATTGAAGTAAAAATCGTCGGCGATGGCCACTTTGCGAAATCGTAAGTTATTCTTTTTGACAAATGCCGTATTATACAATTTTCCCCAACTCGCCAACTGTATAAACGGACTGAGTGGTTTTTCTTCAAGGCTAACTGCTGTACC
>CAKSQT010000086.1 GCA_934486755.1 uncultured Eubacteriales bacterium | reverse complement strand
ATTTAACCTTTTCTGTCGCGTCTCCGCGTTCCTTAGTGGGGTATACCGTTACATTATAACCCCCCGCCGAAAGTATTTCAACCACCCTCAGCAATTCCGTGCGCATTTTTGCTTTTCCCGAGCAAGGATTAACTATAAGTAAAAGATTTTTATTTTCCATAATTATCTCCCTTGTAAATCTATCTGTAATCAATAGGTAATGTTGCCGCGGCGTTAAGCGACATATCGGATGTGTTGCCGTCCTTATATTCATAGAAAGCCTGAACTCCGACCATAGCGGCATTGTCGCCGCAGTATTTCAACTGCGGGTAAAACAGACGGTAACCTCTCTTTTTACATTCAAGGTCCATTCGCGAGCGCAGTTCGCTGTTGGCGGATACTCCGCCTGCTACGGCGATTGTTTTGTAACCGTATTTTTCGGCGGCCTTTAAAGTATTGTCGATAAGCATATCGCAAACGCGTTGTCTAACGGTTGCCGCAACGGTTGGAACGTCAATTTCAACGCCCTTTTGTTCGCTGTTGTGAATGAGGTTTATAACGGCGGTTTTAAGACCCGAAAAGCTGAAATCAAATTCACCCGAATTGACTTTTGGGTGAGGCAGAGGATATTTTTCCGTATCGGCTTTGCCCGCAATTTTGTCAAGCGTAACTCCGCCCGGATAGGGAAGACCCATAGCGCGCGCGGTTTTGTCAAAACATTCGCCCGCCGCGTCGTCGCGCGTGGCGCCTATTATTTTAAACTTGGTGTAATCCGCAACCTCGGCTATAACGGTGTTGCCGCCCGATACGAGCAGGCAAAGGAACGGCGGTTTGAGTTCCTTATTGTCAATATAATTTGCCGCTATATGCGAACGCAGATGATGAACGGGTATCAGCGGTACTCCGAGCGACAGCGCAAGACCCTTTGCAAAGTTCACGCCCACAAGCAAAGCGCCTATAAGACCCGGCGCAAAGGTGACGGCTACCGCATCAATATCGCGGTAGTTTAAGCCTGCCTCTCTCAGCGCTTGGTCGCATACGGCGGAAATCGCCTCGGTGTGGCGGCGCGACGCTATTTCGGGAACAACTCCGCCGTAAATACGATGCTCCGCTATTTGTGTTGCAACTATGTTTGACAGCACGCTGCGTTCGTCGCAGACGGCGGCAGATGTTTCGTCACACGAGCTTTCAATGCTTAGTATTTTCATTGTCGTAATTAAACCTTCTTGTCATAATAAATGCATTTTCCTTAGGGAAACGGTAAAAATCCCGTCTTTCGCCCTCTTTTATAAATCCGTTTTTAACATATAAATCAATGGCGGCATTATTGGAGGCACGCACTTCAAGCGAAATAAAGCTCAAATTTGCCGACTTGCAGTATGATATTGCCTTATTTAAAAGCGCCGTTGCTACGCCACGCCTTCTGTAATCGGGGAAAACCGCAATGTTGGTTATGTAACATTCGTCGGCAACTGCGTTAAGACCGATATATCCCATAACGTCTTCGCCGTTTTCCGCCACAAAAAATAAGGTGCCGTGATTTATTGATTCGGTTATCGCGGCGGCAGACCAAGGCTCGGAAAAACATTCCTTTTCGAGCTTTGCGACTGCCTCAATATTTCTCGGCTCTATTTCGGATACCGTAAAATCACTGAAAAATCCGTCCTCAAAAAGGCGGTCTATCGCCTGTGAGATTTTATCACGGCACGTGCGGTAGGTTTCCAAATCTCCGCCGAACGGGTCGGGAATACCGCCTGCCAGAACACTGATGTTTTTGCCCTTTATTCCGCAGTCGTTTAGTGTTTGCAAATGGTTTTGAGAAAGACACAGTATTTTGTCTGCCCACGATATGTCGGCGGCGGTAAGCTGAGAAGATATGTGGTCTGAAATATCAATTCCGATCTCGTTCATTGCGGCAACCGCATTGTAGCAAGGCGGAGAATTATCCGCGCATATCCCTCGGCTTTCGGTATTGAGCCACGCAATTTTTTTTGATTTTAATATTCCCTGTGCCATAGGACTGCGGCAGGTATTTCCCGTGCATATAAACAAAATATTCATATATTATCCTTTTGCTTCAAGCCACGTCTTACCGTAGTGCGCGTCGGCGGTCAGTTTTACAGCCATTTCCGCGGAGTTTTCCATTTCTTCGGTCAATATTTTGCAGACTGCGTCGGCGTCCTTTTCCTCGCACTCGGCAATAAGCTCGTCGTGTACCTGCAAAATAAGCCTTGCCGACGGAATTTCTCTTTTAAGCCTGTCGGAAACCCTTATCATAGCTATTTTAATTATGTCGGCGGCGGTGCCTTGTATCGGTGCGTTTCTTGCAACGCGTTCGCCGAATGCGCGCAGCATTGCGTTTGACGAGGAAAGCTCGGGCAGATAACGCCGTCTTCCGAAAAGAGTTGTAACATATCCGTTTTGCTTGGCTTCTGTAATCACGTTGTCCATATATTTCGCTACCTCGGGGTAGGTTGCAAGATAGCCTTTGATGTAAGCGTCGGCTTCCTTGCGGGAAACGCCGATGTCCTTTGAAAGCGAGAACGCGCCTATGCCGTAAACTATTCCGAAGTTGACTGCCTTGGCTCTGCTCCTCATAAGCGGAGTTACCATATCGACAGGCATTCCGAAAACCTGTGACGCCGTAAGGGTGTGTATATCAACGCCGCTGTTGAAAGCGTTTATCATATTTTCGTCGTGCGCTATGCTTGCAAGAACGCGAAGCTCGATTTGCGAATAGTCCGCATCGCATAAAACACAGCCGTCGGGAGCGGTAAAGTATTCTCTTAAACGCTTGCCCTCCTCGGTGCGGACGGGAATGTTTTGCAGATTCGGTTCAAGCGAGCTTATTCTGCCCGTGCGCGTTTCGGTCTGATTGAAGGTCGTGTGGATACGTCCGTCGTCGGCAACCGCGGCTTGCAGACCCTCGCAGTAGGTCGATTTCAGCTTGGCAAGCTGGCGGTATTCAAGCAGAAGCCCCACCGCAGGGTGAGCGTAACGCAATTCCTCCAAAACCTCTGCCTTTGTGCTGTAACCGCTTTTTGTTTTCTTCTTTGCGGGCAGTCCGAGTTTTTCAAACAGAGCTACCCCCAACTGCTTCGGGGAATTTAAGTTAAATTCATATCCGACAAGGTCAAATATTTCTTTGCTTATAACGTTTATGCGCTGTTCAAGCTCGCTGTTCATATTCTTTAATCCGCCGCAATCCACCAAAAAACCTGTCGTTTCCATTTCGGCAAGCACCAATGCCAGCGGAATTTCTATTGATGTTAAAAGCTCATACTGTCCTGTGCTTTTAAGCTCGTTCGTAAGGGTATCGCATAACATCGAAAAAGCGCAGGCGTTCTTTAAACCCGCGTCGGCGTTTTCGGACAGCTTCGGCTCAGATACGCAATACTCCTGCGTGAGCCGTTCGACAGAGTATGAGGATGAAGACGGGTTGCAAAGATAACCCGCAAGCGAAACGTCAAAAACAATTCCGTCGGCGTTAGGGAAGAGCTTCTTTATCTTCTTGCTGTCGTAAACGCGCTTTTCAATGTCGGCATTTTCAAGTAACTGTTTTGCAAAATCGACATCACATTTGCATACGCGGTCGCCGCTTACGGCATAATATTCGCCGTTCTCGCTGTAAATGTCCGTCTTTCCGTCAGGCTTTAAGTTTTCTTTGTCACAAATGGCGAACGTCCTTATTACTTCGGCTTCGGCACTGTTTTCGTGAGAATGAACGCTTGGCGAGATGTTCATTTTTTCCATCAGCTTGAAAAATTCAAGCGAGGTCATAAGACGGGCGAGTCCCTCCTCGTCGCGCTGTCTTGATTTATAGTTTTCAATAACGGTATCTATCGGAGCCGTTTTGCATATCGTCCCGAGTTCTCGGCTTAAATACGCGCTGTCCTTTCCCGCAATAAGTTTTTTGCGAACGCCGTCCTTAACTTCAATTGCATCTATATTATCGTAAATGTAATCTATACTGTGATACCTTGAAATGAGATCTGCGGCGGTTTTTTCGCCTACGCCCGCAACGCCTGGAATATTGTCAGACGAATCGCCCATAAGGCTTTTGAGTTCTATCATTTCGTCGGGGGTAAGACCGTATCTTTCATACAGCGCCGCCTTGTCGTAATTAATTACCTCGGGTCTGCCCATTTTTGTAGCGGTAAGCAGAACCCGCGTGCTGTCGGAAATAAGCTGTAACGAATCACGGTCGCCTGTTGCTATAACACATTCGTTGCCAGAACTTTCACAGGCGGCGGCAAGGGTACCGAGAATGTCGTCCGCCTCGTAGCCCTCGCATTCAACACAGGCGTATCCCGCGAGCGTAAGCCATTCTTTGAGTATAGGCATCTGTGAGGCAAGCTCGTCTGGCATACCTTTTCTTCCCGCTTTGTAAGCGTCGTATTTAAGGTGGCGAAACGTGGGTTTTCTAAGGTCAAAAGCAACGGCTATACCGTCGGGATTTTCAAGCTCGCGCAATTTGTTGAGAATGTTTATAAAGCCGTAAACACCGTTTGTATATGTTCCGTCCTTGGTGGTTAGCAGCTTTATTCCGTAAAAGGCGCGGTTTATTATACTGTTTCCGTCAATAGCAAGCAGTTTCAAGATTACAACTCCCAAAAGCCGATTTTGCGGGGTCTGACGCTCGGCATATTTATACATAATAAATTATACCATTTTTAGTGTCCTATGTCACGCATAAATTTTGAACAATATGTAAAAAATGAGCGGCTGTATTGAAACAGCCGCCCGCAATTCAAAATATTTTTAAAACAGAATACAATGGTTCACCGTTCCCACTTGTTGCAAAGCGCAATTATCTGGTCGGCAAATTTTGCTATGTCCTTGTTGGCGCACTGACGGTAGCTGTCGATAATCGACATAAGCCGTCTTCCAGCCGATAAAAGTCTTCCAAACGCGCTTGATTCCCTGTGCTGTGTCGGGACAGAAACCCTTTCGCGTATTCTTTCGGTATTCCCTTTGAATTCACATTCGCCTGTAAGCAGATCGTAACGCGCACCGTTGTAGGGAGCGGTTGCGTCTATGTTTAGCCTTTCTGTTACCGTTTCGGCAAACTCGTCGCACACCGCGTCGTCCCCGTGGTTGACAAATACTTTTTTCGGCTTGTGTTCAAATCCGTCAAGCCACGAGAGCAGTATGTTCATATCCGCGTGACCGCTGATACCCTCCATTTGCTCTATGTGCGCGCGAACCTTTACTTCCTCGCCGAACAGCTTTACCGTGTCGGCACCGTTTACGATACTGCGCCCGAGAGTACCCTCCGCCTGATAGCCGACAAACAGCACGGTACATTCTTCACGCCATAAATTGTGCTTTAAATGATGGCGTATTCTTCCCGCTTCGCACATTCCGCTTGCCGAAAGGATTATTTTCGGGGTCTTATCGTTATTTATGTTTACCGAATCATTGCTGGTGACGGATACGTTAAGACCGGGGAATTTTATCGGGTCTATGCCCTTGTCAAGCAGTTCAAGAGTCTCGCTGTCGTAATAATCGCGCATACCGCAGCTGTATATTTCGGTTGCTTCAACCGCGAGCGGGCTGTCCACATAAACAGGGAAATTCCCGTGGCCTTTGATAAGCCCTTTTTCCTTTATTATTCTTATCAGATACAAAAGCTCCTGTGTTCTGCCCACCGCAAACGAGGGGATAACAACATTGCCGCCTCTGTCAAGCGTTTCCTGTATTATGCGCGTAAGCTGTGTAACGTAATCGGGACGCGCCCCGTGCAGCCTGTTGCCGTAGGTTGATTCTATTATTACATAATCGGCATATTTCGGCTGACTCGGATCGCGTATAAGCGGTCGGTCAATGTTGCCGAGGTCGCCCGAAAATACTATCGTTTCGGTCTTGCCGTCCTCGGTGACGGTAACGCTTATGCTCGACGAGCCGAGCAAATGTCCCGCGTCGGTAAAGTTTATCTTAACCCCGTCGCAAACGGTGTATTCCATACCGTAGTC
>CAKSQT010000085.1 GCA_934486755.1 uncultured Eubacteriales bacterium | reverse complement strand
GTGTTCGACACCGAGAAGACCATAATTTCCTATGATAATCTCGGAATTGCAAGACTTATATATCAGCTTCCGACCACCCTCTGCGAAACATTCCTTAAAGAAGTGTTTAAGAGAGGTTCTATTGAAAGTCTTGATCAGGAAACGCTCTTTACTATACAGAGATTTTTTGAAAACAACCTCAACGTTTCCGAAACGTCGAGAAAGCTCTTTGTTCACAGAAATACGCTTGTGTACCGCCTTGAAAAGATTAAAAAGATCACAGGTCTTGATTTGAGAGAGTTTGACCACGCCATCATATTTAAGATTGCGCTTATGGTAAATAAATACCTTAAAAGCAATCCTATCAAGTATTGATAGAAAGAGTGAATCGTTTTGGCTGAAACAGTAAATAACGCCATGACCGAACAGTCGGTTTCCAAGCCGATTATTGAGTTCAGGGGCGTTTCAAAAACATATCCCACGGGCACTCACGCTCTTGAAGATGTTAATATAAGAATAAATAACGGCGAATTTGTGTTTGTGGTCGGCTCGTCGGGCGCAGGCAAAAGCACCTTTATGAAGCTGATAATGCGAGAGGAAAAGGCAAACACGGGCAAGATAACCGTAAATGGCTTTGACCTTACCTCTATGCCGCGCCGTCAGGTTCCTATGCTCAGACGTACTATGGGCATAGTCTTTCAGGATTTCAGACTTATCCCGTCTATGAACGTTTTTGATAACGTTGCTTTCGCAATGTACGTTACGGGCGCTTCGGGCCGCTCCGTCCGCCGCGAGGTTTCAAAGGCGTTAAGCAAAGTAGGGCTCGGAAATAAAGCGCGTTCTATGCCGTCGCAGCTTTCGGGCGGCGAGCAGCAGCGAGTGGGTCTTGCGCGCGCGCTTGTGAACTCGCCCGACCTTATAATAGCGGACGAGCCTACGGGCAACGTCGACCCGAATATGTCCTACGAAATAGTTTCGCTTTTGACCGATATCAATAAACGCGGCACCACCGTTTTGATGGTAACGCACGACCATAATCTTGTGCGCGATTTTCAGCACAGGGTCATTATGCTCGATTCCGGTAAGATAGTGGCGGACAACGCCGGAGGTGAGTTCTGATGAAAATGTCAAGTGTAAGATACCTCTGCGGCGAGGGTGTTAAAAGTGCGTGGAAAAACCGCCTTATGTCGCTTGCCTCGGTGGGCGTTTTGGTCGCCTGTATGACCATTATCGGTCTTGCCATTCTCATAACCGAGAACGTGAATAAAGCGATAGGCAACCTTGAACAGCAGAATGTTGTTATGGTTTATATGAAGGACTATAATTGGGCGCTCTACGGCGAGAAGAACGATGCCTCGTCGGATGCTTCCTCCACCGAGGAACAGACCGACGAAACGCCAGACGCTAACGGCATAAAAAGCTCCGACTATGTTATACATAACGATGATGAAGCGAAAGCGCTTTGCGACAAAATATCGAAGATAGATAACGTTGCAAATGTTGAATACGTTTCAAGTCAGGACGGGCTTGATTCGGTTAAGGAATCTATGCTTGAAGGTCAGGAAAAATATTTCACTTTTCTTGACGATGAATACGGCAACCCGATGTCGGCGGCCGCTAAGGTCACGATGAAGGATATGTCGCAGTTTGAAAAAACGCTTGAAAAGATAAAAACGGTTGACGGAGTTGACGTTATCCAGTCGCAGAGCGACCTTGCCACCAAGATAACCGCCATTAAAAAAGGCGTTACGGTTGCGGGCGCGTGGATAATCGCGATACTTCTTGTTATCGCCCTTGTCATAGTTTCCAACACGATACGCGTCACAATGTATAACCGCAAGCTCGAAATAAGCATTATGAAAGCGGTCGGTGCGACCGACGCGTTTGTAAGAATACCGTTCGTTGCCGAGGGTATGCTGATAGGTCTTGTTTCCGCCGTTTTGGCTGAGGGACTTTTGTATTTCTGCTACCGCGTAGCGACCGAGACGATTATTTCAACGCTCGGCACCACCGATATTGTGCATTACGGCGAGGTTGCGTGGTTCCTCCTGCTTGTGTTCGTCGGCATAGGACTTTTTGCGGGTATACTCGGCAGCGTTATAATGATAAGCAAGTATTTAAGGCACGAGGGCAGTGAATTTTCTGCTATTTAATTCTGTATGCGGCAGAATGGAGATTTGTTTATGAAAAAGCATATTTTAAAATTAATATCGCTTGCGGCTTGCACCGCTGTTGTTTTGGGCAGCTTTTGCCTGCGTTCGTCGGCGGCGTCTTTAAGCTCGCTTAGTTCAAAGATAAACCAGCTTGAACAGGAGTCAAAAAAGATTGAATCGCAGATAAACAGCCTGCAATCGCAGAAAAATAACCAGCAGGCCCTTAAAAGCGCTATTGAAAGCAAGATTGCAAACACTCAGGCGCAGATAAACCTCTGCAATTCCGAAATTTCAAAGATAAACGCCAAGATTGCCGCCAACAAGGCGGAGATTGCCGAAAACAATAAGAAGATTGAGGAGGACAAGCTGACCTTCAAAAAGCGTCTTCGCGCGATTTATATGAGCAACAGCGGTTCTCAGGTTCAGGTTCTTATGGGCGCGGAGGATTTTTCCGATTTCCTTCAACTTTCACAACTAACTTCCTCGGTTTCGTCTCACGATAAGGCAATGATTGAAAAGTTAGTCGGCGTTATCAAGGAGCTTGAAGCAAAGCAGGAAGAAAACAACAAGCTCCTCGAAGATCAGGTTTCGATAAAGAACACCATCGCCGCCAAGCAGAGCGAGCTTGAAGCGGAGAGCAACAAAATCCAGACCGTCATCAACTCTATCGCCTCCGACCAGAGCGATCTGAAAAAGGATAACAATGCTGTCGAAGCCCAAAAGGCGGAATATCAGCGCCAGTATAACGCAAAGCTCAAAGAAATGCAGACCGATAGCGGCTATAACGTTGTTTATGACGGCGGTGCGTTCAAATGGCCCGTTCAGGGATATTACGGAATAAGTGCAGGCTATGCAAGCAACGACGCCGTTCATAACGGAAGGCATTTCGGCATAGATATAGCAGGAGGCGGCATACAGGGCAAGCCCGTTATCGCAATAGCCGACGGCGTTGTTTATAAATCAAACAATTCCTGCACGCATAACTATAAAAAGAACGGCAGCTGCGGTTGCGGCGGCGGCTACGGTAACTATGTGGCTATTGACCACGGTACAGGTGCCGACGGTAAGAACTATAAAGCATACTATGCCCACATGGCTACAATTACGGTAGGAACGGGTACCGCCGTAAAGCAGGGTCAGGTTATAGGGTATGTCGGAACAACGGGTTGGTCAACAGGCTACCACCTGCACCTCGGTATAATGGTAAACAATAACTGGGTCAATCCGATGAACTTCTATTCAAAGGTTAAATAATTGAGAAAAGCCGCTTATGCGGCTTTTTGCTTAGTATAACAGGGGTTTTAAATGAAAGTTTTCAGAATAACGACCGCCGTTTTGCTTGCGGTCTGGATGTGCGTTATATTTTCCTTTTCGGCGCAGAATGCCGAAACTTCCTCGGATACAAGCGCGGGGGTAATCGAAAAGATTGCGGGCGCGGTATATCCGGGTTACAATGAAATGACCGAGAGCGAACAAAAGGAAACTGTTGACAGTCTTCAACACGTGACGCGCAAAACAGCTCACGCCGCTATATATGCGGTACTCGGCGTTCTGTCCTTGCTTACGTTTATAAGCTACGAAAGGCTTAAACGGATAGCGCGGGTGGGAATAAGCGCCACCGTCTGCCTTTTGTATGCCGCAAGCGACGAACTACACCAGCTTTTCGTTGCCGGCAGGAGCTGTGAGTTCCGTGACGTTATGATAGATTTTTCGGGAGCCGCAGTCGGCATAGCGTTCAGTTTTTTAATTGTTTTACTTATAAGCCGCAGAAAATCTGAAAAGGCAGGGGTTAAAAAATGAGGAAAAAGGAGCTTTTAACGCAAAACATTGCTCTGTTTGAACAGCTTGAAAAATGCCGTTTGAAGATAAAGGAGCTTGAAAAAGAGCTTTCTTCAAAAAACAACATTATAGCAAAACTGCAAAACAACACAGAGGAAAGCACGGCAGAAACCGCCGTTCCTCCCTCCGCGGCGCTTATCGGCGCAGAAAGCGAAACGGTAAAGGACAAACCGAAAAAAACGGAGCTTCCGCGTGATGTGGGTTACGGCGCGTCGGTCATAGGCAAGCTGGTTATTTCCGCCGCGAAATACTGCAACCGCCTTGCGTTGAGCGCCTGCGGGAATAAAAAAGACCAGATAAACCTTATTTTGGGCGGTACCGAGGTTGCCAAAGCCGAAATTTTTAGAATAGTAAATTCCGATATTCCGTATGAGGACAAATGCTCTCAGATAGACGCCCAATATTTAAAAACCTCAGAGTATTTTGCCAATGTCTTCGCACAATGATGATTATTAAATAAAAGCCCTGTTGGCAGGGCTTTTATTTTTGCGCCGCCGTCGGGTTTTCGACGGCTAAAATATGTAAAATAACACCATATATCTCAAAAACCAGCGATTTACTATGCATTTCTTCCCTAAATAACAAAATAATTAAAAAATTCTTCCTTTTTCGCAGAATTCGACAAATTACGCAAATTCGGAGTGTTATAATATTAACAAAGGTAAGACATTCGTATTCGTGCCGTACCTTGCGGTTTTGACACACGTCAGCCCGAAATTTAAAAAGAAGGAGTAATTTGTATGAAGGTAAAAAAACAATGTTGTGTGTTTGCAGGAGAGAAATTCAGCGGTGATGAAGCGGACAGACTATTGATTATACTTTCAAACGAAATCCAAAAAATGATTGAACTGAACGGCGTGCGGGGCTTTATCAGCGATATGTCGGAGGAGTACGGACTTTTGGCGGCGAAAGCGGTTGCCGAACTAAAAAATAAATATCCGTTTGTAACTCTTGAATGTGTCGCGCCGTATGAGGGCGTTGCAGACTATTGGGACGACGCTAAACGGGATACATACTTTTCCGTGATTGAAAACTGTGATAAATTCGTCACGGCAGAAAAAAAATATTCGGACGGCTGTTTTGAAAAACAGTTCAGCTTGTGCGCGGACAACGCCGAATATATCATCTGCCCTCAATGCGTGCTTGAAGACGAAAGCTATAAACATAAAATCTCAAATCTGAAAGCTGTTTGCATTGAGCTTAGACGTTAGATATTATATATTAGAAAACACCCCCCTAAGTCAGCAAACGCTGACAGCCCCCCTCTGTTAAAAAGAGGGGGGCTTATTTTTTATCCCGTTAAACGAATATATTTAATTGCGAATTTTATCCCGTGCGCGGGGTGCCGACATTTGAGCCTAAATTTCCACTCTGTAAGCAACGTAAATTTCATAGCCGTTTTCCTGCGCCAGAACAGTAAAGCAGTTAAAAACGTCGTCGGTTGCCCTGTCGTATGAAAAATCTTTTATTTCGGGAACGCTTTTTCCGTCAAGGCTTTCGTTATGCTTTTTTATCGCATCTATAAGGTTATTTTTATATGATACCATTTCGCAGTGACCGCGGTAGCAGAACACAAACTTTGCCCTTATTCTTTCGTTTGACGTATCATACATTTTCTTTTCTGCCCCTTTTGGAAATTACCGAAGCGGAAATTACTGCCGCCGCCGAAACTGCCATTATCCCGAGATAGATATATGCGGCTGAATCGCCCGTTTTGGGGGACTTGCCAGTGTTTACGGCTCCCCCGCCCGCGTTCTCGGTAACATTGCAAAGGGCGTATGTGCTGAAATGTTCAAGCATTGCGGTAACCGTTCTGCCCGTTACGGTTATTTTTATTTCTTCTCTTGTGCCATCCTCGGCAATGTAGTACATTTTGAGGTTTTCAGCGGTCAGATAGTCGGCAAGATATATTGTCACCTTTACCTTTCCGTTCGGCTGAACAGCCGCACCCGAAAGGGTAGCGTTTATTTCAAACGCCTGAATTTTGCCGTCTTTTGCTATGCCCTTTAATGAGCCCGCAACCTTACCGTAATCCTCAAATCCCTTTGCGGTTATAACCGTACCCT
>CAKSQT010000084.1 GCA_934486755.1 uncultured Eubacteriales bacterium | reverse complement strand
GTATAGCCCACCTTTGCGCCGTTACCGTAGAGGGAATACGATAGGTTACCGTTATACTGCTCATAGAAATTCTCGGTAAGGGTGCGGCTGCCGACCTTTATTTTCTTTGTTTTACCGAACGGGTCATATTCAAAATTATACTGCGTTCCGCTCGGCGAAGTTATTTTGCTTAATCTGCCGACCGAATTATAAGTATAATTCACGGCGGAGCTACCCGACGCGACCGACAGCAATCTATCGGTTTGAGAATCATACGCATAGTTAGTTACATTACCCTTTGCGTCGGTAACCGAAGTCTGCAAACCGCGCGCGGTATCATAGCCGTAGGTTGTGGTTTTTCCTCGACTGTCGGTCGTTGTATGAATGTAGTTGCCGTTATCCTGATACGTTGCGGAGGAGGTTATGGTTTCGGATACTTTTTCAAGAATAAAATATTTATTATCTGCTTTCCCATTCTCAGCCGTTATTATATTTGCCGAATTATTTAGATTGGCATGTGCAACGTCAATGCATTCATTTGGATTTAATTTTGAGGTAATTTGATATGCGCCCTTTTGAGGATCATATATGAACTTAAACAGCTTAGAATCGGTTATTTGATTTGAATTAATTTCAACGTATTCACAACCGTAATCAGTAAGTGAGGAGCTGACAGATACCAATTTATCCAAAGCGTTTATTGGAGCAAGCGTATAATACTCTGTGTTTCCGTATTTTTTCAGCACAAACTTCTGACAGTCAAAATAACTCTGAACATATTGATCGAGTTTTGTACCGTCAGCAGTTTCCTGATTCCAAACAGTTACAAATCTACCGCTGTGACGCGCCCTGAGTTGATATATGCCATTATCCTGTGGTTGACAGTTTATTTTATAAAATTGCCACTTTTGCGAATCAGAGCCTGTATATGTACTTTGCAGAACGCTCTCGCCAACAGCGGAAGAGGCGTTTTTAACCGTAACGCCGCAATTATAGCCGCTCGCCTTTGTAAGAACTTTAAAGCACGAGTCGCCTACCGACATAATTTTAAGACTTTCCGCCGTTTGAACAAAATCATCGCCGAAATAAGCACCGTAAACACCTATCGCGGTGTCACTTGAAGACTCTGCATTATATACGCAAAGATATGTATTGTCCTGCGAATCTATTGCACGCAATCGGTAAGTACCGTCGCCGTTGTCATAGACATACCATTTTTGTGTATTTGAATTTCCGCGAAGATTTTGCTGAATACAATCAGTATTTACACCGTCAACAGCATAATCTAAAAATTTACCGCTTTGTTTATTCTTTATGATGTATATTTCGTCGGGTCGAACAGTATCAACTAACTGCAATTCAGTTTCATTACCGTTTTCAGCAACCCTTTCAAAATACCATTGCTGTGCATCTGTGCCTGAAAAGTTCCATTGATCAACATTTGCATTTTCAGATGTGTCGTTCTCAGAAACTTCAATACATGTGGAATAGTCACCTGCGGCTGTGCTAATTTTATATGCGGCTTTATCAACAAGCTCAATCTTCAAACTCTCAGCTTTTAATATAAAAGCGTTGTTATTATGAAATATGTATGTGTCGACATTAGTGCCGTTAGTACTTTCGCAATTATAAACCGCCAAATAACCCGATTGAGTACTTGCAGTATTACGCAAAGAATATGAACCGTTTGTATTTTTTAAAAGCTGCCAACGTTGCGAATTTGAACCGTTATAGGTTTTTTGAATACAGTTACCGTCCGAAACATCCATATACTTTCCACTCAGTTTATTACGGATATAATATAACTCACCGTCTTTAAGCGCCACCGAAGAATTAGTTGAATATATTGAAGACGAAACTGCGTTACCGTAGCTGTCATATTTTATGTCATACTGCAACCCCAGATTGTTTTTAGAAATTATAATATTTTTATTTTCGTCATAAGAGTACTCATAACACATTCCCGTAGGGCTGAGTATTTTGGAAAGCGAATTATTATTGTATTGGTATTCCGACATCTGCCTTGCGTTATCCGACACGGATACAACGTTACCGTTACTGTCATAGGTATAACTTTGAGCGGTATCACGATACAAAAATATATCGTCGAAGTATGCTGTATTACAGTTAAAATCGTAAGTGCAGTATAATTCTAATGCGGTATAGTCTTGTTTGGTAACAATCGTTTTGGAAATATTCTGCCAACCGTTTACAAATGCATTAAAATCCGCGGCATATCCCTCAACTATTTCATTTCCGTTATAGACCGCCAAATAGATACGGTAATTCGGTGTATTTGAATGTCTCGAAAATTCGGTTGAAACAGAATTTGCCATACCCGAACCGCCGAAGGAAAACGCGTCTCCCGCCTTACCTGATACGCTTACCCAACGGCGTATGCTCCTTGTTTCGTAAGGTGTTCCGATTAACTTACAGCTATATGAGCCTGATTTTTTATATGAGCTATCACAGCCGTTACCCGATGAATTTCCAAAATTTGTCAAATATCCGTGTGGAACGCTTGCATTGCCGTAATTCCACTCAAAACCGGAATTTTCAATTAGATTTAAGGTGTTTGCCGTATCGCCTTCTTCAACCTGCAAGCTGTTTACCCAACAAGTACCCGACGCATTATACAATCCCGCAGACACTCGATCTATCGTTTCGTTTTCAGCGAGGCTAACGGTAACGCTAATTTTAGTAAAACCGTTATTTACCGTACAATCAGTTGTACCTGTCAAAAATTCTGATGAATGCCATTTCAAGCCTGACGGAGAATTGGTATAAAATTCAAGTCCCGCTCCGAAATCACCATTTGCAACAACATTCTCAGTTTTTATATAACACGAGAATGTATAATCCCTGCCAGAGCGGCTTTGGGGATATTGTGAAATACAACCGATATTTTTATCGCTGTTTACTATTTTCACGCTCTTTGACGATAAATATGATTGTTCGTCGGTAATCGAAATATCAGAGTTTGTGTGAATTTGATTCCAATATGTAAGTCCGTCCGAAAAACTGCCGTTTGAAATAAGATTATCAATATACTTAATATTGTTTGATGAAACGCTTATCTTATTGTTAGAAAATATCCCGTTTCTTGAATTTGAAGTCGGAGTATAATTCTGTGAATACGAATTGTTTAAGTTATCATAAATACACGTAGTCCGTCCAAACGTATCAAACTGATATGTCATAGAACGATTTTTGTTATCCGTAACAACGCTTTGGTTTATATCGTATTCAAAGCTCTTGGCAATGCCCGCGATATTGTCCGCACCGTATTCGTTAATTGAAACTACTCTTAACTGCGCGTCATAAGCAAGAGAAAAACGGGAACCGTCAGCATTTATAACTTCCGTCATCTTTCCGTTTTCAGAGTAACCGAATTGTTGAACAGAACCGTCAGGATATATTATTTTGGTAAGGTTATCGCCTGTGTATTCATAGCTTTGCGTTCTGCCTGCATTATCAACAATATTTATCAATCTGTGGTTGGCGTCATAATTAAAGGTAAAATTTCCGCCGCTTGATGTAGTAATTGAAGAAATAAAATTATCAACATACGCTATGGGAGCGTAATTCAGGGAAATTGTATTCTGGTTTGTATCAATAATTATACGCAAATATCCCCACTGATCAAACTTAAATACATTGCCGTCCTTATCCGTTAATTTTCGGGTTAATTCACCCTCGCTAATATCGGAATATGTATATCCCAAACCGTCCTCGTCAACAATACTGCCGTTCTCGGTCTGTACCAAATAATGTCTTGTACCGTCACCGTCGGTATATGCATACTTAACGCTCTCGTTACCGTCTATCGAGACAGGTTGCAGCCTTTGTATCATATTGATACTCCAACCGTTGCCGTATTTAACAGCGGTTTTTGAGCCATAGTCGGCTGTCGTATTGCAACTATTATATATGTGCGATACAGTAAATCCGTTAATTTCAGAATTAAAGGCGGTATCAAAGGCGGAAAAGACCAGATTTCCGTTATAATTATTAATATATCCCGCCGTTTTATCCCCCGAAAAGGCGGTATAACTCCAATAATCCTCCAAACCGACAACATTGCGGTATGTAACTACGAATGCGGGTTTTACCAATTCCTGCTGGTAAGCCACAATATTCCTGTTGGCGTAGGACGAAAAGTATTTTACTATTTTAGTTGTTTCTTCGCTTGTGCTTTTAAGCAAAATACCCTTATTAGACGAAATGTTCTGTTGCCACCCTCTGGCGGCTTTTGTAATGTCCCAATATATCGGGTCAACACCCGTATCGGGAGAATTATAATCCAGAATTACCGAATCGTGGGCGGGCGGTGCGGAATGTATTCCGTTACCGGCGGACCAATCCCCCGTTATTTTATATGCGGCAACCTTAGGTTCCTGAGCGCTTGCGGATATTAGTGCCATTTTTGCGTTGATTATTTCCGCGCCCGCGCCCATTCCGTTAAACACGTTTTGCAGGGTGGTGTTTGATATTCTTACCGCGCTGTAAACCTTGCCCATTCCCGTTTGGGTTACGCCGTTCAGGCTATACTGCCCCTGATTGCCTACATACAGAAAAGCTACGCCCGTATTATGATTATTTGTTACAAAGTAGTTGCTTTCAATTTCCGACTGCGGTTTTGTTATGGCAAGAGTCGGGTCTATTGTTATCGGGTAGACGCGCTCTGGCGCGGCAAGCCATTCCTTATCGGGCGTTACCGTTAGCTTAAAGCCTTTTGATGTATTTTCAACACTAAGCTCAATATTTTCAGAACAGGCATATTCCTTATCGAGCATAAGCGGCGCATCTAAGTAAAACACGGTTTTATCCGTGTTGTTTTTTTCATATATTTCAACCTGCCCGTCGTTGTTAAGACGCGCGGACAGATCCTTACAGTCATAAACAAAAGTAAAGCTCTGCGGTGTGTTTTTGCTGTTAAGAATAATATTCTCTTTAAGTTCATTACCCTCAGTAATATAACACAAATCAACGTTGGAAAGAATGTTTTTATAAACTACCGTACTGCTGATGTTTTTAAGTGCGGACAGATTGCCCGTATTATCAGCCTGATTATTCGCTATGACTTCGGCGCTTGATTTCTTTGCCCCGTCAAGCGCCCATTTTATTTTAAATCCGTCTTTTTTAACGGACACCAGCTTATTTTTATTTGATTTTTTCGCAAACTTTATCTTAAAAGCGTTTTTATTGTTTTCTAAAACCTTTTCGCTGTCATCGGGGTCAGTCTTTTCAGACAGGCTGTTATCTATATTATCCCATTTCCCGTCCTTTTGATAATGCACCGACGTATCGTAAACCGCCGCCATAACGGTGCGGTCGCTCATTAAAAACTGCTTTTCGTTTTCTGTACGTTTTTCCGTAAGCTCGCCTACTATATACGGCTCGCTTGCGGTGTAATTGTTGTCCTCACTTATTACGGGTTGTGTAACATTTTCCCCTGTATCCTGTGCCGAAACCATAGGCATTACGCCGACGACCACCGCCGCGCACAGTATAATTGCGATAATTCTCCTCATAAATTAATATCCTCCCTTTATTTTTTTCGCCTCTTTTTAATTGAATTTTGGCAGGGATACAAAACCTGCCGCGCCACATTTACAGCTTTATTATACCATTATTTGCTAATTTGTTCAACAAATTTATATTTACAATGAACTATTATATTAAAAGCACGGAAATTATCCGTGCTTTTTAGTAGTTCTGTATTTTTATTGTGCAGGCGGTGCAGCTGGCTGCTCGTTCGGGGCTGTCAGGACTTCGCCTGCGTGTGCGGTACATTCGCTCGGTATATTGCTCTTTCGATACCAACCGACGCTCTTAGAGGGACAGGCGGTGGTTGCGAGTTTGCCCGTTTCGTTGCAGTAATATCTGCTTACGGCGTAACTGCTGTCGGCAAATTCATTTTCGGCAAGACCCGAATGTATGCCTGACATAACGTTTCCCCACATTTTAAGCGCAATTCCGCTCTTAGAAGACGGTATCGGCTGCTGCGTATCGTATCCGCACCAGCAGGACGCCACATAATACGGCGTGCCGCCGACAAACCAAAGGTCGTTTTGGTCGTTTGACGTACCTGTTTTTGCGTAGATTTTCATATTGGGTATATAACCTGCGGCGGCGGTACCTGTGCCGTGTGCGCCGTACACTACATTACGCAAAAGGTGATTCATAACGGTAGCGG
>CAKSQT010000083.1 GCA_934486755.1 uncultured Eubacteriales bacterium | reverse complement strand
CTTGAAGGCGACTGCGCTTACGGTAAAGATTACACAATACAACCGAGTTCAACCTCTGCTTACGGCATACCCCACTGGGTCGTGGGCAATGTTTTCCTTACTTACAGAACGCCAAACATTCTTGAAGGACAGAAGGAATATGCAAAGGACTTTATAACCAACAGGGAAAAGACCTTAAAGAAAACTGCGCTTTACGGATATAGAGCGGATATGTCAAGTCTTGAACTTCAAATCAGTCAGATAAACCGCGCGATGTCGGAATACCACCAGACCCTTATTGCAGGCTCTCTTATGGACGGATATGAGGCTTCGTACAATGATATGATTTCAAAAATGGAAGCGGCGGGACTCGGCGAACTTCTGAAAAAGGTCAATGAGATGACTAAGGCATATATGAAAAAATAATGCCGTGTTATTTTAGGAGGAAACGGATGCTTACAATTAAAAAATATATTTCCGCCGTTTTGGCAATGATTGTTTTGACGGCTGCGTTACCCTTATCTATGCTTACAAACGCCGCAACATTTTCGGGAAAGGGCACCAAGTCTAATCCTTACCTTGTGGAAAATGCAGCGCAACTTGCGGCAATGTCCGAAAATCTCTCCGCAAGCTATAAGCTCAATAATACTATTGATATGAAGGGCGTCAGCTTTTCGCCGATAGGCAATCTTGCGAAGCCGTTCACGGGAACCTTTACCTGTGATACAAACAGCGACGGAACTCCAAAGTATGCAATAAAAAACCTTACGCTTAAAGCAAAATCGTATAACTCAATTGAGGAACAGAATCTTGACTTTAAGGATAAGAACAGCAAATGGGAATGCGGTTTGTTCGGCTCGACCGCAGGCGCGACAATTCAGAATATACTTATTCTTGACGGAAGCATTACAGGCGGTATTTTCGGAAAAGGTTGGTACAATGCCGCAGGCGATTACAATGCCAATAAGGGAATAGACCAGCAAGGTGTGGGACTGTTGGTGGGAATCGCCAAAAACACAACTGTTTCGGGTTGCGGCGTAACCGGTACGGCAGATGTGCGCTGCGTCGGCGGATTGTTTGCGGGCGTCATTGTCGGAGGTTCAATTGATAAATGCTATTCCGTAGGGACATTTACCTCATCGGCAATGTATTGCAGGGGACTGTTTGCGGGCTCTATTGAAAGCTCGGCTAAGGTAACCAACTGCTTTGCCGAGGGAACTGTTAATCATTCGAGCCCAACTGATACGCCATCGGCATTTGCTCCAATAGGTAAAAAAGCAAGCGCTTCAAACTGTTATTTCTCAGGAAACTCAAATCCGTCCGCCGCTTTTTCCGTAGGCGACGGAACCGAGACGATTACGGATTGCACAATGTCGCCGAAAAATCTCGGAATAGTTAAGGTGACAGACGCTTCAAAATATGTGCCGGCGGTAACAAGTCAGGCAAGCGGGGATATCGCGCAAAGCACACAGGGTTCAACAACCGAACCGGCGCCGACCGACGGAAACACCGAATCAACCGAGTCTGCACAAGCGGTATCAACGCTCACTGCCGAAGAGTTTTCCTCTAAGCTGACATCGTGGCTTGAAAAAAGATATTCGGATAAGGGTTGGACGCTTGACGAAGCGGTTGAGATACTTAAATTCAAAAATGACTTTGAAAAAATGTCCGATGAGGAAAAGGCAAAAATTTCTTCGGGCGATCTGTCTTTATACGGCGAGTTTTATGAGGCGGCAACGCTTATCGCAGTAAGCGGAATTACAGAACTTATAGATAAAATGCCGTCTGCCGATAAGATAACGGTGGACAATTATAAGGACGCTCTTAAAACCTGTAAAATGTTTGATAGTTTGCCTGACGACGTAAAAGCAAAATTCACAGACAAACGTGTTAAAAAGGTTGAAAAGGTCTATGAACAGGCAAAGAAATTCGACGGTATCCAAATTATCGACCAAGAGGTGAACTCGACTTCAACCCTGTCGGAAAAGATACTGATAATCGTTTTGATTGCCGTCAATGTAATTCTTGCGGCGGCGGCAGTAACGTTGTCTATACTGATATTCCGCAATTATAAAGGCGGTAAAAAGGCAACATCAGCAGAATTTGACGAAAGCGAGGATATAACAGACGATGTGTAAGACTGTAAATATGCTGAAAAAGCTTTTCGCTGTTTTGGTTGCGGTCTGTTGTATTATGTCGGTTTTCACCGTTTCGGGCGCCGATGCGGAAAATCCCGAATTCTACTGTAAGGGTCTGAACGGCAGTGCAGGGGAGAATATCACGCTTACTATCGGTGTGAAATCCTCATACGCTAATGTCGGCGGACTGAACATTTCGTTTACTTACGATTCAAAACAGCTGGCGTATGTGAACGGCTCGCGCAAACTGCTTTGCGAAACTATGAAGAACGGCGATTTAAACACCGACCAGTCAACATCAGGCAAGGTTTCGTTCCTGTGGTCTTCGGGTACAGGCGCCACCGTTTCTGGTGATATATTTTCGGTACAGTTCAGAGTTATAAGCGGACTGTCATCGCTGAAAATTTACGTCAATGAATTTTTCAAAAACGATGCCGATTTTACCGACATAATCAATAAGATTATCGTAATAGACGGGTCAAACGCCCCTGTTGATAATACTAAAATAGCCGATGTAATGAAGAAAATATCCGAAATCGGAACAGTTGAAAACACGGCGGAGTGCAAGGCGAGAATTGACGCGGCGAGAAGCGCATATCAGGCTCTAAGCTATAACGAACGCGCGTTAATAAGTAATTATGCTACTCTTGTTAATGCGGAGGAGACCTATGCGGCGCTCAATAGCGGTGATGTTGATGTCAATGCAGCCATCACAGCGTTTCGCCAAAAACACAGCGTTATTCTTTCAAAAACAAAGGCTACTGTTCAGGCAACCGACAAGGCGGCTATTGAAAGCGCAATATCCGATTGGAACGCCCTGCCGACAAACGTAAAAATTCATCTTGCGAAAGAGAAAAACCTCCTTAATTCGCTTCTTAAAGTCGGAGGAGATAAGGAAGAAGCTGAGAAATTCTTAAAAGAGTATCTCGGACAGTACGGCAAACTGCTTGAAATTGACGATTCCTTAATAGATTACAGTTATTACGACGCTTGCTTCGAGGCGATAAACGCACTTGATTCGTATGCGGATATGAACGACTATTTTAACGAGGTTGCCGCGGATGCAATAGCGAAAACAAAGAATAAATACAATATTGCACTTGAAAGCAAGAAGAAGCAGGATGAACTCTCGTCGCCCGACGTCAAGGCGGCAGAGGAATTCAGAGACACATACGCGCGCCTTCTCGGAATGTCGCTTGACAATATTTCGGCTGACGATTTAGCGGACGCAAAGGTTGCGGCATACGCTTACAGCCTGTTGAGCGACGGTGCGAAGTCTTTGCTTCCAAATGTTGAGTCTAAACTCAGCAAAATAATTTCCATAGCCGAAACGATGTCTGTCGGCGAGACGGTAACCGTTGAGGTTGAAAAGGAAGTTATAAGGGAAGTAATAAAAACCGTGAATAACGGTACTGCTTCAAACGGTGCAACAACCTCGGCGGATGATACGGTTAAAGCTGCTGCCGCGGCTAACAGAAATGTTATGCTCAGGGCGAAAATACCCGCCGTTAAGCAGATAGTCTGGTGGTTGTTAGGCTCTTGCGGCTGCCTTACCGTAATATCGGCAGTTCTTGTGTTCGTATATCTTAAATCCAAAAGGAAGGGTGTGAACGCCGAATGAAAAGTTATCTTAAAAGCAAAACGGTAAAAATCGTTTCTTTGGCTTTGTGCGGGGTTTTGGCGGCTTCTGCGGTAATTCTCTCATCACGAACAATAGCAAAGGCGGTTGAGTATAACGAGCAAAATCCTGCACTTACCTATGAGGTTATAAACAGCGATGTTGAGCTTAAATACAATGTGGATTCATACACACCTTATGGAAAATACACCGAGGATACCGCTTCGGGTACATATACAATGGAAACCGACGGATACGTTGTTTGGGATAAGAGCGACGACTTCTATTTCGGATATCGCAGGTACGATATAGGTTCAAAGTCTTCGGATACGCTGACGGCAACGGTTGATTTGACCTCGTTTACGGCTATTCCCGGCTGCGGAAAATATTATACCGCCTCCTGCGGACTTATGATAAGAGCTGGACTTAATGCGGACGCTCCGTCAACCCTTTTGCACGTTCGCGAGGGCGCGATAGGTGTTCTTAACCGCAAGGATAAGGGCGATTGGACGAACTACACCGCGTCGGGTGCGACTCCTACCGACGTAACGGGGCTCAGAATTGTCAAAAAAGGCGATAAATACGAATGTTTCTACAAGATTGCGGGACTTGATTGGATTTCATTTAAAACCGTGAAAATGGTATCAGACGGGCCGTTTTATGTAGGTCTTGCTCTCCATTGCTCTGATAAAAAGAATCCCGTAATCGGAACATTTAAAAATTTGAGCGTCGTCGGAAGCGGCGAATACGTTGATAATCCGTCGGGCGGCGATGACAGCAGCGACAGCAGCGACGAGTATAAAAACCTTCCCGAGTGGGAAGACGCTCCCATTCCTGATAACTGCCTGTTTTATGAGACATTTACCGACCCTTACATAAGCAGGCGCGACGGCAAGACCGTTGATAAACCGAAGTGGAAATACTATAACGGAAAAGTCACCGTTGCGGAGGACGGCAACAGGGAAAGTTATTACCCGATGATTGCAGCTACCGATATTTTCGGTGATACCAAGTGGACCGACTATCGAACAAGTCTCGATTTCAGGGTGACAAAGGACACCGACGCGAGAGATGACGACTCGTTTACGCTGCGTGTTCGCAACAAGCGGATAGAAACTACCGGATATACGGGTTATAACGTTAAAATAAGTTCCGCTTATAACGTATCCGATAAAACTACAAAATGCTATGTTGAAGTCAGCAGGCAATTCAGGACATTAACAGATAAATTGATTGCAAAGGCTGAAATTCCATCCTATTTCGATTATGAATCGCACAATCTTGCGGTTGAAGTAATCGATAACAGAATAAAGGTATTTTACGATCTTCGACCGATAATTTTCACCGTAAATAAACAAGAGGTTGCCGAACTTACGGACGATACCGAAATGGTGATAGGCTACGGCAATGTCGCTCTTACCACGACCGACAGTATTGATATTTATTTTGATAATTTAATAGTCACGAAACTTGACGACCCGATCGGCGGCGATTACGACAATTTTATAGGCGGAAATTGGGACGAGAATATTCCTGATTATGCTCAGAATTTTGCCGATAAGTATGACAAAAAACTGTATTAACGGGAGGGTATGAATATGAAAAAAATCAATATTAAATTCACCTGCATACTTCTCTCGGTCGCGGTTATATGCTCGCTTGCGTTTATGCAGAGTACAGCTACCGACACTCCCGAACAGAAATATACTTACGAAAAGGAAGTAACCGTTGAAATTCCGATGAAATCCTCCTCGTTTGCCCACGTTGTAACAACAAGCGATGGCGAATATACTACCGAGGAAGCGACTGATGTTTACGGCAATGATGTTTTAAAATTTAAAACAGTTAAAGCGGGTACGTTCGGAAACGGTTACGGTAATGTATGGATACCCTACGAAAACGCCGAAACCAAAACCTTTTTCGACACCGAAAAGGTCAAAAAAGTTGAGATAGAAGCGGTTTATAACAGTCTGTATCATACCCCGTCTATCGGCGCCACTAAGGATCTTTCTTCCTATATGGCGGCATATAGCCCGGGAAAACAATTTATGAAATCAATGATACTGATTAATGCAAAGGATTCAAAAAGAACCTATGCTTCATCACAGGATTACACAAAGGCTGATCCTGAGTACGATTTTTCAAAGTTAACGGCTTCCGCACGAATCAAAACCGTTACTTTGCCAGGTGATAAACAGGGAGTTAAGGGAACTGCTTATCTGATTGATGATGGTGAAACTGTTGAGATGTATAGCTATACCAACCGCACATCAGCTTACGGTGTTTATCCGTCAATTTTAGCTGCGGGCAATTCGTTCAATTACGAACTATACAGTATGAAAATTACCTATACAAAACAAGTTGACGTTACGGAGCAGGTTGAGCAATTCGCAAAGAAATACCCGACGGCAGTATCGCTTAAATCAGTTGCGGATATAACAGAGGCTAATGCCGCTACGGTAGTATCGGAAACCGAAAAAGCAACAGAAGATTTTAATTTGCTTGACCTTGATATGCAGAATATTTTGATAAGCTCGGGCGTTTACTCTGAGGAAAATTACAAAAAGTATTTAGAGTATGCAACAAAGCTTATAAACGGTGTTATCAATTTTGAGGACGTAACAACTCTCAGCGATATTCCGAAAGAGCTTGTTGTTAAAAGGCAGTTTGCCGACTTTACGGGCAAGACAATCACAAACAATAATTACTCTTTGCCAGTAGGTTTCAGGGTATCCCTTAATGTGCCGAGTGAGGCAAGACCCGAAAGGAACAATTATTTTGATATTGCTATTCACGTAAAACGTGACGGCGATAATGTCGTATCAGATTTTGGATACGGCACAACCGAAATATTTGGTGCGGGTTATAATCAGACATCTACCGAATGGTTAAGAAAGGATATAAAACCCGACTCCAATCCTAATTTAGTACTCGGCACATACAACGGTGAAGATTATACGCCTAATACCCTGACA
>CAKSQT010000082.1 GCA_934486755.1 uncultured Eubacteriales bacterium | reverse complement strand
TTTATGTTTTTTTCGCTTAAACTGTCGGCAAAGCTGCCCCAGAGATAGCGCGGTTCAAAGTGAATGTTCGAGATTACGAGTCCGCCGTCCGATACATCGGTAATGCAATGCTGTTCGTTGCTCGCAAATATAAAAATATCTCCTGACTGCATTTTGTATTGCCGTTCCCCCACGGTGTATATACCGCAGCCTGAATCTACGCAGGTTATTTCAAATCTTATGTGAGAATGTTTTTGCAAGGCGCGCTCTCCCGCGGGCACAAAAACGCGCCAAGTCCTTAAAAGCTCGGTTCCGTTTGATGAATTAATTGAGTAAACATTGGTTATTTTCTTTTCGGCAAAAGACACAGTAAACAACTCCGATAGTAATATTGTTTGCAAATTTGATAATATAGTTGATGAAAACAATGCGCTTTATTACTAAAATATAAATAGATTGTAAGTCTAAATGCAGTCAATGTCAATCGTAAAATTATTTTTGGAGGTATAATATGTTTAACCGTTGTTCAAACCCGTCCGACCTCAAAATCACAGATATGCGTTTTGTGGATATAGACGGAGCCCCTAAGCGTTGCACAATTCTTAAAATAATGACCAATCAGGGAATAACAGGCTACGGCGAGGTGCGCGACGCGTCAAGCAAGACCTATGCGCTTATGCTCAAAAGCCGTATTTTGGGCGAAAACCCCTGCAATGTGGACAGGATATTCCACAAGATAAAACAGTTCGGCGGTCCTTCGCGTCAGGGCGGCGGAGTTTCGGGAATAGAAATTGCGCTTTGGGATCTTGCAGGTAAGGCATACGGCGTTCCTATGTATCAGCTTCTCGGCGGTAAGTTCCGCGACGAGGTACGCGTTTACTGCGATACCGACGTTGACGGTAAGCATACGGGTCACGATATGGGTCTTGCGCTTAAAAAGCGTATGGAAATGGGCTTTACTTTCCTTAAAATGGATCTCGGCATAGGACTTTTAATGGACGAGCCAGGAACAATAAACGCTCCTCTCGGATTTATAGACGATATGAAGAAATACGCTTCCCATATTCTCAACGTTCAGGGCGGCAGTGTAACCGCCGATATGGTAAAGGCGCAGAAAAGTTATTCGATAGTTACCACCGCGCATCCGTTCACGGGAATACATCTTACAGAAAAGGGTCTTGACTACCTTGAAAACTACGTTAAAGAGGTAAGGGACGTTATAGGATACGAAGTTCCGCTTGCTATCGACCATTTCGGTCACGTCTGCGTTGAGGATTGCATACGCTTTGCAAAACGTATGGAGCCATACAACCTTGCTTGGCTTGAAGATATGGTTCCGTGGATATACACCGACCAGTATGTAAGACTTAAAAACAGCACTAATATCCCGATAGCAACGGGCGAAGACATATATCTTAAAGAGGGCTTTGAAACCCTTATAAAAGCGGGCGGAGTATCCGTAATTCACCCCGATATACTCACCTGCGGCGGCGCTTTGGAGCTTAAAAAGATAGGCGACATTGCCGATGAACACGGCGTTGCGGTCGCAATACATATGGCTGAAAGCCCCGTTGCCTGCCTTGCGGCGGTACAGACGGCGGCGGCAATGCACAACGTGCTTGCGCTTGAATTCCACTCGGTTGACGTTCCGTGGTGGGCGGATATGGTTACGGGCATACCTAACCCGATATTCGATAACGGATTTATCAAGGTTCCCGAAAAGCCCGGTATCGGTTTTGACGACCTTAACGAAGAAGTTATAAAAGAACATATCAACTCAAAAATACCGGGATACTTTGAGTCAACGGATATTTGGAACGAGGAATTTTCAAACGACAGAATTTGGAGTTAATTCTCCTAAAAAGGGGTAGTAATTATGCATTTTAACGATAGGGATACAATTATTGAATTAACGCCGCTCTGGAAGGGCGAGCGTCTGCCCGACGGCAGACCTAAGGTAGAGGACAAATATCTTGACGCGCTTCAAGGTATGACGTTGGAGGAGGTTTGGAAGCCGATATTCGTACTCGGCTATGAGCATCAGTTCGTAGGCGGCGGCTTGGCTCCGCTTGCAACGCTCCACGACGACGGCAGAAAGCTCGTCGGCAGAGCCGTTACCTGTACCTATTGCCCGACGCGTCCCGACCTGCATGACGTTCAGTTTGCACGCGGCGGCGAGGACGGTCTTCAAGGAAATTATAACCAATGGGTTATAGACCACCTCTATGAGCGCGACGTTGTAGTATGCGATATGTACGATAAAATCTATAAAGGCACGTTCTTGGGCGGAAACCTGACGACGGCGTTGCAGAAACACACTAAAACAGGCGGCGCGGTTATTTGGGGCGGCGTTCGCGATGTTGAGCAGATGAAAAAGGTTCCCGACGTTCAGGTATACTACCGCGGAATTGACCCCACGCCTATCCGCGAGTTTGTAATGAAGGATTGGAACGATATTACCAGCTTCGGCGGCGCGGTATGCCTGCCTGGCGACGTAGTGTTCGGCGCAGGCGGCGGCGTACTCTTTATTCCGTCGCACTTGGTTGCCGATGTTGTTGAGGGCGCGGCAAAGACCCACGTTAAGGACGATTTCGGGTTTGAAATGATCTGTCAGGGCAAGTTCACAACCGCACAGATAGACAAGAACACCTGGACAGAGGAAATGCTTGATATGCTTCTTGATTGGATAAAGACCGACCCGAGGGGCGAGGAATACCGTGATCTTGATTGGTCTAAGGAATACGACCTTGCAAGAAACGGCGACCCGAACGATACCCAGACGGCATTATAAAATTATGAAACATATATATATAACGGCTTGCTCAAAGGACGGCGGAATATATCATTATACTTTTGCCGATAAAAAGCTGACATTTTGCGAAAAACTGCCTCTTGACAGGGCGATGTATACTGTTATTAGGGACAAAACGGCATATATTCTTCTGCGCGATACGGGAAACGGCGAAGGCGGACTTGTCAGGTATCATATTTCCGACGGCGGAGCGCTTGAAAATCCCGATGAAGTAATGCCGTCGCACGGCGTTGTTCCGTGCCACCTTTGCGTTAAAAACGATAATGTTTATCTTGTGAACTATCTGTCGGGCAATGTTGTAAAAATGCCCGACAAGGTGGTAACGCACAGCGGAGTCGGAGTAAATCTGCCGCGGCAGGACGCGCCGCATACCCATTTTGTGACCTTTTCGCCTGACGGGAAGTATCTTTTGTGTACCGACCTCGGTTTGGATACGGTCTTTGTGTACGACGGCGGGCTTAACGAGGCTTCAAGGGCAAAGGTGCCTGCGGGCAGCGGCTGCCGACACCTGTGTTTCAGCGAAAACGGCAGGCTTGTCTACTGCGTTAACGAGCTGTCAAGCGATGTAAGCGTTTTTTCTTTTGATAACGGCAAATTGGAACTGCTTGATACTTATGAGGCAATACCCGATTTTGAGGGCAGGTCAACCGCGGCGGCAATAAGACTTTATAACGGCTTTTTGTATGTTTCTCACCGCGGGGCTGACTGTATATCGCGTTTTAAGGTTGTCGGCGACGGTCTTGAACTGCTTGAAAACACGCCGTGCGGCGGTTCGGATCCCAGAGATTTTGATATAGCGGACAATGTTTTGTTCTGTGCAAACGAGGGCGGCAGTATAGGCATAATAAGCCTTGAAGACGGCAAGCCCGCTCTTGTTGACAGCGTTGAGCTTTCGGGCGATCCGCTTTGTGTATCTTTTTTTGAAAATTAACAGAGGGTGAAAAATATGTTAAACGGAAAACGCGCTTTGGTTACTGGCTCGTCAAGAGGAATAGGCAGAGCGATAGCGCTAAGGCTTGCAAAGGACGGTTATGAGGTAATAGTGCATTGCGCAGGAAATGTCACAAAAGCCGAGGAGGTAAAAGAGCTTATCGAGGCTGACGGCGGCAAGGCTTCGGTGATAAAGGCAAATCTTTGCGATACCGACGAAACCGCAATGCTCGCAGAAAAAATGGGCGAGGTTGACGTTATCGTGCTTAACGCCTCCTTGCAGTACAGAAATAAGTGGAATGAAATTACGCTTAAAGAGTGCTACGAGCAGTTGAACTGCAACTATGTATCATCGCTTATGCTTATTCAGGCGGCGACAAAGAATATGCAGAAAAAGGGTTGGGGCAGGGTTGTTACAATAGGCTCCGTGCAGGAGGCAAAGCCGCACCCCGATATGCTGGTTTATTCTTCGTCAAAGGCGGCGCAGACAAATATGATGCGTTCGCTGTCATTACAGCTTGCAAAGGACGGCATAACCGTAAACAACGTAGCCCCGGGCGTTATCTATACCGACAGGAATGTTGAGGCTCTTTCGGATCCCGATTATGCAAAAAAGGTATCCGATTCAATCCCCGTAGGGTTCTACGGCGAGCCTGACGACTGCGCTGGTATAGTAAGCCTTATCTGCTCTGATGAGGGCAGATATATTACGGGTCAGAGCATATACGTTGACGGCGGCAAGAGTATCCAGTAAATTTTAAAGGCGTAAAGCAAGAAAATATCTCTGCTTTACGCCTTTTTTTACTTCTTAAAGTACTGCTTTCTGAATTTTGCGGGACTGACGCCGTATTTTTTCTTGAACAGCGTATACATCCAGCTTAAATTATTATATCCGCAGTTACAGCTTAGCGATATTATGGATTGGTTACTGTTTACAAGCCCGTCGGCAATATAGGAAAGACGGAGATTGTTTATAAAGTCAATGGTCGTTTCGCCGTAGTATTTTTGCATCATACGCGAAAGGTGACCCTGAGAAAAATTGCTAAGCTCCGCCATACGGTTGACGCCCATAGAAAAGTTCTCTATATTCTCCATTTGAGTCCGCACGCTCACAAGCCAATCAGGAATTTTGTTCTGTATATCAAAATAGTTTTTAATGAAATGCGTTGTAAATATATAGGTCAAAACGCAGCGTATCTGAATGGTCTGATAATCGTGCATTATCGTATCGTTGACAGCCATCTGGTTTATCTGAAAAATAAGATGCTCCACCTGAACGGGAGTCAAAACCACGTGGGGAGAAAGCCTTGATTGCATAAATAAAGGGAAAACGGTGTTTGAAGACAAAAATTCAAATATTTCGTGAAACATTTTTTTCGTGAACGCGAAAAAGTGAATTTCCATCGGCGACTTGTTCGGATTGGCAATATCGTGATAGTCGTCAGGGCGTATGAAGATTATGCTCCCTGCGGGAAGTATCTGCGTTTCTCCGTTTATGAGGTGGGTTATTTTTTGATAGGGTGAAAATATTATCTCAAAATAATCGTGCGAGTGAAGATTGGACTTATTAACGGTGTGAAACAGTTTATAGTATTTACAGTCCGATTTCAGAAACAAACCGAAATTTGAAGTTATATGCTTTTGTAAATCCATAAAATTCCTCCAAATGGCTTAATTACGCATATTCAGTATATCACAGAATTTATGGTTTTTCAACATTGTCTGCGTATTTTGAAAATATTGAATTTTTTGCGTTGACATTCGCGCTCGGTATGTTAAAATAAATCAGATGTATTTTGAAAGGTTGAAATATAATGCTTAAATTTAATAAGGAACGTCTTAAAGAATATATGGATTCGCTCGGTGAAATGAGTATACCTGCGCGCGATGTTACCGTGTGGCAGGGTCATAATGAACTGTTCCGTTATTCATCGGGTCACTCCGACGCGGCGGGCAAGGTCCCCGTAAGCGATAAGGACGTGTATTTGCTCTATTCTTCATCTAAGCTGATAACCTGCGTCGGCGCGTTAAGACTTGTTGAGGCGGGCAAGCTGAATTTGTCTGACCCTGTGTATAAATATCTCCCCGAATATAAAAACATTACCGTAAAGGACGGTGATACGGTTCGTCCCGCAAAAACGGTTATGACGGTTTTTGATCTTTTTACTATGTGCGGCGGACTTTCCTATGACCGAAACACCGAACCGATTGAAAAAATATCTAAAAACGTTACGGCAAGCATTTCCGAGGTTGTTTCGAGCTTTGTAAAATCGCCTTTGCTTTTCGATCCCTCAACACATTTTGCATACAGTTTTTGCCACGATGTTCTGGGCGCTATTGAGGAGGTCGTGTCGGGCAAACGCTTCGGCGAATATCTGCACGATGAAATTTTTGCTCCTCTCGGAATGGATACAACTTCGTTTGTTTTGAGCGAGGAAATGAAAAAGCACAGGAGCGAACCCTATACCTACGACAGCGAAAAGAAACAGCTTGTTAAGGGAAGCGACGGCTCGTATTTCAAGCTGAATAAGATATACGAGAGCGGCGGTGCTGGCATATACACCACCGTGAACGATTACATAAAATTTGCCGACGCGCTTGCCTGCGGCGGTACGGCATACAACGGATATAAACTGTTAAAGCCCGAAACCGTAAAAATGTTCGGCAGCAATCAGCTCAAAGGCACTCCGCTTGAAGATTTCCAAAATCAAACGGGTCATTTGGGACACGGTTACGGATTGGGCGTGTCGGTTCTCCTTGACCCCGCTCCGAGACATTTTAAATGCCCCGTAGGTACGTTTGGCTGGGGCGGCGCGGCAGGAACCAGAGCGTTTATTGTTCCGTCTGAAAATGTTTCAATATTCTACGCGCAGGAGGTTGAAAACGTACCCTGCCCTCCCGAATACGAAAAACATCCCCACAACGAGATAATCAACATCGTTTTCGGCGGTGAATAATTCTTTATTAATATATCAAAACAGATAAGAATTTTCCTGTATTGAAAAACGTAATAAAACCTGCCTCTCTTATGGGAGGCAGGTTTTGTCTGTAACGGTTTACTTGTTGTAATGCTTGTATCCGGGGTGTTTACCTGTTACGTGATAATAGTTGTCACGCAGATACATCAGCTTATCTATCTGCTCTTTCGGAATTTCTTTTGCGCCGCCTAAAAGGTGAGCGTTGAGTGAAATTTTCGCAAAGAGTTCAAGGGTCTCCAT
>CAKSQT010000081.1 GCA_934486755.1 uncultured Eubacteriales bacterium | reverse complement strand
GGTGGGAACAACAGGGCTCGAACCTGTGACCCTCTGCTTGTAAGGCAGATGCTCTCCCAGCTGAGCTATGCTCCCATCTTTGTTAAACGCTGGCTTGCTATGCACTCACCGGCGACAAGCAATATATTATCATATAACAGCTTTTTTGTCAAGGTTTTTTTGAATAATTTATCAACTTTTTAATATCTTCGGCTGTAAAGGTGTATTCGCTGTTGCAGAAGTGGCATTGTACGGTTGTCGGTTCGGACTCGTCAGCCAACTTTTCAAGCTCCTCAGTTCCGAGACTGATAAGCGCCTTTTCGGTGCGTTCGCGCGAACAGCGGCATTTATATTCAGGCTTTTCGGTATAAAGTACCTCTACGTCAAATCCCTTTAATGCGTCTTTGAGAATATCCTCAATGTCCATACCGCCGTCAAGCAGGGTAGTGACAGGTTTTGCCGACTTGATATTACTTTCAAGACGGTCTATGACTGCGTCGTCGGCGCCTGGGAGGAGCTGAATTATATATCCGCCCGCTTTTTTAACCGTAAGATCGGGATTTACAAGAACGCCGAGGGCGCAAACGGTGGGTATCTGCTCGCTCATAGCATAATATGCCGTTATATCTTCCGCTATTTCGCCCGAAACGAGGGGTACATACCCGTTGTACGGTTCCTTTAAGCCGAGGTCCTTTATTACGTACAGACTGCCAGTTTTACCGACAGCGCCCGATACGTCCAGCTTTCCGTTTTCCTTTAACGGAATTTCAACAACGGGGTTTACGGCATAACCGCGCACATTTCCCTTGGAGTCAGCCGCCGCTATAAGCGAGCCTGCGGGACCGTCGCCTGCGACCTTCAATGTTATTGTGTCGTCCGTACCCTTTAAGGCGTGACCCATCATTGAAGCCGCGGTAAGCAGTCGGCCGAGAGCCGCCGTTACAACCGCCGATGTTTCGTGTATTTGCTCCGCACGGGCTATCATGTCGGTGCTGTCGATCGCAGAAGCCATTACTGCACCGTCACCCGTTATACATCTTATTAATTTGCTCATTCAAATATTACTCCGTTTTCCTTGCTACATATATTGCGCGATCTGTATCGGCTTTCGGGGCGTCCTCGGTCATATCCGCATAGACTGCCTGAACTTCAAACCCCGCCGCGCGCAGAGCCTTTTGAATTTCTTCGTCCGTATATGCTCGTTCGCAGAAATCTTCGCTTTTGCGCTCATACAAACCGCCGCTTTCTATAAAGAAATCAAGCGATATTTCGGTCGTCAGGTCTTCTTCGTAAAAACTGTTCTGCCAAACACAGAAAACGCCGTTTTGCTCTAACACAAACGTGTTATCGCCCAAAATCTCCTTATGCTTATACACCGTGTTTACGTCAAATATAAAAAGACGGTCTTTTTCAAGAAACAGTGAAATCCGATTCAGCGCACGGCAAAAATCGCCGTAGTCGGTAATGTGGTTAAGACTGTCAAGACAGCATACAGCGCCGTCGACCGTGCCGTAAAGGTCAAGCTCCTGTGCTTTTTGGTGTAAGAACAAAACGTCAGTGCCGAGCCTTTCGGAATTTTCTCTTGCGGCGGTAAGCATTTCTTCCGACGCGTCGGCGCCGATGACCTCAACGCCTATTTTGGCAAACTCGTTTGAAAAGCCGCCCGTTCCGCAGGCAACGTCAAGTAAAAGGGTAGGCATTCTGTCGTGCTTTTTGAAAAGACGGCAGAGGTATGCGGAGCGCTTTCGGTAATCAACGTCGCTCATAAGGCGGTCATAGACCGAGGCAAATTCGCTGTAATTGCTCATTTTGTTTTCAGCCTTTCAAAAACCATGGCGTACCCGTCGTTTATAGAACGGTTTACACGGCTTATTGTAGCCGTGCTTGCGCCTGTTTTCTCAACAATTTCATTGTAAACCTTTTTTTCGGCAAGCATTTTTGCGACCTCAAAACGCTGGGCTATTGCCTGTATCTCCTTTTCGGTGCAGGCGTCGCCGAAAAATTTATAACACTCGTCAATGTTTTTCAGCGTCAAGACTGCTTCAAAAAGATGATCGATTGAAATATCCTTTTTCACTGACATCAATCCTTTCAACGCAATTTTAGCACATTAAACCGTTAAAGTCAATTGAAAACAGCAGACGCATAGGCAATCGTCACTCGCCGTAAGGTCGGTAAATTATATAAATCAAAAACCGCCGAGTCAATCGGCGGTTTTGATTTGATAGTATAAACTCAATTTTTTCTTATATTTTCTGCGAAACACAATCAAAATCAGCGTATTAATTAATAATTTTCGGCTTTTATTTGGAAATACGACTGCGGGTGGTTGCAGACGGGGCAGACGAGCGGAGCGTTTTTGCCGATTACAATATGACCGCAGTTTCTGCATTGCCATATCATATCGTTTTCCCTTGAAAATACTATTCCTTCCTTTACGTTTGAAAGGAGTTTTCTGTATCTTTCCTCGTGTTGCTTTTCAACATTGCCGACCAATTCAAAGTGTTCCGCTATTTCGTCAAAGCCCTCGGCTCTGGCTTCTTCTGCCATTCGCTTATACATTTCGGTCCATTCAAACATTTCGCCCTCGGCGGCGTCTTCAAGATTGACCTTTGTGTCGGGAACAGAACCGTCGTGCAGGTATTTAAACCATATTTTAGCGTGTTCAAGCTCGTTGTCCGAGGTTTCCTGAAACAGCTCGGCTATCTGCATATAGCCGTCCTTGCGCGCTTTGCTCGCATAGTATCTGTATTTGTTGGTTGCCTGACATTCGCCCGAAAAGGCGTCGCGCAGGTTTTGTTCTGTTTTGGTGCCTGATAAAGATTTCATACTCATTACTCCTTTTCTTTTAATATATGCCGCCCGCGGCGTATTAATCGGTAATACCCGCCATTTTTTTAAATTCTTCTTCATCTATTACGGGTACGCCGAGACCGTTCGCCTTGTCGAGCTTGCTGCCCGCTTCCTCGCCCGCAAGCACATAGCTTGTTTTTTTAGATACCGAAGAGGAGGTTTTGCCGCCTAGGCTTTCTATTACCGCTGACGCTTCGCTTCTTGAATAGGTGGGCAATGTTCCCGTAAGGACAAAGGTAAGACCCTTGAACTTTGAATCGGTCACGGTATTCAGCGAACGCATATTAACGCCAGCCGCTTTAAGGCGTTCTATCATATTGTGAGTTTCGGGCAGTGAGAAAAATTCCGCCGCCGCGTCTGCCAATATATCACCGAAGCCGTCTATTTCGGAATAATCCTCCTTGCTTGCCGATAAAACGGCGTCAATATCTCCGAAATTGTCCGAGATCAGTTTTGCCGCCTTTGCGCCTATGTGGCGTATGCCGAATGCGAAAATCAGTTTTGAAAGGTCGTTCTGCTTTGATTTTTCAATCGCACTTATAAGGTTTGAAGCGGATTTTTCGCCGATACGCTCCAACTTTTCTATTTCCTCGGCTTTAAGGGTGTAAATATCGTCTATTGTTTTTATCAGTCCGCCGTCAATCAGCTGTTCAAGCACGGCGGGACCCAACCCCTCAATATCCATAGCGTCGCGCGAGGTGAAGTGAATTAGATGGCGCAGTATCTGCGCGGGACAGTCGGCGTTCGTGCAACGGACTACCGCCTCGCCCTCTTCGCGGGAAACAGGCGAACCGCACGAAGGGCAAACCTCGGGCATTTTAAACGGAATTGCGTTTTCGCCGTGCTTTGATACCGATAAGACCTCGGGTATTATGTCGCCGGCTTTCCTTACCACTATTGTGTCGCCTATGCAAATGCCTTTTGATAAAATAAAATCTTCATTATGAAGCGTTGCGCGGCTTACGGTGGTGCCTGCAAGCTGAATCGGGTCAAATTCCGCCGTCGGTGTGAGCGCTCCCGTTCTGCCGACGTTGATTTCTATATTTTTAAGAATCGTTTCCTTTTCTTCGGGAGGATATTTGTAAGCCGCCGCCCATTTCGGGAATTTCGAGGTGCTTCCGAGTTCGTCGCGGTAGGCAAGGTTGTCAACCTTTATGACCGCGCCGTCAATATCAAAGGGCAGGGATCCCCTGCTGTCGCCGATCCGCTTTACTTCGTCGATTGCTTCTTCGACCGTTAAACACCGCTTGTATGACGGTAAAGTGTGAAAACCGAGGGACTTGACAAAGTCAAGCGTTTCAATGTGCGATGAAAATTGCCTGTCGGTTATCCTTTGAATGTTAAATACGAATATATCGAGCCCGCGTTCGGCTGTTATTTTGGCGTTCTTTTGACGAAGTGCGCCCGCGGCGGCATTACGCGGATTTTTGGCAGGCTTTTCGCCGTTAAGCTCCTGCTTTTCCACAAGGCGGATAAAGCTGTCGCGCGGCATATAAACCTCGCCCCTGACTTCAAGCTCGCCGTTAAATGGAATTGCTTTGGGTATGCTTTTTATCTGCAATAGATTAGCCGTTACGTCTTCGCCCGTAACTCCGTCCCCACGGGTGGAGCCCCTGAAAAACAATCCGTCCTTATATTCAAGCGATACCGAAAGACCGTCTATTTTAGGCTCTACCGAAAAGGCGGTTTTTGAAGCATCTATCTTGTCTGCAAACGAGCGCAGTTCATCAAAACTGAAAACGTCCTGCAAGCTCTCCATTTTAACCGAATGTTCAACGGGGGAAAACAGTTTTAGAGCCGCGCCGCCGACCATTTTGGTAGGGGAATCCTCTTGTGCTAACTGCGGATATTCTTTTTCAAGGTCTTCAAGTTCGCGCATCATAGCGTCATACTCAAAATCTTCTATTTCGGGCGAATCTTCAAGATAGTATTTTCTATTGTGGTATTTGAGCGTTTCGCTCAGCTCCGATATTTTCTTTTCAGCCTGTTTTAAGTCCAACTTGAAAATCCTTTCTGCTTTTAATTTGTCGCGCCGTAGTCGTTTATAAGTCCCGCTACGTCGCTTGCGGGCGTTTCTATAACGTTTGTGAACGCGTCGGGCGCCGCGCCGACTATCACGGTCTGCGCCGCAACGGCGCTTGTGGAAACCGAAAATGTATCGGTATATCCCGCAAATAAAATATTTGCATTTATCTTCATTTTAATCATAACCCTGTGCAGAACCTGATTCATACCAGCGTCGGTAAACTCGTTCTCAAAGTCGGCAAAGGCGGTGGTGGTTATTTGAACCTTAAACCTTACCTTGGGTCCTAATCCCATAGTGTATTCGCTGCCGAAAAATGTGCCGACGGGTATACGCACGCTGTAATTCTCGCCCTTTTCCACAAGCTCTGGCACCTTGGTGGAGATCAGGCTTTTGAGCAGATTCATCTTAACTATATTTACTTCAAGGCTTGTAACGTTGCCATCGTCATTCCTTGACAGCTTTATAATGTCGTCGTAGGAAATATTGTTGTCGGAAAGTATTTCAACAACGGCGTTGTTAGCGGCGTTAAGCATTACCGTTTCCGCAACGCTTCTCGCATACACAAACACAACGCTGCGTATACGGAAAAACGCCGCCCCGAGAATTATAGAAATGATAAGTAGGAACGAAATCGGTAAAACAGCCGATTTTCGGTTATATCTGCGATTTTTTATAATCACCACCCGCTTTCGTACTATATTTTACGAAAAAGCGGGATTTTTTGTTAATGATAATTATATCACATTTTAAACTATTATTCCATAAAAAATTAAATTCGGTCTTTAACAGCAACCTGAATTGTGGTATACTCTTAGTGTTGACAGGTTTGAATAAAGAGGTGATAGGTGTGAAACGGTTTAATTCCGACAGTCCCGAAGCCACCGAGAAGATAGGCGAGCAGTTGGCGGACTCTCTTTCGGGCGGCGAGGTTATAGCGTATAGAGGTGATCTCGGAATGGGCAAGACCTGCTTTACAAGGGGACTTGCGCGCGGACTCGGCTATAAAGGCGAGGTTACGTCGCCGACCTTCGCACTTATAAACGAATATATCGGCGGCAGGCTGCCGCTTTATCATTATGATATGTACCGCGTCAGCGGTTGGGAGGACCTTTATTCCACGGGATTTTTTGATTACATAGAGTGCGGCGGAGTGATAGCCGCCGAGTGGAGCGAGAATATCGAGGGCGCCCTGCCCGAAAACACCGTTTATGTTGAGTTTAAGTCTTTGGGTGAGAATTCAAGGGAAATAACTGTTTGGAGGAAGTGCGAACAATGAAGATACTTGCTGTTGAGTGTTCCGCGTCTCCCGCGTCGGCGGCGATTATCGAAAACGGAAAAATAATCGCAAGCGCGTATACAAACGTCAAGCTGACGCATTCGCAGACGCTTATGCCGATGATAAGCTCCGTCTTAAATTCATCACTTACCGATATAAATGACATTGACGGATTTGCGGTAAGCGCGGGGCCTGGCTCATTTACGGGAATAAGAATAGGAATAAGCGCCGTTAAGGGACTTGCCGCCCCCGAAAAAAAGCCCTGCGCCGCGGTGTCAACGCTTAGGAGTATGGCGGAAAACTGCCGTTTTGCCGATTGCGTTGTCTGCGCCGTTATGGACGCAAGGTGCAGTCAGGTATACAACGCGATATTCGATATAAACGGCGGCAAAATAACGAGAATTTGCGATGACAGGGCAATAATGTGCGATGAACTTGAAAAAGAATTAAAAAATATGTCGCAAAATGAGGGAAAAGGTGTTATAATAGTCGGTGACGGTGCGGAAATGTTCTACGAATACGTAAAGGATATGCCTAATGTGCGGCTTGCCGATGAAAATATGCGCTACCAGAATGCGGTGAGCGTTGGTATCGCCGCTGAGGAAATGTTTAACGCTGGCGACACCGTACAGTCGGACAGGCTTCTGCCTATGTATTTACGTCTTCCGCAGGCTGAAAGGGAATTGAAATTAAAAAGGGGTAAAAACGTATGAAAGTTGCGATAGGTTGCGACCACGGCGGTCTTGAACACAAAAATGCAATCGCCGAGCATTTAAAGGAACGCGGTTTTGAAGTAAAGGACTTCGGCATTTACGAACAGGTATCGGTTGACTATCCAGACATTGCCGTAAAGGTATGCGAGAGCATAGTCTCGGGTGAAAACGAACTTGGGATACTTGTGTGCGGAACAGGCATAGGTATGTCGATAGCCGCTAATAAGGTCAAGGGCATACGCGCCGCGGCGTGCAGCGAGCATTACTCCGCAAAATATACCCGTCTTCACAACAATTCAAACGTGCTTTGTCTCGGCGGACGCGTTATAGGCATAGGA
>CAKSQT010000080.1 GCA_934486755.1 uncultured Eubacteriales bacterium | reverse complement strand
GTCCTTTAATATGAACGACACCGTCACCGACATCTGATACCGTACCGCAATGATAGTGAATTGCCTCGGTCTTATATGAGTCTATTCGCTTTTTCAAAAAACTGCTGATATTATCTAATTTGTATTCAGACATAGTGACACCTCCTAACGGGCAATGTGCTTTTTCAACCTTTCAAGCTGTGAGCTTATGCTTAAATCAAACACTTCGCCGCCTAAATCGGCGATAAAGCCGCCAATTATGCTATCGTCAATAATATGTTGAAAATCAAAATCAGTACCGTACTTTTTATTAAAACCGTCACAAATATAATTATAGGTACTTTCGGACATATTTGAACTTGTAGTTAAAATAATAGTTTTCATACAGCAGTACCTTATTTATCGGCGAAAAAATCTTCAGCGATTTTCAAATTATCCTTATCATTGGTTTCACGCTTTAATATTCTGTCTGAAATATCAAACGCAAGGTCGGTTACCTCAGACTGTAATGAGTTGAGCATAGCGCTGTGTTCTGCCTTCATATCGGCACGTGCCTTTTCAACGATTTTATCGGCGGTAGCGGTAGCGTTTTCTATAATCTTATCGGCATTCTGCTTGGCTGTCTGCTCCGCTTTGCTGATTATCTCTGTACCCGCCGACTTGTTATCCTCAATAAGAGCATTGTATTTAGCCGCTGATTCCTCCGCCTGCTTCTTTATAGATTCGGCTTCTGATTTTTCGGCAGCTATTCGCTCCTTACGCGCATTCAGAAATTTCTGAACAGGCTTATAAACAAGAGCTTTAACTATTACAAACAGAACGATAATGTTGATAATATTAATGATCAGGTCCTTTGCGACCTCAGGTAATGAAACACCGTTCATTTAATAAACACTCCTCTGTCTATTTTGCGGCAAGTATAAGCGCTACAACGAATGCATAAATAGCCGTAGACTCTGCCAAAGCACAGCCCAAAAGCAGTATTGCGTTAATTTTACCCGAAGCCTCTGGCTGACGGGCTACCGCCTCTGCCGCCTTGCCTGTTGCTATACCCATTCCTAAGCCTGCGCCAAGCGCCGCCAACATTGCCAAACCTGCACCTATTGCTGTCATAAAAATCACCAATAACCTTTCTTTTTTACTCTATTGCTTCATTAATAAATGTTAGAGATAAGATAATAAAAATATAAGTTTGAATAAGCGGGTGGAAAACGTTAAAATACAGACCCGCGACCGCCGGTATTCCGACGGCATATCCGCCGAGAACCGATTTGAGAAGATCCATAACTATCATACCGCCTATCATATTGCCGAACAAACGGCAGGCAAGCGATACAGGAACCGCAACGTCGCTGAGTATTTTCATCGGGAAAATTACAGGGGTCGGTTTTGCAAGTCCCTTAATTCGTCCCCCAAGTCCTTTTTTCTTAATGCCGTAATAATTTATCAGCACAAAGGTTATCAAACCCATTGCAAACGTCACGACAATGTCGGAAGTAGGCGGACGGTAACCGAATAGTTCGGATATTGCTGAAAAGACCATAAATACCGCCAAAGAATACATATACGGCGCCAACTTATCTGAATAATCTCCGACAACACCTTTGGTAAAGTTTTCAACGGCTTCAACCGTAATTTCCATTACGTTTTGAAACCCCTTCGGCGAATCCTTATCGAATTTAGGGAACAGTAAAAATCGGAATATCAGCGCAAAGACAAAAACGATAGCGATTATCGCCCACATAAGGACGGTCGTTTTTGCAAAAGAGAAACCAAACAATGTTACCCTGTCGCTGAACATATTAAATTCAACATTCAGCCCGCCGCTGCTCTTTGAAACACTTGTAATTGCCGTACCTATCAAAAACCAGACGGAGGCAATCGTTAAAAACAGGAACATACGATGCTTCTTTTTAGCCTGCTTCGCGGCGTCGGGCGAACGCGCTTCCCGCCTTGTGGCGGCAAAACCTATTATTCCCGCCGCAGTAAGTACAGCGGCAACCGCGAATTCTATAACAGTAATTTTATTCGTAGCAGATCAGCTCCTTTATGTACTGTTGAAATGATATTCTTATTTTTGCGGGCGTTTAAAGCAAAAGCAAATAAAATATACTATTGCCCCTATCGGCAAACCTGCCGCATACCCGCAGGCACATGCAATCAAACTGTTAGGAAATACAAGCAAGACCAGCAAAACAGCCGCTATATAAGCAACCAGCTTTGCGGCAAGATATACCGCAAGAACCCTTATATTCCCCGACGTAGCGCCTTTAAGCATTTTGCTTAACAAGAACATCTGTGCCAAACCAAACAATAAAGCGATAACAAAACCCAACATTCTATTACCCCCTTATTTTTGATACCTAATTTTAGTCCTTTTTTAATTGGTTGTCAATATATAAAATATAGATTATTGTGTGTAAAATCAAAAAGTTTTTGTTAATTTTTTGTCAGGCGGAATTATGCGCCAATCAGAATAATGCAAACAAATAAAACTGTTTTTTCACCTAAATTAACCTTATTCATATTATATTATTGAAGTAATTCTTCAATAATTTAATAGGAGGCTTTTATATGGCAGATACAAAAAACGGCTGCCCGCCCGAAAACGATTGCTTCAAAGAAGCAGTATGCATTGATGCAGGCAGAGTTTACGACTCTTGCTGTGACCGTGATTGCCTTGAAGATCTAAGATGTTTCTTTTTGCCGCAGGCACAGTCAATGGTAAACAACGCAATAAGCGTGCGTTTGCGCTCCGCCGAAGTACTTAACGTCTTTATTAATGTTGAACCTGTAAATTTCAACAAAGGTTTTTATTCCTGCGACCTGACGTTCTTCTTCCTCTTGGAATTTGACCTTTTTATGGCTCCGCATGCCTGCCCGCAACAGGTAAGGGGTATTTCATCGTTCAGCAAAAAGGTGATACTATTCGGCAGCGACGGTAACGTTAAGGTATTTTCAAGCGTAATGAACGACGAAGACGGCAACTGCGATTGCAGAGTACGCACATCTTCAAATATGCCTAAATGCGTTGTTCAGGCTGTTGACCCCGTACCGCTTTCAGCCCGCAAAGGCGAAGTTCGCGACTGTTACGAAAATGTACGCTGTATTCCCAAGAGTATATGCGATTGCATAGGCGGAAATGTGGTAACTGATTTGCAGAACGGTGATCCGACCATATATGTAACACTCGGTTTGTTTACAATAATACAGCTTATACGCAATGTGCAGATGCTCATACCTGTATATGATTTCTGTATTCCTGAAAAACAGTGTGACGATACAACCGACCAACCGTGCGACACATTCCGTAAAATCAAGTTCCCGACAGACGACTTCTTCCCGCCGAGACCCTGCGATATTGCGGACAGCGGATGCTTTGGTTGCTGCTGCGGTAATTCCGAATCATAAGCAAATGAAAATTGTCCCGAGGCGCCGACGTTATGTCGGCACAACTCGGGACAATTTTAACCAAGAGACGAACAGTCAAGTTTATCAAATCTTTCAAAAAAGGGTTTGATTTTTTCAATGTCTTTTTCTATTCCGCCTACTGTATTGCTCTCAAAATTCATAGGCATTACAGGGTCGTGAACGCTTAAACGTAACAAAAACCAGCCGTTGGGGGTTGAAACCCTGACGCCTTCCCTATTATCGTCGGCTACAACAAAATCAGACTCGTTTTCAGCATATTTTTCGAGTTCATTTATAACATACTCACCGTATGCCCTGAAATCGTTTTCAATAATATTAAAGCGGCATTCCTTTTCTTCTGCGGGCATTTCAAGCGGTTCTAATATTTTTTCAATGTTACTGCCCTTAGCAAGCTCAATTACAATCTTTGTAACGAGGTATGCGCCGTCGTCGAGAAAATAGTTTTCTTTAAGTGCGGCGTGACCGGAAGTTTCGATTGCAAGCGGACATTCAATGCCCTCCTCACAAAGTTCTATCGCTTTATCTATAACATTCTTATAACCTCTGCGATAGCGGTAATGCTTGCAATGAAGCTCGTCTTCAATGTATTTTTTAAGACCGTCAGAAGTCACCGAATCTGTCACGATAGTAGCATTTTTGCAGTTGCGTGTGGCTATGTAAGCGGCAAGAGCGATTAAACGGTTGCGGTTTATCTCAACTCCGTCTGCTCCTACACAGCCTGCGCGGTCAACGTCGGTATCAAAAATCAAACCGAGGTCAGCCCCCGCTTCCTTTACGGCGTTGCAGATACTTTCCATAGCCTGTTTATTTTCGGGATTGGGTATATGATTTGGGAACATACCGTCAGGCTTTAAAAATCTGCTTCCCGTTATATCGGCGCCGAGCGCTTGAAGTACATTATAGGCGTAAAATCCGCCGACGCCGTTGCCTGCGTCAACAACTATCTTATAACCGTTTAAAGGCTTATCGGTTTCGCTGACACCCACAGCGTCGCATATCATTTTTCTCAACCGTGCGGCGTAAGCAGACATATAGTTTACATCGGTCACAGAGCCTGCTCTGTTGCAAATGATTTCTTCTTTTCTGTCCGCAATGTCCAAAATTTCAGAGATATCAGAACCCTCCAATCCTCCCGAGGGAATAAAGAATTTAAGACCGTTTCGGTCGGACGGGTGATGGCTTGCGGTTATCTGTATAGCGGCGTCGGTATTCAAATCAACAGTAGTCATAAACATTGCAGGGGTAGACGCAAGTCCGCAGTTTATAATCGTAACGCCCGCATTAATAAGCGCCTTAACAACATTTGACGAAATGGCGCTTGCCGTGATACGCGAATCGTGACCGACGGCTATTTTTAATTTATCAGATGTAATTCCTGTTTTATTTACAAGCCAGACAACAAATGCCGCGGTAATATCGTATACCGCATCATTTGTAAGGTTTACGGCATTACCGAGATGATCGCTCGCTACACCCCGTATATCCGTTCCGCTTTTTAACTCTTTATAACTCATAAACTTCCTCCGTGTTTTAATATATTATAATGTGCCTGAAAAATATCCTGCACAAAAATAACCGATTCCGATTAGAATAATTACGGCGGCAGTATACCACATCGCCTTAAAAAACAAGCGCAAACCGTTTTTTTCGTTTTTTTCAATACAGTCTTTTTTCATAATTGACCCCGCTTTGAATAAAATTCCGATCCTCTATGAATATTATTGACTGTATCTCTAATACAATACATAATGCACAATTAAAACTCGCCGTGTGGCAACGCATGGAGGTTGATTTATGACCGTAAGCAAACTAAGTAAAACCAAAATCAAAATTTCGCTCTCGGATAAAGAGGTAATGTTGTATTTCGGAGGATATGAGAATATAATCTCAGGAAGTTACAGGACAAAAATAGCTCTCGCGATGCTAATTAAGGATTCTCTTAACTGTGATCTTGCCGACGATTCATCAACGCTTAACATAGAAATAAAATCATTAATATCAGGCGGTTGTGAAATATTGCTAAGCCAACTCGGTGAGAAATCAAGAGAAAAAAAGCAAAAAATTGTTGCAGTATTTGATGACAGCGAAAAAATGCTGGACGCGGCGGTTCACATATACAAAACTTACCGTTCAGCAGGTGCCGCAAGTTCATTATACAGAATAAGCGGCAAATACGCGCTTGTTATTACGGTGTACGATACACAAAAAATGTGTTCCTTTATACGCGAATTTTCCGATTGCGACAGCTTATCGGAGCTAGACATAGAATTTGTAAAGGAACACGGCGTTCTCTTGGCTGAAAACGACGCAATCTCCGTAATCGGAAGGGCATTTATCAGAGATTTTTAATTTCGGCAACGCGCGACGACATATCATCGGCAGAAAAAATATAATTACCCGCGACTAAAACAGTCGCCCCCGCTTCGACGGCAAGGGGTGCCGTTTGCGCGTTTATGCCGCCGTCAACTTCAAGTTCAATGTTTAAGCCCTGTCTTTTGATTTCGGCATTTAACTTTCTTAATTTTTCAAGAGCGGAGGTTAAAAATTTTTGCCCGCCGAATCCAGGCTCAACCGACATTACGAGAACCATATCGCACAGCGGCAAATAAGAATATATTTCTTCGGGTTCGGTACACGGTTTTATAGTAAGGCAGGACTTACAACCGCATTCACGTATTATTTTAAGCGTTTCGGCAACATCGCTGCCAGCCTCATAGTGAAAACCCAAATAATCGGCATATTCGGCAAACTCGCGTATGTATCTATGCGGTCTGTCAATCATTAGATGTACGTCAAGCGGCAGATCCGTATGCTTTGCTATCGACTTGATGACAGGATTGCCGAAAGAAATGTTCGGCACAAATTCTCCGTCCATAACGTCAAGATGGAGCATATCAACGCCTGCATCTTCAAGTTTTTTAACAGAGTCCTTTAATTCAAGAAAATCAGAAGTCAAAACGGAAGGCGAAATTTTAATCATAAATATTCCTTTCTTTTGCGACGGTAATTAACACAAAATACGGATACAGGAATTCGACCTGTATCCGTATAAAATTTTGCGGGGGAATTAATACATTCCGCCTGCCTGCGCAGCGGCGGCTGCTGCCGCGTTAGCAGCTGCGGCGTCTTCTTTCTTATCTGCAACAAGGCTCTCGGTTGTGAGAACCATAGAAGCAACAGAAGCGGCGTTTTCAAGTGCGGAACGCGTAACCTTTGTCGGGTCAACTATTCCTGCGTCTATCATATCGGTATAAACTTCATTGTACGCGTCAAATCCGTAGTTGACTTTACCGCTGTTTACGATCTTATCAACAATTACAGAGCCTTCTATGCCTGCGTTGAACGCAATCTGGCGTATCGGAGCTTCAAGTGATTTCAGAACGATATTAACGCCCGTTTTTTCGTCGCCGTCGGTATTGTCAAGAAGAGCTTTTACTGACGGAATAGTGTTGATAAGGGCAACACCGCCGCCCGCAACTATACCTTCTTCGACAGCGGCCTTGGTAGCCGAAAGCGCGTCTTCAATTCTGAGCTTCTTATCTTTCATTTCAATCTCGGTAGCGGCGCCGACCTTGATAACAGCAACTCCGCCTGCGAGCTTAGCAAGGCGCTCCTGCAACTTTTCTTTGTCAAAGTCAGACGTAGTAACGGCAAGCTCGTTTCTTATCTGAGCAACACGGTCTTTAATGGCAACAGAATCACCCGCGCCGTCAACAATAATTGTATTTTCTTTTGTAACCTTTACCTGACGTGCTTTTCCGAGCTGATCCATAGTAGTGTTT
>CAKSQT010000079.1 GCA_934486755.1 uncultured Eubacteriales bacterium | reverse complement strand
GAGCAGAGCGACGCGCTCCAAGCGAGCTATGCGAGATTGTTTCGAGTGTAAGCTGCGTAGCAGCGCTCTTTGGAAACGTCAAACTAATTTATTTTACAATTTAATATTTATATATCGAGATGTGGCTCAGTTTGGTAGAGCGCTGCGTTCGGGACGCAGAGGCCGCAGGTTCGAATCCTGTCATCTCGACCAAAAATCGACAAACCCCTATTGGGATCTGTCGATTTTATTTTTTCAGACTGTAAATCACGCGAGGTACGCTATGAACAAACAGGAAATATATGAGCTTTTAAAAAAAGAGAACATAAAGTACGAGATTACCGAACACAAGGCGGCCTTCAATATGGAGGAGCTTTCGCAAATTGAAATCCCCTACCCCGAATATGACGCAAAAAATCTTTTTGTGCGTGACGATAAGAAAAGAAATTACTATCTGATTACCGTCAAGGGCGATAAACGGGTCGACTTAAAGGCTTTCCGAAAGGCTAACGGACTGCGCAGCCTGACCTTTGCATCCCCAGAAGATCTGAACGCCATTATGAAGCTTATACCAGGCGCCGTAACCCCGTTCGGTCTTTTGAACGACCGTGAGCATAGAGTTATTTTCTATCTGGACGCCGATTTTACAGGCACGCCGATAGGCATACACCCCAATGACAACACCGCAACCGTGTGGCTTAAATCCGAAGATTTAATAGCTATCCTCAAAAAGAACGGCAGCAACGTAAATATTGTAACCATATAAAAAACGTCCTCAGCAACGAGGACGTTTTTTTCTGTCGATAGACCCCAATTTATACCTCTGCGGCGTGAACGCCGCATTCTCCGTTTTTCCGCTGACAAGTGCGGCGGAAAAACACCTAAAAAGCGAAAACCGCTAAACAAGCGGTTTTTCAAGGACACTGGGGTGGTATTGGCGGAGCATAACAAACGATTGCTGCCAGTGGCAGAGAAAAAGAGGTTGTTATGGCGCCGCGGTCAAAGAAAATTCGCGCTCCAAGCGAAAATTTTCTTTGGGTACCGCAAGAGTCGTGAGTGCAGTCCGAAAATCTATGATTTTCGAGCGAACGGCATTCCCGTCCAAGAGCGTGCCGCCTTTTTCGGCACGCTCAAACGTCCTCGTTGCCGAGGACGTTTTTGCTATTCAAGAATATAAATTTCAACATTGCGGACGCCGAACGCCGTGCAGGCGCTCTTGGTAGCCATAAACAGGTCTACGCCCGTCGGGTGTTTTTTGATAAATCCGCCCGTGTCGGCAGCAACCGCATATCCGTAGATATAACTGCCGTCTGCTGTTTTTATATACATCTTTGTGCCGTAGGGTATTACGTTGGGGTTTACCGCGATATAACCAGGCTGCGGCGCAACGCCCGTCGCACAGTTGTGACCTGTGTAGGTGTACGCAGTAGCGCGCGATACCATCTTCGACTTGTAGTTTACGGGGTTGCCGTTGGCGTCAAGCTGAATGTCTACCGACGGCGTAAGCGTTGACACCGAATTAACCTGCGAGCTTGATTTTACGGGCAGACTTACCGCCTTTGTGCCGACGGTCTTGATACCGTTTACAGCCTGACTTAAAACGTCAACCTGCGTTATGGTGGTTTCCACCGCCGTGCCGTTCACCAGCTTAGAGGTGTAGCTTACGTTCTGCAAGCCGTTTGTACCCTCGCTTACTGTCGTGGTTCCCGCGGCATAACTGTCCGAATAAACAACGTCAAGCGAATAAGGTATAGTCTCCGAATAGGTGCCCGAAACATACTCGACATCAACATAATCTATATATACCGTATCGGATATTACGGTATCGAGCGAAGGCTCTACCATATCGTTCTCATCGGGCTCTATTCCGACAGCACCCAATGCGTCCTTTACTGTTCCGCCTGCAAACTCAATTGTTTTGGTTTCGCTGCCCACGGTGATATACACGGGGAACGTGTATTCAATTCTGAGCATCTTGACGCCGTTTTTGACCCCAGCGTCTATAATATTATAACTGTCCGACTTCAATTTAAGTCCCGATACAACCGAGGCTATATTCGAGCCAACCGTGTGAACCGTGTATGTCAACTCTCCGTCGGAGACAATTATTGTCTTGGTAGAACAGCTAAGCAAAGTAACTACCGCGATAGTCAGTGCAGTTAAAACAGCCGCACACGCCACGCGCATTTTCCTGCCGCATACCGCGCAGGTAAAATGATACTTTAATTTCTCTATCATCCAATAACTCCTTTTAGGCTGACGAAGGTTAAATCCGTCACGCCTACTTGAATTTCCTCAAGCCGTTGCACATTATAATCCATAGTTTTAACGATGTCAAAGTCATTTTTACCCCTATGTTTTGTGTAATTTGACGAATAAATTTCAAATAAATCAAATTGTTACAAAGTTGTAACAATTTATAATGTCGAGAATTGTCATTTTTTGTCAATAAGATTGTGCATTCCTACAAAACTTGCATAGTGTGGTGGACGGCACCCCTGTCACACCTATAATATAGGCAGAAAGTGGGTAATTTATTCATAATTTTTACCTTATATAGTATACAGCCGATTTTGCATAGACATATTTAGGTGTCAGATTTTTATATTAAAAAATTTGCGCAACTATAATAATTCGCAAATTTAGACGTTAGATGGTAGACGTTAGATATTAGAAGGCTCACCTCTTTTTATAGAGGTGAGCCTGTTTGCTCCGCTAAACTTTAATTTATTTTTTCCTGTTAAGTTCTTTCGTTTTTCTTTCTATTTCTCTTGATATATTTATCCCTGCTATAAGACCCATTTGAAAATATATTTCTCTTGTAACCGTTTCTCGGCTTGCCATTTCGTAGGAAACAGCGTCGCGTTCCTCTTGGTCTTCAAAATGTTCCTCCAAAAATCTATTTGTTTGCTTTTCCATATTTCTTATAGCGGTAGCAAAATCCAAGTCCTTGCTTTCCACCGCCGATTCGCCGTATCCGATAAGATAATTGCTTATCTCTAATAACTTGCACCTTTTCATCATATCAGAAAATTCCATACTTTTTCACTTCTCCTTACAGTATATATGGGTAATAATTTTTCCGACAAGTCTTAAATTCTTGTTATCATAATTTCACCCTATTATCATTATAGTGTATCTTAACTAAATTTCAAGATAACACGGTGTTACCACTACCCCCAAAATTATTGCCATAGTTGATTTTTTTGTAAAAATAACAACCGAATATTTATTAAAAAATATTGAAAAAAAGGCTATTGAGGAAAATAGAACGAGAAATAATTTGATAGAACATATAATAAAGGAATATCTGAAAAAATAAATCAGAGCTTAGCGGGAAAAAATAGGCTCCCCTCTTTTCACAGAGGGGAGCCTTATAATATCTAACGTCCAACAACTAATATTTAATCAGAACATAGAACAGTATAGTAAAGTAATGGAACACACTGCCGGCGACGACGAATATATGGAATACCGAATGCATATATCTGTGGACGCTCTTACCAGCTATGCCGTAAAGCACCGCGCCGACGGTATAGCATATTCCGCCCGCGAGCAAAAGCCAAAATCCGTTTGCCCCGATAGCGGTTACCGCCGTTTTACCCGTCAGGACTATGCACCAACCAAGCGCGAGGTAGCATATAACCGAAAACACGTTATACTTTTTAAGGTCGATAGCGTTTAAGGTTATGCCGAGCGCCGACACGCCCCAGACTATTCCGAACACCGTCCACCCAAGTGCGGTGTTGGCGCGCCGCAGAGAGCAGAGCGCTATTGGTGTGTAGGTTCCCGCTATCAGAATAAAGACGGTGCAATGGTCTATTATCTGCATAACCTTTTTCGCCGTTTCGGGTATAAGCCCGTGGTATACGCTTGACATTGTATACAGCAATACCATTGAAAAGCCGAAGATAAACGCGCTGACAATCTGATAAGCGTCGCCGTTTAAAAACGCCTTTACCACACAGGTGGCAAGCGCCGCTATACCGAACGCGCCGCCCACAATATGCGTTACCATATTGAATATTTCTTCGCCCCTTGTATAGTCGGGCAGTTTTCTGTCTTTCAGTTTTGTCCTTTTCATATTTTTACTCCCTACATAATAATATATACAATCGTAAATCTCCGAAATCCGCGCCGTTTTTAGCGTTTGGAAAATATGTTAACATCACACAAAAAATTTTTCTTTTTTCGGCAGTATTTTTTTGTCGAAAACGGTCGAAATGATTAACATAAATTTTTTATTCATTTTACGGAGAAACTTCCTATTATTCCACTTACTAACACAGTTATCCACCGTTTTAACCCCCGAAAACCGCTTTTTTGAGAGGTTTTACCCCTTTATTTGTTGATATGTCGGTGGATAAGTTGGATAATTAATATGGTTGTCCGAGTTTACATAACAACAAAATTTGCAATGTTAATGCATTTTTTCGGCGGTGATTTTGCCGTTTTAAAACAGGTGAATTTTATTATAAAATCAAGTCGGTTTCAGGCGTTTTTGTAATACTCCACCGCCTTGGTCATAAACTCGTCGGTAACGTCGAAATATTCCGCAAGCGAGTGTATATCCGTGTAGCCGTTTCTCAACGCACGGCGGTACCTGTTTTCGGGTATAAGCCGCTGTATCGCCCAGCGGTTGGCGTGGTTTTCGTGCTTGGCGCGAATGTCCGCAGGGGAATATATATTGTAAAAGCTCAAAGTTTCGCAATGTCCCAGCTCGTGTGCCAGACACACTCTTTCCTCCGCACGGGTATTTATGCCGCTGTCAAGCGCTATGAAAAGCCTGTTATTGTGCCAGACCGACACCGAACCGCATTTGGGCAGCCCAAAGCGATCCACCGTTATGTTATGCCTTTCGGCTATATCATACAGCTTAGTTGTTTCCATTTTCACGTTCCTTTACATATTGTGCGTATCTTTTAACCTCTGTCCACATTTCATCGGTAACTTCGGTCTCGCCGCCGAAAAGAGCCGCTTTAAGCTCGGTTTCGTCAGCGGGCGATGATGACCGTCCCCCATATATATAATCGACGCTTACCGAAAAATATTCCGCTATTTTGGAAAGCACCGACGCCGACAGGGTTTTTATCCTGCCCATTTTAAAATCAGTAAGCGTTGCCCTCGGAATACCGCACTCGCGGCAGAGCTGTGTGATATTCACCGACCTCTTTCGACATAATTCTTCAATCCGCTCATAAATTTCGGGCATTTCGATTACTCCTTTTTGTGCATACATACAAATTACGTAAATTCGTAAAATTGTGTATTGACATTTACTGAATTACGTAATATGATATATACGCAGATACGTGATTACGTAATATTTAACCTGACAGTTAGATTGTATTACATAATTCAGTAAATGTCAAGAACAATATAAAGGAAGTATGTTTAATGTACCGTTGTTTGGACTGCGGATTTGAATTTGAGACTGCCGCCGTGTGCGAGGAAAGGCACGGGCTTGATTCACCTCCGTATGAAAAAATCTATTTGTGTCCCTACTGCGGCGGGCGAAGATTCAGCGAAATAGAAGTCCGCTACTGCCGCTGCTGCGGCTCCCGCCTGCCCGAGGGCAAACGAAATTACTGCAACGACAGTTGCCGTTTGACAGGCGAAAGGCTTTGGGCAAGGGAATTGGCGCGGCGAAAAGGCGCACTCACCGACCCGATAGCAAAAATCATTCAGGACGCAAACGAATACAACCGAAAAAACAACAAAAATTACAGCTACGGGCAGTATGTCGCTTACATAATGCCGTATCTTAAAAAGGACGGGCAGAAATGACCGACGACGAAAAGATAGAGACCCTGAGAAAATACCGATTGCAGACGGCAAGGATCAGACGGCTCAACCTGATGATGGTGGAGGACCCCGAAAGCAAGGAAAGATACGCCGAGCTTATAAAAAACGCGCGGCAGTTTCGGTTTGATGTAGAACAGGCGATAGAAAATATTGACGGCTCAATTCTGAGCGAAATTCTTTCCCAGCGCTATATATGCGGCAGATCCTTTGAAGATGTCGGCTATGAGGTGAATTACAGCCGCCGACAAATCGAACGTCTGCACCGCAAGGCGCTAAAAAGGTTGAAATTTACGTCTTTACATTCGCTTTGAAATGTATTATACTATATAAAAGAACATTTGTTTGTCGAAAAAGGTCGGGTAAAAAAATATTTTTAAGAAAGGCGGGTTAATATGGGGGACAGAATAATACTACACTGTGACCTGAACAATTTTTTCGCGTCGGTATCGCTCCTTTTTAACCCTACGCTTTACGATGTGCCGATAGCGGTCTGCGGCAGCAAGGAACAGCGGCACGGGATAGTGCTTGCAAAAAACGAGCTTGCGAAATCCTACGGTGTTAAAACCGCCGAAGCGATATTCGAGGCGCAGGCAAAATGCCCCGACCTTGTGATACTTCCGCCAATTATGGACAAATATAAAGAATACTCACGTTTAGCGCACGAGATTTACTGCCGATACACCGATATGGTAGAGCCGTTCGGGATTGACGAATGTTGGCTTGACGTAACGGGAAGCACTATGCTTTTCGGGAGCGGCGAGCAGATAGCGAACCGAATCAGGAACGACATTAAAAGGGAGCTGGGAATTACCGCATCGGTCGGGGTCAGCTTTAACAAGGTATTTGCGAAATTAGGTTCGGATATGAAAAAGCCCGACGCGGTGACGGTCATATCAAGGGAAAATTTCAAGGAAAAGGTTTGGCGGCTGCCCGCTTCCGACCTGCTTTACGTCGGCAAGCGCACGGCAGAACGGCTCCGTTCATCGGGAATAGTGACAATAGGCGACATTTGCCTTTGCAGCGATAATACGCTGAAAAGAATGCTCGGCAAAAGCGGTGTTGAGCTTAAAAAATACGCTATGGGCGAGGACGATTCGCCCGTCGCCTCAACCGAAGACGAGTATATCCCGAAAAGCATAGGGCGTTCGGTGACCTACGCCAAGGATTTTGAGACCGAAGACGAGGTTGAAAAAACATTTTTCGAGCTTGCGGAAAACATATCTGACAATTTGCGGAAATACGGACTTTACGCGGGCGGTATACAGGTGCATATCCGCTACACCTCGCTTGCGGTAAAGGAATTCAGCCGAGCGCTTAAAAGTCCCACCAACTCGGCTTTACTGCTGGCGCGCGGCGGAATGGAATTATTCAGGCAAAACTGCAATATGACCCAGCCGCTCCGCTCGGTCGGGATACGCGCGATAAATTTGAAGGACGATAACACCGCCGTTCAGCAGGACATTTTCGGCGAAACGGAAAACGACGCGAAAATTGAGCAGATAGAAGACTCTATGTATAAATTGAGAAAGAAATTCGGCAACGACAGCATAAAGCGCGGCAGAACGATAGAAAATTCATAGTATGTAAAAGTCACAACCTCCGGCAAAGCCGGAGGCTTGAATAAGCCCTAGAAGGGCATTTTACAGGCCACACCCCTAAAGGG
>CAKSQT010000078.1 GCA_934486755.1 uncultured Eubacteriales bacterium | reverse complement strand
ACGTTATTATGGTTCCTGTGGAATCGGATACCTGTGATTTAAAATAAAAGTATGTATTGCCGTCACCGCCTATTACGGGGGTATACTGTCCCTCCGCTTTTGCATTAAGCGCTGGTACCGTAAATAGGCTTACTATAACAAAAACTGCCGACAGAACGACAGCCGACAGTCTATTTAAAATTTTGTTTTTACTTCTTAACATCAATACGTTACCACCTTTTCGCCGTTTTTACAAACAAACCTTTCTTTTGCTTTGCCGTCCTCAACAAAAGGCATTTTAGTTCCACCTTCACAAGTTCCGTTTGTTCCGTCTCCCAAAGGCAAACCGCAGCAGTCACATTTGGCATCTTTTAATTTGTCCTCGTCAAACTCAAATCCCGTCCAATTATCAAGCGGTTTGTTGGTGCTCTCTGACAGCTCTGGGGTTGACGGTTGTGTAGGGGTTGTCGGCTGAGTAGGAGCAGACGTTGCAGGAGCCTGTGACGCGGTCGTACCGTTTTTGTCTTTCGGAGCAGTGGGTCTTGCTTCCGCCTTTTTCGGCGTCGATGAAGAAGACGGCGCGGTTGACGTGCTTGAACTGCTTGAAGAAGCTGCGTTTTCATCTGGGGAAATAAAGTTGCCGTCATCGGATAAAGTTTCCGAGCTTGTAGGTTCGCTCACTATATCGGGTATATTTACCGCTGAACTAATAACACTGCTTGAATCAGTGCTGTTCACGTCGCCGTTATCCGTATTGTGCTTAACGTTCAAAACAATTACCGTTACAATTATCGCGGCGGCGGCAACGCCAGCGACCGCAGCTATTATAATACTTAATGTCTTATGCTCTGTAAAAAAGTTCTTCATACTTAAAACTCCTTTATCTGTATATTAATATTACATAACGGTTTCTGCCCTTTGGGTAATTATTTTTTTCAATCTTTCCTTCAATTCATCGGGGAGCAGCGAACTGTCGCACGTTTCAATCCACTTCGGAGTGAGCTTAACAAGGCTGGTAATGAGTTTTTCGGCCGACCTGCGAGATATGCCGCAAGTATCGGCAAATTTTAAAAAATCGCCTTTACGAATATTGGTTTTTTTGCCGTTCATAGCAAGTGCAAATTGCTCTGTATCGGCGGGCATATTTGCATTGACGGGAAGTAAGTCGTACGCTGGTGCAAGTACGTATTTTCCTGAACCCTGCGCAGTCTCAATCAGCGAGAAGTTTTTCAGGTGCATATCGGAATTGCCTACGATAAAGCAGAAAACGAGCCTTATAAAAAACTCTGCCAAATCTATACCGACCCTTGACGAATATTGCTTAATTATCTTTACGCAACGTTCGTACGAGCCCCTGTACTTATCTTCGGTAAGCCTTAAATCGAGCTGACAAAAATCCTCCATAGCAAGCATTTCTATTTTTTTGCCGTCGATATTTCGGTCAATTCGTTTTGTTATATATGCAAGACCCGTATTTCCTCTGATAAGTGCGTGCGGGACCGTTGAAATTCCCGCCGTGTCAGCCATTGACATTATTAACTGTTCAGACTCAGGGAGCGCTTCAAATTCCGCTACCTGCGGTTTAAGAATGTAGCCTGTCGGATAGTTCACAAGCGTTAATCTCGGCTTGCTGCCGTCGCTTACAAGATGTAATGATAACTTTTTTTGAACTCCTGGAACGGTGAAACCGTGATTGGTGGTTTCAATTGCTAAAAGGGTAAGCGTTTCAGTATCAATTTCAATTTCGGGGAGCTTTGCCGTACCGAAAAAACGTTTAATGCAAGCCTTATGCCAGCCTGTTTCGTCAGTCGCACGTAACGGCTTGCCGCAGCACAAGCAATTCATTCCTTTTCCTCCCTTATTGAAACGTTTCCGATTCCGTCCTTACAAGCAACAAGAAGAACCCCAAAACGGTCACGGCTGTTAATTTTCCAATTATCCGTTACAATCTTTAAAAGCCAGCCCTCGGGAATAAGTCCGTCAAAGAACGGAAATAACGTCTTTGAGGTGTATTCCTCCGCTTGTAACGGCAGGGTCAACGAAACCGCCGACGCATTCTCACCCTGCAAATAGTCGGTATCATATTTAAAAGAATAGCCCTCGTCCGTCTCTTTGAGAACACCTGCAAAAGTGTTTCTTACATAAACGTAGGCAGTTCTGAACGTACTCATTTATTTTCCTTCTTCCCAGCGACCGCTTGCGCGTTAAACATTGCAAGCGCAACGTTGACCTTATCCATACGCACGGTTTCCTTGCCCTGTTCAAGCTCACGGACAAATCTAAGTCCAAGTCCCGAACGCAGAGCGAATTGTTCCTGCGTTAAGCCTGCCGCTTTTCTGTTTTCCTTAACAAATTCTGCTATCGGGTTCATTATTTTGCTCCTTACAATTAGTATATATCATTATATTACACCCTTTCGGGTGTCGTGTCAACAAAATATTTGCAATTTTAACCCTTTCGGGTATATTTTGCGTTTATTTTTCGATAATATACCTTTTAAGGTATAAAATATCAATAACTTACGTCGATATAGCAATAATTTGAATTGTAGAAAATATAGTTAAATCCGCTGCCAAGTCCTGAATTTTTACTTTGTGAAAAACTTAAACTGAGTTTAAGTTTTTAATCCTGTTGCAGCGTATTTTTAATTGCCGAAAATATAAACTCGTCAATGCTTTTTTGTTGCTCTGTCGCTTTAAGGACGAGCTTGTTATACAGTGATGCGGAAAAAGTAACGGTAACGTTGTGTCGTTGACTTTCATCAAGAGCATAAATAGCACGTCTTAATTCTTTTTGTTCAAGCTGAGCGTATATGTCAAGGACGTATCCCGTTCCAGCGTGTCCGATAATCTGTGCTATTGCCTTTGCGGAAACGCCTTTTTCGCAAAGTCTTGTAACAAAGGTGTGTCGGCAGACGTGCGGAGACAGATTCGTTATATTAGTTGTTGCCCTAAGTCGGTGAGTGAGTCTCTGCACGTTGTTAAAAGACAGAGGCGTACCGACTGCATTATGAAATATGTAATCATCACGCGACGGCTTTTTAAGCTCGTCCTCTATTATTCTCTTTGCTTCGGCGACGAGATAAACGTATCTTACGCCAGCGGCAGTCTTTGAATTCCGTATAAATATTTTATTTTCCGCTGGGTCATAATCGGTCTTTTTCAAATTAGTCAATTCTGCCAGTCGCAGACCCGTAAGCAAGAAGAAAAGATAAACGTTGCCTATAACGTCGTCATTGCAGGCTATCTGCAATTTTTCCTCCTGAAAATGCGTAAGCGGTAAAACCTTTTTCTTTGGAGCCTTTGGTATAATAATATCTACCGCAGGGTTGTAGGCAATCAACTTTTCAGACTTTGCTTTCTGAAAACTCTGCCTAAGCACCGACTTGACTTTTTTTAGGGTGCTTTCGCTGTATTCCTTCCTGCCGTGTTTGACGTTTTTCACGGTATTTAATATTGATTGCAAAGATATTTCGGTCATTCCCGAAATCTTACAATCCGCATAAGGTGTACGGCAGATTAAATCAATAACACTTTTAGTCCTCTCTGCGGTGCTGGTTTTGACCGTTGGCAGATTATATACCTCATACCATACTTTCAGCCACTGTGCCAACGTGTAATTTTTTCCTTGTTTCATTTTACTTCCTCCGTTAAAATATAATATGCGGAGTTTCAATTTTAACAGAGCGCATTTCGGTTTTTAAAGTGGTTTGGGAGTATTTGACGCGGAAGATTGGAAGTATTTTGATACAGAGCCGATAAGTATTCTCGGTGTTTGTTGAAATACAGGGCGAAAAAATTCCCAGCAACAATAGCGCCGCCCTTAAAAAGGCGGCGTTTTTTATGCTACATTGTCAGCGGCAGCTCAGAGCCCGCATTCCAAAGCATAGAGGTAAGATATGCGCGCGGATTGTTAATAGGGGCGCAGTTGTCCCTAAAACGTTCGATTATTCCTTCGATTTCAAGACCCGTGAGCTTGCCGAGCTTAAAACTGAACGCATCTACGGGCATTTTTTTATTTCCATTGGTTATGTACGCATCGGGAGACGTTCTGATGTCAGTAATCAACTCGGTTATGCTGTCAACGATGTTGGCAGTAGCAGACGGATACTGTTGCTTTAAAAGGTCATACTCTATTTGCGATTTTGTTTTTTCAAATTCGTCAAAATAGTTTTGTGTAGGTGTATCGTTCATTCTTTCGTTGGAAATGTTTTTATTTATTTTCAATTCATCTTTTGTAGCTGAATGAACAGAATGAGTTTTAAAAAGCATATTTTTCTTTTTATTCTCAGTCTTATTAAGTGACGAGGTTCGACACTCCGAAAAATGCTTTTTCTTCACTCCTGAATTTTCGGAACGACGTTTTTTTACGGTTCTTACTTTTACAATATGGGCGTGAGTTTTGCGGCATTTTATATTTTTGGATTTTGACGTTTCCGTGCCGTTGAAACGTTTATTGCCGTCAGAACTGTTATTGCTTTCCTCACAGCCGCCGTCGTTGTCGGAGGAAGACGGAGTATTATTGTTATTAACTTCATTTGGGTGAACGAGAAAAATTCGATTCGGCATATTAAGTCCCACACGTTCTTCTTCTATGAGACCTGCGCTGATGAGCTGCTTAACCAGCTTGCGTACCTTTTCCTGCTGACAGCACAGCATATCGCACATTTCCTCACGGGTAAAGATAATATAAACTTCACCCTTGTCGTTTACCCAATTATTTTTGGCAGACAGCTCAAAGCGATTTCTTAAAAGAGCGTACAGCACCTTTGCGTCGTTGCTGACATCTTTTTTATATTCACCCTCAAAAAGAAACTGCGGGAGCTTTATAAACCTTTCAGCGCGAATTTCCTTAGCGTTAAATCTTTTCAATTCCATAACAATAAATCTCCTTAAAATTTCAAAAATAAAAAAGCACCGATTGAACGATGCTTTGAATTTCTCTTATTAAAAAATTTCTTCATCATCAGGGTGAAGCAAATATATCCGCCACGTGCGCGAACCGAATAGTTTTGTTTTATAAACCCCTGCTTGCCTGAGATGCCTTTTCATAATCGCAATCGGATTTTTACCGCAACACATCATATCCCCCATTTCGTCACGCGAGCAAAGAATATACGGCAGACCGTCCTCGTCTATCCAATTCTTTTTTTCGGAGAGGATATATTTTTCGAGCAGTACCCCATAAAAAAACTTTGAGCGTTGCGGAATAACGTAATGCAATTCTTCTCGGTAAAGGTATCGAGGAATAAGGATAAATTTTTCGTCCTTGCGGAACCTTTTTATTTCATCAAGTGTGAACGGTTTGAGATGCATACTTCTTCTCCTTATATTAACTTTGCAAACAATCAAACGTATTTTTTTGAATCCGGCGCCGAAACCAACGCGGCCGAGAAATTCATTTTTTAAGAGACAATTTCACGGCGTTTTCGCCGCAAAATTTTCAGCGGTGAAACCACCGCTGAGACTTCGATAAAAAAGCCGTTTTTTATTGAAGGCAAGCATAGATTTTGTAGTGACAAAATCAGCTTGGTAGGGAGCGCCCTACACCCCTGACATTATTTAATTTCAGTATTAAATAACGTCTAATCGCTGCGCTCAAATTTTCTATAACCTACGGTTTTTTGAACGTGAATTATCTTGTTCCTGCTCTCGATTGGGAGCATTATTCTGAAAAACAGATTTATAAATTTCAACGTCGCCGCTTAAAAAAGCCACGTTGTATTTCCCGTTTTCTTTTGCAAAATATGCAAAATTAAGATTGCTGTTTTCAAGTTTTTCCAACCCGTTTTTGTCTACTATACGGTAAACTATCGGCTCGTTTTTTGCTTCCGAGAGCTGTTTGATTTTATGGTAGCTTTTCATATTATCGCAGTATAAAATTCGGCTTAATTCTTCTTCATAATTTTTACCCGTCAGCTCGCAGACTCTTTTTAAGTCATCACGAAAAATCAATGCACGGTACGTATCGCCGTCGCGGTAAAATGCGTATGCAATATCATTTTCGGACAAAAGTTTTATTTCATTTTCGGAAAAATTAAGACGTGTAAGAACTTTGTTTTGCAACTTGCTCATCTCCTTTATAAGACGGTCAGCCTTTCGGCTTGCGTTATTTTCAGATACGGATTTGATTTTGTTTTCATCAATATTAAGAGCTTTCGCAACGGCAGAATTATTTACGGATTTAAAATAAACCGAAGTATATTTCTCCGAAATTGTGCCGCTGAAAAATATACCTAATTCATTAAGTTTTGCAACGTCTGACGGTTTAACTTTTAACACGGAGGTTTCACCGTTACTGTTAATCAGCTTATATTTTGATATGTTTCCGACCGTCATATATGCGTGAAAATCCAGTTGTTCAATCGTCTGCGGTATAAACGGTTTATTTTGCTCCGCTTTTGAAAAGCAGGTATTTGTATCCTCCGCTTCGGCTGTTCTTGTAAAAGTATTCGGACTGTCTTCAAATACTTCCTGTCCGAAATGCTTTTCAATTTCGCATTTCATATACTGTTTTCCGAACTGCTTAGCTAACGTATCCAAACGTATACGTTTACCGTTTTGGAGTCCGATTGTAATGTTTTTCGGTTTCCATAAAACATCATATCCGCATTTATACAAAAACTCGTTAAACTCATCTATGCTATGAGATTGTTCCAGAGCAGCGTCTAATTCTGACGCAAGTTTTACCTTCCAAGATCTACCCTTGCTTGCAAGCTCATAGGTGGACTTATCAAGTGAGCGATAACCCGATTGCGATTATGAAAAGGCATCTCAGGCAAGCAGGGGTTTATAAAACAAAACTATTCGGTTCGCGCACGTGGCGGATATATTTGCTTCACCCTGATGATGAAGAAATTTTTTAATAAGAGAAATTCAAAGCATCGTTCAATCGGTGCTTTTTTATTTTTGAAATTTTAAGGAGATTTATTGTTATGGAATTGAAAAGATTTAACGCTAAGGAAATTCGCGCTGAAAGGTTTATAAAGCTCCCGCAGTTTCTTTTTGAGGGTGAATATAAAAAAGATGTCAGCAACGACGCAAAGGTGCTGTACGCTCTTTTAAGAAATCGCTTTGAGCTGTCTGCCAAAAATAATTGGGTAAACGACAAGGGTGAAGTTTATATTATCTTCACCCGCGAGGAAATGTGCGATATGCTGTGCTGTCAGCAGGAAAAGGTGCGCAAGCTGGTTAAGCAGCTCATCAGCGCAGGTCTCATAGAAGAAGAACGTATGGGTCTTAATATGCCGAATCGAATTTTTCTCGTTCACCCAAATGAAGCTAATAACAATAATACTCCGTCTTCCTCCGACAACGACGGCGGCTGTGAGGAAAGCAATAACGGTTCTGACGGCAATAAACGTTTCAACGGCACAGAAACGTCAAAATCCAAAAATATAAAATGCCGCAAAACTCACGCCCACATTGCAAAAGTAAGAACCGTAAAAAAGCGTCGTTCCGAAAATTCAGGAGTGAAGAAAAAGCATTTTTCGGAATGTCGAACCTCGTCGCTTAATAAGACTGAGAATAAAAAGAAAAATATGCTTTTTAAAACTCATTCTGTTCATTCAGCTACAAAAGATGAATT
>CAKSQT010000077.1 GCA_934486755.1 uncultured Eubacteriales bacterium | reverse complement strand
ACAGTACAGGGTGTCGGGAGTTTCGTTCGGCGTAACTAAATCGCTTAAAAAGGAGCTTACGGTGAAAATACCTGCTTCTGTGGCGGCAGGCTTAAACGAGCTTAAAATTGATTCGTCCTCTGCCGATATATCGGTCAGCGATATGTCGTTTACAAAACAACTTGAATTGGACAACGTTTCGGGAAGCATAAGACTTAGCAATGTTAAAGCGGCAAAAACCGATATTGATAATGTAAGCGGCAGAATAAAGGCGGAATATTTTGTAACCGATTCACTTTCTGTGGATACTATAAGCGGGGACGCCGAGTTTAAGGGTGAAATAGGCAAGATAGAAAGCGACAGCGTTTCGGGCGAGCTCAAAGTTGAAAGCGCAATAATGCCGATAAGCGCCGATTGCGAAAGCGTGAGCGGCAATATCAGCTTTAAACTGCCCGACGAGGGTATAACGCTTGAATTTGACAGCGTAAGCGGAGACATAAGCGGCAATGTCGGCTTTGTGAAGAAAGGCGAAAAGCGGTTTTACAGAAACGGCGGCGCTGAATTTATAATTGACACCACCAGCGGAGATTTTAATATAGAAATCTAAACAGAAAAACCGAAGTAACAACATAAAAAAGGGTACAGCATTTAATGCTGTACCCTTTTTTTATATTAGACAGTAAGTTATTAGAACAGTCCCGTTATTTTTCCGTTTTCGTCAACATCTATGCGCTCGGCGGCAGGTGATTTAGGCAGTCCGGGCATAGTCATTATATCGCCTGTGAGAACGACGGTAAAGCCCGCGCCTGCCGAAATTTTGACGTTTTTAACCGTGACCTTAAAGCCTGTCGGCGCGCCGAGCTTGGTTGGGTCGTCCGAAAAGCTGTATTGCGTTTTTGCAATGCAGACGGGATATTCGCCAAAGCCTAATTCTGTGAGCTTGTCTATCTGTTTTTTGGCGTTGGGCAAAACGGTTATACCCTCGCCGCCGTAAACCTTTTTAACGACAGCCTCGATTTTATCCTCTATACTTGTTCCTTTAAGCGGATAACTGAATTTAAAATCGGGTTTTTCCTCTTCGCAAAGACGTATAACCTCGCGCGCAAGGTCTTCGCCGCCCTCGCCGCCTTTTGCCCAGACGTCGGAAAGCACCGTATTAACTCCGAGAGCGCGGCATTTGTTTATGATACATTCTATCTCGCTGTCGGTATCGGTGGGGAAGCGGTTTACCGCTACAACGCAGGGCAGACCGTAAACATTCTTTATGTTTGAAACGTGCCTTAACAAATTCGGGATACCTTTTTCAAGCGCGTCAAGGTTTTCCGTGCCGAGGGATTTTTTATCAACCCCGCCGTGCATTTTTAAGGCGCGGACGGTAGCGACTAAAACTACCGCAGACGGAGTAAGTCCCGCCATTCGGCATTTTATATCAAGGAATTTCTCGGCGCCGAGGTCGGCTCCGAAGCCTGCCTCGGTTATGGCATAATCGCTTAGCTTCATAGCAAGTCTTGTGGCAGTAACAGAGTTACAGCCGTGCGCTATATTGGCAAACGGTCCTCCGTGAACAAGCGCGGGAGTGCCTTCAAGCGTCTGTACCAAATTTGGTTTTATCGCGTCCTTTAAAAGCGCCGTCATTGCGCCCGCCGCTTTAAGCTGACCGCAGGTAACGGGCTTATCGTCAAAGGTGTAACCTACGATAATTCTTGAAAGGCGCTCTTTTAGGTCGGATATTGAATTGGCAAGGCACAGAACCGCCATTATTTCGCTTGCAACGGTTATGTCAAATCCGTCCTCGCGCGGAACGCCGTTTACGCGTCCCCCGAGACCGTCCGTTATGTAACGAAGCTGACGGTCGTTCATATCAACACAGCGTTTCCAGGTTATTCTTCTAACGTCAATGCCGAGGGCATTGCCCTGATGAATGTGATTGTCAAGCATAGCGGCAAGAAGATTATTTGCGGCACCTATTGCGTGAAAATCGCCTGTAAAGTGAAGATTTATGTCCTCCATAGGAACGACCTGAGCGTATCCGCCGCCTGCCGCGCCGCCTTTAATTCCGAACACGGGGCCTAACGACGGCTCGCGGAGCGCTACCGTAACTTTTTTGCCGAGTCTTCTCATTCCGTCGGCAAGACCTATGGTAGTTGTTGTCTTGCCCTCGCCCGCGGGGGTGGGGGTTATAGCCGTAACAAGAATAAGTTTGCCGTCTTTAAACTTGCCGTCCTTTAAAATTGCAGGGTCGATTTTTGCTTTGTAACGGCCGTATTGCTCAATATATTTTTCGTCAATCCCTGCGGTGTGCGCTATTTCGGTTATAGGCTTCATTTTGCAAGCCTGAGCTATTTCAATATCGGTAGGATAAGGCATTTTTTCGCACCCCTTACAGTCTTAATAGATCGGGAACTTCGCGCAAAGCTCCTGAACCTCTTTTGATACGCGCTCCTTGCAACCGTCAAAATCGGTTACAACGTCTTTTATCCAGCCAGCTATCAGCTTCATTTCGGGTTCCTTAAATCCTCTTGTGGTGACGGCGGGAGTTCCTATGCGCAAGCCGCTTGTTACAAACGGACTTTGCGGGTCATTCGGAACGGTGTTTTTGTTTGCGGTGATGTGAACCTCGTCAAGCCGCTGTTCAAGCTCTTTACCCGTTATGCCGTTTTTAATTAATTTAAGCAGCATAAGGTGATTGTCGGTACCGCCCGATACAATGTCAAATCCCTCGTCAATCAAAGCCTTTGAAAGCGCGGCGGCGTTTTTAACTATCTGGGTCTGATATTCTTTAAATTCGGGGGTAAGAGCCTCACCCAATGCAACCGCTTTTGCCGCAATTATATGCATAAGCGGACCGCCCTGAGTGCCTGGGAATACCGCTTTGTCTATCTGTTTGCCGAGCGATTCTTTACATAGTATCATACCGCCTCTCGGACCTCTTAGGGTCTTGTGGGTGGTTGTGGTAACAACGTCGGCATAAGGAACAGGCGATGGGTGAAGTCCTGCTGCCACAAGTCCCGCAATGTGCGCCATATCGACCATAAGATATGCGCCTACCTCGTCCGCTATTTCGCGGCAACGCTTAAAATCTATTATACGCGAGTATGCGCTGGCGCCTGCTACAATTAACTTCGGCTTACATTCAAGCGCAATTTCACGCATTTTGTCGTAATCAATGGTCTCGGTATCGTCGCTTACGCCGTAGGGAACAACGTTGAAATATTTACCCGAGATATTTACGGGTGAACCGTGGGATAAATGACCGCCCTGTTGAAGATTCATTCCCATGACCGTGTCGCCCGGTTTAAGCAGGGCAAAGAACACGGCAAGGTTGGCGTTGGCTCCGCTGTGCGGCTGAACATTGGCATATTCGGCACCGAACAGTTTTTTGGCGCGCTCGCGAGCTATGTTTTCAACAATATCAACGCACTGACAGCCGCCGTAGTAACGTTTTGAGGGATACCCCTCTGCGTATTTGTTGGTCAGCACACTGCCTGCGGCGAGAAGAACCGCCTTTGAAACAATGTTTTCTGAGGCAATAAGTTCGATATTGTGCTGTTGGCGTTCAAGTTCGAGATGACAGGCGTTTGCAACCTCGCTGTCATAATCCTTTAATTCTTCAAAAAAGTTCATTTGTTTCCTCTCCTTATATTATTGCTATATTACACATTTAAAACGGCTTTGACGTCGCCGTTATAGTATTTTTCAAGCAGCGGTTCTACAACCTCGTTTATAAATTCCTCGGTCTGCGAAACGCTTCTTCCTATATACTTTTTCGGGTCTAACTCCGCTAGTATTTCTTCCTTGGTCAGCGGAATACGCTCGTCCGAGGCAATTTTATCAATAAGGTTGTTTTCTTTACCCTCTAATTTAACGCGCGCCGCCGCCTCGTGCGAGTAGACGCGTATTATTTCGTGAAGCGCCTGACGGTCGCCGCCGCGCTTGACCGATTCCATCATAATGTTCTCGGTCGCCATAAACGGCAGCTTTTCCATAACCCTGCGGTTTATCACCCTGTCGTAAACAACAATGCCTGATGTTACGTTTATGTATACGTTTAGTATCGCGTCAACCGCCAAAAATGCCTCCGCTACCGATATGCGCTTGTTTGCGCTGTCGTCAAGCGTGCGCTCAAACCATTGGGTCGCCGCGGTGAAAGCAGGGTTCACCGAATCGGCGATAACATATCTTGCCAATGCCGAAATGCGTTCACATCGCATCGGATTGCGCTTGTAGGGCATAGCCGAAGAACCTATCTGCTTTTTGCCGAACGGCTCCTCCATTTCTTCAAACGACTGCAAAATTCTCATATCGTTCGAGAATTTATAGGCGCTCTGCGCAAATCCCGAAAGAACCGAAAGAAAATACGAATCTGTTTTACGGGAATATGTCTGACCCGAAACGGGAACGCAAGCGTCAAATCCCATATCCGCGGCAATAAGGTTTTCAAGGCGTTTCACCTTTTTTTCATCACCGCCGAAAAGTTCCATAAAGCTCGCCTGTGTGCCTGTTGTGCCCTTTGAGCCGAGCAGTTTAAGGCGGGACAGCTGAAATTCAAGATTTTTAATGTCTTCGGACAGCTCATACATCCAAAGGGTTGCGCGTTTTCCGACGGTTGTAAGCTGCGCGGGTTGCAGATGCGTATAAGCAAGGCAGGGCAGAGCCTTGTATTTTTCGGCAAACTCAGAAAGATTTTTCAATACCTGACAGCTTTTCTTTATTACGATTTTTGAAGCCTCGCGAAGTATAATTATATCCGTATTGTCGACGACATAACAGCTCGTGGCACCGAGATGAATTATCGGCTCGGCTTTCGGGCATTGAACGCCGTAGGCATACACGTGGGACATAACATCGTGCCTGACTTCCTTTTCACGCGCCTCGGCAACTTCATAATTAATATCGTCCTTATGCGCTTCAAGCTCGGCAATCTGCTCGTCGGTGATATTAAGTCCCAACTCCTTCTCCGCCTTTGCAAGGGCAATCCAGAGTTTTCGCCAAGTGCGGAATTTGAAGTCCTGCGAAAAAATATGCTGCATTTCGGGACTTGCGTACCTCGTTGAAAACGGGGATATATACATTTCCTTTTCCGAAGACATTTTTAAACCTCCATTATATTTTACTTTTCAAGTATAACATAACAGAGGTTTATAGTCAACGAACTTCCTTGCCGTTCTGCAATTTGATTTTCACGTTTTCAGTGGTCTTTATTATCTTCATTTCAGTATCCAAAACAGTAATTTTAAAACTTAGATTTTTAATATCCGACCAATTGGCAACGGTGGTGCCGAGGGTATTTACCGAAAATGTACCCAATGCGTTTTTGCCCGCAGAAATAATATAGTGTGCCCCGTTATCCGCAGTCACCGAAATCCCGTCAATCACCGTGTCTGTTAAACAAACGCAAATATCCTTGTCCGACTTGTCGGCAACGCGAACATCGAAATATACCATATTTTCAATTTTAAATATGTCATACAGCTTTATAAATTCAAAGTCGATCAGTTCATCGCTGTATAAAATATTCGCGGCTTTTGCCGACGCAGTTTTCGGTTTTTCGGAGGAGGTTTTACCTGCCGAACAACCGCATAATAAAAGTGAAAATACAACGCAAAATATTTTTTTCATTAATAACACCGCCATAAATACTACTTGTCTATATTTATGACGGTTATTTAAAAATTATACGTTTAGGCGCGTTCGGAATTTATTACTGCCGAACTATAAGCGGTATTCCTTTAATTTTCTGTATTTTATCGGCGTGATTCCCTCGGATAGCTTGAAACAGTATGAAAAATACGAAAGCGAAGAAAAACCGCATTCGCTCGCAATGTAATTTAAAGATTCATCGCCTGCCGTAAGCATTTGCTTTGCGGCGGTAAGCCGTTTCCTGCGTATGTAATCGGCAGGGGTCTCGCCCGTGAATGAAAGAAAGCGTTTGTAAAAATACGAGGTGCTTAAATTGCAGTATTCGGCGATCTGCGGTACGGTTATCTGCTCCCTGTAATGCTTTTCTATAAAGCGTATTGCCTTATACATAACATTTTCACTGTCGCCGAGGTCGTCCGAAATATCTCTTAGACTGTAAATCAATTCCAACAGCAAAGAAACACATCTTATATTTCCGTAATCGGTGCATAAAAGCGAATAGGTGTATATTTCCTCAAAAATGTGTTCGGTTTGCGCCGAAATATCACGCTCTATAAAATTCGGAAGTGAGTCGATAAGACGGGTTATCGAAACGTCGTCGGTGTTAAAGTGGATATAATGGCTTGAAAAATGCAGTCGGCTGAAACGTCGGTCTTCTGGTCTTGCAAACAGAAGATTGCCTTTCTTTATAGGGTGTTCAACACCGTTTATTACCGCAACGCCGCCGTCCTTTTTGAACAGCTCTATCTCATATTCGGTAACCTTTCGTTCGTTTGTCACAGCAACCTTTTTGAAAGCCGATTTGCTCTCAAAAACGCCGCAGCCGTGAATTATCGGAAGTTTGTTTTCCATAACTGCCCCTCCAAAGATAGAAAATCTAAAAAAACGGATACTATATCTAAACAATTTTTAAATTTCCTGTGATATACTGAGCATATCACGAAAAGCATTAAATGTAAACAAAAATATTATTTCAAAAATGAGCGTTCTTATATTGCGAAAGGCTATGCCCTTGACATAAGAAACGAACAGGCGGTAATTGATATATTTAATGATATAGATAAGTGCGGCTGCTTTGTTGAAACGGTTGTACTAAATTCCGCCGATTTAGGCTTTGGTAAGGACCCCGCCAAGGGAATGGATTTCTTTACCGTTCCAGTTGAGGAATTTCAGCGCGTGTTTGAAACCAACCTTGTGTGGAATTTTACAATAGTTCGTCAGGCGGCTTTGAGAATGAAAGAACATCACAAGGGCGCAATAGTCTTTTTCAGCTCCAACACCGCATACCGCGCTATACCCAACAGAAGCGCGTATTCAGCGTCAAAGGGCGGAATTAACGCTATGTCAAAGGCGTTTGCAATCGACCTCGGACCCTATGGCATACGCAGCAACGTGGTTCTTCCGGGAACTATCAAAACGGCGCGCTGGGCTGAAATGGGTTCAAAACAGATAGTAAACGGAACGCTCACGCCGATAGGCGATATATCCGATTTTGAGGATATTGCAAACGCGGCTTTCTATCTCGGAACCGACCTTTCCAAAAATGTTACGGGAACAGAAATAACGGTTGACGGCGGAATGTCCTGTCAGCTCTATCCGCAAATCCTTAACGAATTGAAGAAAAAAGAAATGCAATAATTGAAGAAATGCGGTCTGTGTACGGACCGCATTTCTTCTTGAATTTTATATCATTATGAAGTATAATAACAGTGGTTATGAAACATTGTTTCGGAATACGAAACGGGAAAGAGGACTACGATGAGTTTTATTAATGACGATTTTATATTGCAAAGTAAAACGGCAAGGCATTTGTTTCACGACTATGCGGAGGATATGCCGATAATCGACTACCATTGCCATATTGACCCGCGCGAGATTTCGGAAAACAAAAAGTTTGAAAACATTACGCGTATATGGCTCGGCGGCGACCATTATAAATGGCGCTTGATACGCAGTAACGGCGTCCCCGAAAAAGAGATTACGGGAGAGGCTGACGACCGTGTGAAATTTCAGCGCTTTGCCGAGGCTATGCCCAAGGCGATAGGCAATCCGATGTATCATTGGACCC
>CAKSQT010000076.1 GCA_934486755.1 uncultured Eubacteriales bacterium | reverse complement strand
GCTTACCTTGAAAAGCACCTTCCCCGAATAAGTTACACGCTGATAACCGCCGATTATAATGTCATAACCTTTGTCGGCATTGACCATGGTTTCTATGAAGTCAGGCTCCATGTAATCATCGTTATCACTGAACATAAGATAGTAACCGTCGGCCTCGACAATCCCCGCGTTTCTTGCGTCAAACACACCTGAATTTTCTTTATGTATTACTTTAAAAATGTCGGGATATTTTTTTTCGTAATCTTCCAATATCTGCGGCGATGAATCCGTCGATCCATCGTTTACCGCAATTATTTGAATGTTTTTGTAAGTTTGATTGATTATGCTGTCAAGGCAAAAACTTAAATGTTTTTCCGCATTATATACAGGAACAACAATTGAAACTTTTTTCATATTAATCCTCACATACTTATCTATTTATTTAAAAATTGGAATAATGTTTTTACTATTCTGATAAGATCTACAAACAGCGGAAATTTAATTTTATTATTTTTTAAAACCCGATGTGCCTCTTTCAGATTTTTTAAATATCCGCTTAGTCCGTCGGTACTTACGCCTCCGGCTCGCATATATATAAGCGTTTCGGGTATATAAACAAGTTTGGCACCGCTCTTCATAAGTCGAAGCATAAAGTCATAGTCGGCGGCTATTCTATAATCCAAATTAAATGTGCCGATTTTATCGTAAACGGATTTCTTTATATACAAAGTAGGGTGAGGCGGGTGCCAACCGAGTTTATAGTTGCCGATTTTGCTTGTCCATCTTCTGACAGGCATTGACATAGTTTTTTCATCCATAAACATTAGGTCTGAATAAACGGCATCACATTCCGTAGATTTAATTTTTTCGGCTATAAGCGATAGGGCGTTTGATTTTGCTAAGACGTCATCAGAGTTAAGGATTCCGATAATATCGCCTGTTGCATTTTTAATACCTTTGTTCATAGCATCATATAAGCCCTTATCTTTTTCGCTTATTATTTTAAGCCTGTCAAAATACCTATCTTGATATGAGGATACAATTTCCAAAGTTTTATCAGTGGAAAGTCCGTCAACGATGATGTGTTCAAAATCAGTATAATCCTGATTCAGCAGCGATTCTATTGTTTCCGCTATTGTTTTTTCGGAATTAAATGTTGTTGTAATTACTGATATTTTCATTATTTACGTCCATTCTTACAAATTATAAAACACTACATATGAAATTCACAGTTATAAACTTTTACACCGGAATCGGCAAACACATCCCAAAGGCGTTCTTCAAGTTGATGGGCAGTAATGCCTTTTTTTACAACCACTTGCAAGAATCCGCCGCCGCCTGCGCCGCAAATCATACGTCCGTCAATTAAGTCTTCTATTGAGTTGAAAATTTGGTCTATGCAAGTATTGGTACATCCGCTGTCCATTTTTTTGGATAATTCCCAATGTTCGTTCAGCAGATTGCAAAAACCTTCTATGTTTCCCTTTTCGAGTTCAAATCGCATCAGCACGGCAATGCGTTGTATGCGATAGAGTACATCAAGTGTATCACGATCGGCACCTATGTAGTTGCCTACAATATCCCTCAATAAATTTCGGGCAAGACGGCGCTGTCCCGTGTAAATCAGAAAGAAACGCTCTTTTAGTTCATTAAGCGTGTCGTCAGGAATTCTTACGGGATTATAATTGATGTTTTGGGTCATACCGACACCGGCAGTTACCATTTTTATTCCCGGAACAAGTCCGCCGACTTGATCCTGCCAACCGCCGCCTGTGGACATAATTTGCTCAACGCAAAGTACACAGTTGAACAGGGTTTTTTCGTCAACAGAGAGTCCCAATATTTCAAATAAACTTTTAACACAGGCACCAGCAAGTATTGAACTTGTGCCAAGACCGCTGCCCTTAGGAATGTTTAAAACTTCGGTGTTTATGTAAAGCCCACCGCCCAAAATGCCGCAAACGTCGTTAATTGAAACATTTTTATCTTTGTAAGGAATTATACCGCAGGCAATTAAAGAGGCTTTGTGGAGGGCAAAAGGATCTCGGGGATTGCAACAGTCCTGTAATTTTGCAATGTCTGTAAATTCTCTATAAGAGCCGTTGTCAGTACTTGCAAGTATAAACTTGTTTTCATTTAATTTTTTAACTGTAACAATAATAGGTTTTTCCCCGTCAAGGGTTATTGCCGCATTAAGTACCATTCCTCCGTTTTCGTTGCAGTAAGGAGGCGTATCGGACCAACCACCGCCCCAATTTACGCGCACAGGAAGATTGGTAACAACCTTATCTTTTACAATTCTGTTATCATTATTAAAACTAATCCATTTCAAAGAGTTTTCAAGGGTGGAACTTTGCAATATTTCAAAGCACTTTCTTAAAAGCATATCGTCGTCTGATAGTTTTGCTATGTAATAGTAAATTCTTATTTTCAGGCTGAAATCAGATTGTTCGGCAATGCGTATAAGGTGTTTTTTAATCCTTGTGGATATTTCAAAGTCCACAAGTTCTGCAACAGGAGTTTTATCGGTTATTGCTTCAATGAGCTTTTCTGCAAAAATTCGGTCACTCAGTTTATCCTGCCACGGCAGAATTTGCGCCACATCAGCTTCTTCAAAACTACTGTTGAGTGAGTAGGGACCTTTCACTCCTGCAACGGTTGCTTTTGCTGCTTCTTCCATTTTGTCATAGGCTGCGAATAAAGGCTTGTTCCAAAGATCACATTCAATAGGTTCTCCGAGGAAAAATTTTTCTTTGGGATTATCATTAAGTCCGATCATACGGACTGTAAACTTTCCGTTTTTTAACTTTATACCATGCAGAATAACGTTACTTGGGACGGTTATGTTTTTAAGAGTGACTCCCGAAATTATACAACCTTTTCCGACGACAACGTTTTCACCTATGTTGCTGTTTTCAAGATAGCATCCCTTACCTATAACGGCAGTCTTATCTATATAGCTGTTATACACTGCACAATCAATTTTATTGCGGTTTGAATTTACCTTGCTGCACCAATCAAGAAATCTGTAATCATCAATATTTTCTGTTACAAGAGATAACAATTCTTTTGATGTTCCAAAATGTAAAAAGGAAGCCGGCGAGAAACAGAAAAGTTTAAGTTTGTACTTGTGAAGTGTATTCCAGAGTACGGTACGTGCGTCAAGTAATTGATTGTTAATTATGCCCTCAGGCGCTTCGGCATAAAAATTATCTAAGGTTGAACCTACCGCAAGCGGATATACAAAATCAGCATAGAAGGACAGACAGACAGTATCATTTACAAACTTATCAAACTTTTTATCGGTATCGATTAAAGTGTATAGGTCATTGAGAAGCGTATTGCCCAACAGGATGGCTCCTGTGTCAATATTGACTTCTCCGGATTTATCAACAGCGCCCAATGCATCCAGTTTTTCAACAGGTTGCTTATGTAAAAAACGTTCTACATATCCGTCTGAATTTTTTAGAAATACACCGTGATCCTTACCGATTTCCGCCCCATCCTTTATTGAAAGGGCTGCCGCATCGCAGGTATTAAAATCTATTTGCAAGGGATTAAAAAGCAGTAAAACATCACCCGAAAGAACTAACATACCCGATTCTATTCGATCTGCAACGCCGCTCATACCTATAATAAACTCGTCAAACAGCGTTGATCTTCTGCCGTCGGGAAGCTTGCGCGGTACTGGTGAAAAAAGTTTTCCGCACGCTGAATATTGAGGGATTCGTTTGGAACTGCCCCCCGAATGAATAACCATTATTCTTAGATTGTCAAAGCTGCTTTCGTGTTCCCTGATATAACGCATAACCCCAAATGTGGCGCCGCCGGAGCCGACTCGCTTTCCGTCACGATCCGGTATAACCGCATACTTTGTTGCTTTCGGGAGCGCATTGTGTCTTATCCTGTAATCAATTTGATGGCGGTATGATTCAGCCTGACTTTCATTTGATGCGGTGAGTATTACATAGTCCCAAACGGCAGGTTTTGATGCAGAGTTTCCAAGTGATGCTTTGTAGATGTCATAACTGTCGAGATATGACTGTCGCAAAAATAGATTTTTGTAATTCATATTTTTCTCCGAATAATTGCTAGTATAAGGATGACATAAGTATCTTTACATTTTACAGTTATTATAACATTTGCGCGTTTAAATGTAAATATAAACATTGAAATGACATTTTAATAAAAATGGAGAGAAGATATTTATTTGATATATGCGGGAGATGGGCCGGAGGCGGAAGAACTTAAAAGTCAGGCAAGCAAAAATGCGTCTTTTTTAGGCAGAATAGATTTTGAACACGTAATCTCACTTTTGAAAAGTTCCGACATATATTGTTTGCCGTCGGTATCTGAGGGAATGTCAACCTCTGTTTTGGAGGCAATCGCAACGGAAACATTTGTTATAACCACTTATAACGGCGGCGCGCGCGAAGTAATTATAGGAGACGAATACGGAATTATAACGCGCGGCAATACCAAGCAGGAAATTAAAACCGCTATTGAGAAGGCTATGGATCCTGATTATCGCACTTCGGCAACAAAAAAAGCATACAAAAGACTTGAAGAAGGATTTACGTGGGAGAAAACCGCAGAAAAATTGGAAAACATAACAATATAAAATTATGGGCAAGAATTAAAAATCCTTGCCCTATATATTTGCTATTTTCTAACACTGTCCTTTAATTCAGTTATTTCTCTATTAAGTATAGCAAGATGCTGAATGAGTGTCTTAATTTGCTTATGTTGTTTTGAGACAATAGAACTCAGCGAAATAAGAATAAGCAATATCATAAATATGAATGCCATAAAAATAGCATTAATGGAGGATACTACCCCTATACATTCCGCAATAAGATTAACGAGTTTCGGGAAAACTGACATAACAAGCATAACGACAGCCGTGAGTATCCACAAAAGCGAGTATTTAAGTGTTAATTTTTTATTTCTCAGAAGGTAAATAATAAAAAGCAAATAAAAAGCAATGCCGATAATTAAAGATATTCTCAATGTTAAACTCATTTTTTAGCACCGCCTTTAAAAATCAATCTGTATAGCAAAATAGAAAGAGAAACTTTTATCATATAATAAACAGATTTGATAGGACTGATAGAAGAAACTCCGCCAACACGCTCTCGCATAATAACAGGAACTTCGGAAATTCGTGCACCCATAAGGCTTGCCGAAACTATTGCTTCCGGTTCCGGATAATCATCAGCATATTCTTTTGAAAAAAACTTTATAAATTCCCTGTTTACAGCTCTGAAACCGCTCGTGACATCATAAACACGGCACTTTGATATTATTTTTATCAGAAGACTCAAAAAATTGATTCCAAATCGCCGCATACCGCTGGATTGAAATCCCTCTTTTGTTATAAAACGCGACCCGATAACGATATCGGCTTTTCCGCTTTCGATAGGTTCGATTATTTTTGAAATGTATGCCGGATCGTGCTGACCGTCTCCGTCTATCTGGACGGCGCAATCATACCCGTACCTTGCGGCGTAGATGTATCCGCTTTGTACGCCGCCGCCGATTCCTAAATTACAGCACAAATCAATGTGATTGTAATCATTTTCGTCGCAAATTTCCGGAGTGGCATCGACTGAGCAGTCGTTTACTATTAAATAGTCATATTGAGGACAATTGGTTTTTAAACTTTTCACAACGCGTTCGATATTATCCTGTTCATTATATGCAGGAATAATTATTAAAACCTTCATATTGGACTCCATTCTGCATTTAAAACGTCTGGAAGTATTATAACATTTAAACAACATAATGTAAACACAAACATTTTATTCCGAATATTTGCCGCCTTGTGTTGACACGACAGATGTTTTTGTTCTATAATAACACTTAAAGGACGGTGTTTATTACGCAAAAACGTAAATTAAAATGGATCATTATAATGGCGGCAGCGGCGGCGGTATTCGCCGTGAGCGCGGTGATTTTGATATTGCACTTTATTCCGCAGAAGAACAACACTCCGTCCCCCAAGCCCGTTTCCTCGACCGATAGCGCGGAGGATTTGCCCGACAATCCCGTTAATTTTGCCGAATTGCAGGCGAAAAATCCCGATATATGCGGCTGGATTTCAATTCCGAATATGGACATTGAGTATCCCGTTTTGCAAAGCTCTGACGACGCGGAGGACTTCTATCTTACCCACAATGAAGAAAAGGTGCGTAAAAGCGCGGGCGCGATATATATACAAAAAATCAATAATAAGGATTTTACCGATCCTAATACCGTAATTTACGGGCATAATATGATAAACGGCTCAATGTTCGGAAAACTCAAAAAGTTCCGCAACAAGCAGTTTTTCAATGAGCACGACACTATTTATATTTACACCCCAGGTCACGTGCTGACCTACAAGATTTACAGCGCTTTTCTGTATGATGACAGGCACATTCTCAATTCTTTCAACTTTTCTGACGAAAACGAGTTTGCTTCCTTTATTAATCAGACGCTTGAACCCAGCTCAATGGTGAAAAACGTGCGCGACGGGGTTGCCGTTAATACCGACAGCCGAATTATAACACTCAGCACCTGCACAAGTGTGGATACCGAGCGGTATCTTGTTGAAGGAGTACTGATAAATGACCAACGAACAAAATAATACGGTCGGCAAGCACGAGGCTCAGCCGAAAAAGCTCGGGAAAGGGGCTAAGGCGGGCATAATAATCGCCTGCTGTGTTGTCGGCATATTGCTCTGTCTTGTTTCGACCTATTTTATATTGAATTATATAGGTAAAAACCGATTCCGTTCGGGCGACCGACAGGTTTCGGTTCCCGCCGACATAGCCGACGATATTGCCGATGACGGCAGCGTTATAGATTACAAAGGCACGCGCTATTATTTGAATGAAGATGTTGTAAGCATACTCTTTATGGGTATAGACAAGGAAAAAATCAATAAAAACGACACCTACGGCAAGAACGGACAGGCTGACGCGATTTTTGTTGCCTGCCTTGATACCAAGACAGGCTCGGTTAAGATAATCCCGATTTCAAGGGAAACTATGGTTGACGTTAATATGTACTCGGTGAAAGGCAACTACACGGGCGTTAAGAAGGAACAGCTTTGCCTTGCTTACGCCTACGGAAATACCGCTGAAAAGAGCTGTGAAAACGTTGCGGTGTCGGTAAAACGTCTGCTCTACGGAATGAATATCAACTATTACGTTGCGGTTGATCTGGACGGCGTGGGAACGCTTACCGATATGGTTGGCGGCGTCACCGTCAATTCGCTTGAAACCATAGAGAGTTTTAAACAGGGTCAGAGCGTAACGCTTAAAGGTAAAAACGCCGTGTTATACATACGTGCGCGCGGTAGCGACGTAGACGGAAGTACGCGCAGACTTGAACGTCAGAAGCAGTTTTTGGGCGCGTTTGCCTCAAAAGCGGGCAACGAACTGATGTCCAACTTCACCAAGGTGACTTCTTATTACAACAAGGCGGCACCCTATATAAGCACCAATCTGCAACTTCCCGAGGTGACGTATCTTGCAAGCAGCTGCCTTACTTCAAACGTCGGCAGCTCAATACAGTATGTTAAAATAAACGGAGTTTCGGCGCTCGGCGAGGAATATGTGGAATTTACTCCCGACAGCGAGTCGGTATATGAGGCGGTTTTGAATACCTTTTATACAACTGAAAAAAGATAATATAAAAAATAAAAAGCACGGGCAGTACCGTTTGGTAC
>CAKSQT010000075.1 GCA_934486755.1 uncultured Eubacteriales bacterium | reverse complement strand
GTCTGGGTTGGCTTTAAGTTCCATAACCTCGGCGACAAGCAGTATGCTTTCAAGGAGCTTATCAATACCCTCGTGCGTTTTAGCGGAAACGGGAACGCAGATAACGTCGCCGCCCCACTCCTCGGGAACGAGTTCATACTCGGTGAGCTGTTGAAGAACGTGGTCGGGATTAGCCTCAGGCTTATCCATCTTGTTTATTGCAACTATTATCTGAACCTTTGCCGCCTTGGCGTGGTTGATAGCCTCGATAGTCTGCGGCATAATTCCGTCATCAGCCGCAACGACCAAAACGGCTATATCGGTAGCCATTGCGCCGCGCTGACGCATTGCTGTGAATGCGGCGTGTCCAGGCGTGTCAAGAAATGTTATATCCTGTCCCTTACAGTTTACACGGTATGCACCGATGTGCTGGGTTATACCGCCTGCTTCGGTGTTTGTAACAGCCGTGTTTCTTATTGCGTCAAGCAACGAGGTTTTACCGTGGTCAACGTGTCCCATTACGACAACTACCGGATCGCGGGGTTTAAGGTTTTCCGCGGTATCCTCGGTATCGTCCATAATTTGGTCTTCTATCGTTACCACAACGGCACGCTCTATCTTAGCGCCCATTTCAGATACTACAATTTCAGCCGTATCGTAATCTATTACCTGATTAACGGTAGCCATCATTCCGAGTTTAAGTAACACCTTTATTACCTCTGCGGCGGTCTTTTTAAGAGCCGCGGCAAGCTCGCCGACGGTAATTTCGTCGCCGACGGTAACCGTAATAGGAGTTTTCTTTATGCGTTCAAGCTGCATACGGCGCATCTTATCCGCCTCGGTCTCCCTCTTGACGCCCTGAGGACGGTGATAATCGTGAGATTTCTGCTTAATCTTCTGCTTACGGGAATAGTTATCCTTCATAGAATTTGCAGGAGCTATTCGCTCGTATTTTTCGTTATATTTATCTATGTTTACGTTGGAAATGCGTGTATCAACGTGGCGCACCTGCGCGGGACCTCTGTTCGGCGCGTCGCCGCGCTTCTTTTCTTTTTTCGGAGGAGCCACAAGAGGTTCGTCGTTTTTAACTTTTTTTACAGGCTTTTCGGGAGCAGCTTTTTCTTCCTGCTTTACCTCTGTCTTTTTCTCTGCCTCAGGTTTAGCCTCAGGTTTAGCCTTAGGTTTATCTTCCGTCTTTTCACTCTTGGCGGGTTTCTTTTCTTCCTTAGGCTTTTCGGTTTCTTTGCTTTCAGACTTTTTAGCCGTTTCACCGTTCTGAGCGGCAGCGGCGGCTTTCAATTGTTCAAGTATAGCCATTTGTTCGGCGAGCTTTTTATTGCGTTCTTCTTCCCTTGCCTTCGCCGCGGCGGCGCGCGCATCGGCGCCCGTGGCAAAGTATCCGTCAAAGCTCTTAACCTGATTTTTCTTGGTTATATACTCAAAAACAAGTCCTATTTCGCCCTCATTAAGTGACGCGCCCGACTTCTTCTCGGCACCCGTAGCCTCGGTTATCACGGCTATCATATCCTTTGACGCCATACCGAAATCCTTGGCAAGCTCACTAACCTTATATTTATTCGTCATTAGCATTTCCTCCTTGTGTATACGCCTTTAAAACAGCTTCGGCAAAGCCCTTGTCATTAATTGAAATTATGCCGCATTTATGACCGACGGCTTTTGACAATGTTTGAATATCAATATTCTCAAAACGCACAGTCTTTACCGAATTTTTATTAAAACGGAAATTTAACTCCTTGAAGCTCTTTTCGGAAATATCGCAGGCGGCAACCGCAAGAAACGATTTTTTCTTAACAGCCGACGAAACTGCCGAATCCATTCCGTAACCGAGTTTTCCCGCCTTTGCGGCAAAACCCAAAAGAGTCAGAACCTTATCGTTCAATTATCACCAAGCTCCTTTTCAAGCTCCTCATATATCTCGGACGGTACCGATACCCCAAACGCTCTTGACAAAGCGTTGGATTTCGCCGCCTTTTTAAGACATTCGCTCTTTTTGCAAACATAAGCTCCTCGTCCGTTGAGTCTGCCTGTTGTGTCAAGCTGTATTTTTCCGTCTGTACTCTTTACTATTCTTACAAGCTCAAATTTTGATTTCATTTCCCGACAGCCGATGCACATACGCATCGGTATTTTTTTAGCAGCCATATTTTCACCTGCTTATTCGCCGAAGAAGCCGCTTTCGGGGTGAATATCAATCTTCCAGCCCGTGAGTTTTGCGGCAAGGCGGACATTCTGTCCCTTATTGCCGATTGCAAGCGAAAGCTGTGATTCGGGAACGCTTGCCTTGCATACCTTAGGTTCGGTACTCTCTATCTCAACCGAAACGACCTTTGCGGGCGAAAGAGCCTCGCTTACAAAAGCAACGGGATCCTCGCTGTATTTTACAATATCTATCTTCTCGCCTGCGAGTTCTTCAACAATTTTGTTGACACGGGCGCCTCTGGGTCCTATGCAGGCGCCTACGGCGTCAATCTCGCTGTCGGACGACCAGACAGCCATCTTTGTTCTTGAACCTGCCTGACGCGATATTGCCTTGATTTCGATAGTTCCGTCAAATATTTCGGGAACCTCGGTTTCAAAAAGACGTTTAACAAGTCCAGGATGTGTTCTTGAAAGCATTATACGCGGTCCGCGTTCGGTTTCCTTTACGTCAACGACATAGACCTTTATATGATCGCCCTCGCTGAGAATCTCGTCGGGCACCTGTTCGAGCTTCGGAAGCGTAGCCTCGTTATGACCGATAGTGAGAATAGCGTTGCCCGTTTTGGGGTCGATACGCTGAACAACAGCGGTAACAAGCTCGCGGTTATGGCTCTGGAACTCCGCAAGCGCCTGACCTCTCTCCGCTTCGCGCACACCCTGACGGAAATTGTTTTTAGAATTTTGCGCTACTACCCTGCCGAATTTTTTGGGGTCGAGCTTTATGTCCACAAAACCTCTATCAACGGATTCGGGGTCGATTGCCGCCGCGTCCTCCTTGGATATTTCGGTATAGCGGTTTTCAACCTCGTCTACAACCGTCTTGCGTGCGGTAACGCTGAAAACCTCCTTATCGGTGTCGATAACGCAGGAAACTATATCGTTTCCGCCGTAATCCTTCCTTGCGGCAACAACGATAGCCTCGGCTATTTTGTCTGCTATAAACTCCTTGGGGATACCGCGTTCTTCCTCCATTTGTTTCAGAGCCTCAAAAAACTCCTTATTATCCTTTTTTTCTTTCGCCGAAATTTTAGCCTTTGCCATTTTTCCTATTCCTCCATTATTTGTTAAAATACTTGTTGATATAAAAAACCGACTGTCTCCGAACTTCGTTAGCCTGTCTATTCAAAGTCACAAAGATTTACCTTGGAAATTTCTTTTTTGTCAAATTTCATTTCGTTGCCGTCTACATCGACGGTTACCCCGTCCGTTCCGTCTTTCAAAATTCCCGTAAACTCTTTAACGCCGTCTATCGCGCGGTAAAGTTTAACCTTAACCTTTTGACCCGCTTTTTTCTCAAAATGTTCGGGACGGGTAAGCTCCCTTTCAAGACCGGGCGAACAAACTTCAAGATAATATGAAACGTCTATCGGGTCTTCCCTGTCTATAATCGGGTCAATAGCGTGAGAAACATTTGTGCAGTCGTCAATCGAAACTCCGTTCGGACTGTCAATAAAAACCCTCAAATACCACGACGCGCCCTCTTTTAAAAAGCGAACATCCCAAAGCTCAACGCCCTGCTCCGCGACGGTGTCACGTATCAGACCGTATACACGTTCAGCTGCATTTGCCACATTAAAACCTCCTTATAGGCAGCCATAACCTGCCGCACTAAACAAAAGTGAGCGGGCTGTAACCCACTCACCTTTCTACCATAGCGCATTATAACACCTTTAAAACAAAAAATCAAGTATTTTTTTAGTCGGCGCCCTGTGCGGAACTGTTTTGATAAGAATTGACATATATCGTGACTTTTATGTCGGTATTTACGCTCTCGCCGTATTTAGGCTCCTGCTCTATAACCGTACCCGATTCGCGTTCGGCATCATACTTTTCCTCTACCTTTATATTATCGTAAAGGAAGCCCTGTTTCAAAAGCTCTATTTTGGCCTTATCTTCGGTAAGTCCCGTTACATTTGCTATTTTAACCTCGCTCTTGCCGAGACTGATGACAAGCTCAATAGCCGTTCCGCGTTCAACATCGGTTCCCGCCGCGACCGATTGACTGCATATCGCTCCGCGCGGATAGGTATCCGAAAACTCTTTACCCTTGATCTTAAATTCAAAGTTCTCGTATTCCTCGTCTTGAAGCTCGGAATAATACTTTCCTTTAAGGTCGGGAACCGCAAACAGACGTGCCGATTCAACCGCATTGCTGTCAGCCGAGCCTATAACGTCAACCTTAGGCGGAGTATATTCGTCACTTGACTGAGAGCTTTCGTCCTTACCGCCGAAAATATCTTTTTTGAAAACCGTACCCATAAGCACGGCGGCTATAACAATAAAAACAACCGCGGTGCATACAGCCGATATAGCGACATATTTTGCGGAACCGCTTTTTTTCTTAGGCAGCGGCGCTGTTTCTTCCTTTACGGCAGGTTTGGCTTTTTCCTCCGCGCGCTTAGTCTGGCGTACAGGCTGTCTTTGCGCCGTTTCCGACGAAATTTCACCGAAAATCAGTTCATCTCTGAAAGTTCCGACATTCTGCGTTCTGTTTTCGGGCATTACCTGCAATCCGTTTGCAAGCGCCGTCAACACGCTGTGCGGTATTTCATTTGCAAAATGCGCGGGAACCGACATAGAATCGTTTTCAAGGCGCGCCTGAGATTCAGGCGGAACAGTGCCTATTAAAACGCGGAACATAGTTGCAGCAAGACCGTAAACATCGGTGCATTTATCAATATGCTGACCGCCTGCCCCGTACTGTTCTATCGCGGCGTATCCAGGGAACATTTGAGATGTTATATCACTGTCGGCACGGCGCACGCCGCTTATACAGACGCCGCCGAGGCGGAGCTTTCCGTCCCTGCCGACAAATACCGTTTCGGGAGAAATTCCGCCGTGGGTCACTCCCATATCGTTAAGTGTTTTCACAGTATCAATCAACGGTATGAACAGCGGCTTTGCCTGCTCCCACGAGAGGGTTCCTCCGTTGCGCGTTAAAAATTCTCTCAGCGTTATGCAGGTAACGTTGCGCGACACCGCGTAAGCCGTTCCGTTTTCCTCAAAAACGGAGACAACCTCAAAAACAGCGGTCAGCCTTTCGTCGGACAGCTTACGGTTTATCTCCATAAACTCCATAAGTCCTTCGTTAAAGGTGTATTCACTGCCCTTAACTATTAAAACCGTCTTGTCGGGATTGCGCTTTGCGGCTCCGACGGGAAAATACTCACGGACAGAAACTATTGAGTCACTTCCGTTGTCCCAGCCTATATACGTTATGCCCTCGCCGTTTGATGAAACAACGCGCCCTATAAGATAACGGTCGTCTATCAGAAATCTTGCTGGCAGACAGTCGTCGCCGTTAGGTACAGATGAGTCATAGCCGCAAATCGGGCAAATCCGCTCGCCGCCGTTGTCATTCATACATCCGAGACATAATCTGTCGGTATTTATCATAAATGATCCTCCGAGAATTAATTACTATCTTATTTTATCATATATGTCAAGCGTTGACAACAAATCCGCTGTTTTCGACAGGCACCTTGACTGCGCGTTTCTTTTTTCTTTTAACTGGAATAACCTTTTTAAAAACGCAGGTGTAGCGTTCGGTTATGACCCTATCCTCGTGCAGGGAGCCAAAATACCAATGGGTAAAATCGCACGAACGGCTTATTTCCTCAAAATATCCGTTCAGCTTATTTACGCGGTCGTTGTAGCTTTTTCTGAGCAGCATTGCGCTTTTCACAAGCGAGGGCGGTTCGTGAGTTATTATGTAATCCACCTTACAACCGACCTCGTCAAGGCGACGCGCCCCGTCCGCCATCTCGCTCGGCGACGGTTCCTCCTCGCGCCACCACAAATTATGCTCGACCCGCATATCCTTATCGGTGCTTTCCCCGCCGCCGAAGGTGAAGTATTTATTCCCCTCAATATCAAATATCTGCCCCCGCATAAGGTGGATAAGGTTGCCCTTTATACGGTGAACCATACCTCCGTGCCAATATGTTACGCGGCAGCGGTTTATTGTATTCAGGTTATCGTGGGTGCCGTCAACAAAGGCGGTAACAAATCTTCTGGTTGAAAAAAAGTCGATTACCTGTTTTTCTGTTTTACCGCCGTCAAATATATATCCGAAGTCGCCGCACACTATAAGAACGTCGCCGCTTTTCAAACGGCGGAAACCGCGGTCGTAAAGACGTTCAAGACAGCCGTGCATATCGCCCGTAATGTATACCGTAAAAATCACCTCTGCGAAAAAAATAATTTGGGGTTTAAAAATTATGAAAATTAATGTATAATGTCATTATACAACAAACAGAGGGAGATTTCCATGCCGAAAAAGACAATTTCCATATTTTTTACAATTTTATTGGCAACAGTATGTTTATTTACGCCTTTGACCGCTTCCGCTTACGAGGTGACGGGCTTTGAAGTAAACGCAAAGGCGGGTATGCTCGCCTCTATCGACACGGGCGAAGTGCTTTACAGCAAAAATATTGACGAAAAGGTCTACCCCGCGTCAATAACCAAAATAATGACCGTTACGCTGATACTCGAAAGCCCCCTATACAACGGCGACGAAAAAATCGTGATGGACAGCGCAACGCTGAAAACGGTTTCAGGCACGGGCAGCGTTGTTTCAGGTCTTAAAGAGGGGGAAGAAATTTCGCAGCTTGACCTTGCCTATCTTATACTTATGTCATCGGCGGGCGACTGCGCATATCTTGCGGCGGCGCACTACGGCGGCAGTGTTGAGGGCTTTGTGGAACAGATGAACGCAAAAGCGCAGGAATTGGGCCTTACGGGCACGCACTACGGCAACCCTGTGGGACTGCACGACAATCAGACATACACCACCGTGAAAGATGTTTATACGCTCGCGCTTTACGCGCTGAAAAACGATACTTTTAAAACTATATGCGAAAGCGCGAGGCACACCATTCCCGCAACAAACTTTTCACCGCAAAGGACTATTTCCACCACAAACTTTTTGCAGGACAATACAACGAATTATTATTATCAATACGCAAAGGGAGTAAAAACAGGCTATACCGACGAAGCGGGGCGCTGCCTTGTAAGCACGGCCTCGTACAACGGGTATAATTATATATGCGTGTTAATGGGCTGCCCTGCCAACGCGGGCAAGCGATATGAATTTTCCGACAGCGCTTCGCTTTACCGCTGGGCGTTTAACAATTTTTCATACAAAGAAGTAGCCGACACGGAAAACCCGATATGCGAAATGCCAGTAAACCTTTCGCTTGAAACAGATTTCGTACCGCTTTATGTTGAAAAAGGATTTATCTCGGTACTTCCTAACGAGGCGGATAAATCAACAATAGTAATAGAACAGCATCTTAAAGGCGAAAGCGCCGACGCGCCGATTAAAAAGGGCGACGTTTTAGGCACCGCCGACATTATTTACGCCGAAAAGGTCATCGGCACGGTAAATCTTGTTGCGGGGAACGATGTCAAGGCAAGCAAGCTGCTTATTGCGGGCAGAGCGATAAAAAAGGTCTTTACATCAATATATATGAAACTGCTTATTGCATTAGTAATTATCGCCGTTTTGATATTCATAGCGCTTGTAATAAAGATGAATATTAACCGAATGAGAAAACGCCGCGTAAAGTACATTCCGTACGGCGAAGGCAAGGGCAGAAGACAGAAATAATATAAAGTCACAACCTCCGGCAAAGCCGGAGGCTTGAATAAGCCCTAGAAGGGCATTTTACAGGCCACACCCCTAAAGGG
>CAKSQT010000074.1 GCA_934486755.1 uncultured Eubacteriales bacterium | reverse complement strand
CTTAAAAACATTGAAACATAACAGCCGCCGTGTTGCGACACGGCACGGCTGACGCCGATAAAAGGCTTTCAGCCTTTGCAGTTATGTTATAATAACTTAGGTTGGTGTTCAACGCACAACAACCTATGCCGACGGCGGTGGAACGCCGCCGAAATGCTGACGTATTTAAATGTTTACGATTTTGCAAAGGGGAATGTAATTGTTTGAACAAACAGTTGATATTGAGCGTATAGAGCAATTAATTAATTTGTTTGGCAACTTTGATGAAAACATAAAACAGATTGAAAAAAAGTACGGGGTTGACATTACTTCGCACGGAAGTCAGATCAAAGTTATGGGTGATGTTACAAAGGTTGCCGATGCTATCAAAGCTATTAATTGCCTAATAACGATGATAAATAAAGGCGAACAAATTAACGCAAGCAGTATTGATTATGTCACTTCGCTTGTCGAAGACGGCGATGAGGGCAAAATTTCCTCCATAATTGACGCGGATTGCGTTTGCATTACTTCAAAAGGGAAACCTGTCAAACCGAAAACCTTGGGACAAAGGCGTTATGTTGACGCAATTAAAAACAATACTATAACAATAGGTGTAGGACCCGCGGGAACGGGCAAAACCTATTTGGCGGTAGCACAGGCGGTCAGTGCTTTTAGAGCTAAGGCGGTCAACAGAATAATTCTTACAAGACCAGCTGTTGAAGCTGGTGAGAAGTTGGGATTTTTACCTGGGGATTTACAGCAAAAGGTCGATCCGTATTTACGTCCGCTTTACGACGCGCTGTTTGATATGCTCGGCGCAGAGAATTTTCAAAGGTGTCAGGAACGCGGAGATATTGAGGTGGCACCGCTTGCATATATGCGCGGCAGGACATTGGACGACAGCTTTATAATACTTGACGAGGCTCAAAACACGACGAGCGAGCAAATGAAAATGTTTTTAACTCGTTTAGGGTTCAATTCAAAAGCCGTTGTCACGGGAGATATTACTCAGATAGATTTGCCTGACGGCAAACATTCAGGTCTTAAAGACGCAATAAAAATCTTAAAAAACGTTGACGATATTGCTATCAGTTTCTTAACTGGCAAGGACGTTGTAAGGCATAGGCTGGTGCAGGAAATAATAAAAGCATACGAGAGGAATTCTGAAAAAAATGGTCATAAAGGTTAATATTACAGACAAGCAGAAAAGACATAAATTGCCGACAGGCACGCGACTTCTGATACGCAAGGCGTGCCACGCGACTGTTGAAAACGAGGGGATAACCAATCCCACCGAGGTTGAGGTTTCTCTGGTTGACGATGAAAGCATAAAAAAAATAAACAAGGAATTTAGGAATATTGATTCTTCAACAGATGTACTTTCGTTCCCGCTCGGCGAAAACGGTGTTTATGATAAAAACCCCGCCACAGGCGCGGATATGTTAGGCGATATTGTGATTTCTCTTGACCACGCCTATTCTCAGGCAGAGCTTTACGGTCACGGTTTGGAACGCGAGATAGCCTTTTTAACAGTACATTCTATGTTGCACCTATTGGGATATGACCACGTAAACGGGGGTCTTGAAAAGGCAATTATGCGTGAAAAAGAAGAAAAAATACTTGATGATCTCGGCCTTGCCGTAAATAAGGTTTGAGAAGATGGACATAAAAGAGAAGTCAGCATTTATAACGATTGTCGGAAGACCAAACGTAGGTAAATCGTCCTTACTTAACCGTATTCTCGGACAAAAGGTTTCCATTGTGTCGGACAAGCCGCAGACCACCCGTACTAAAATTATGGGGGTCTACAATAATGCGGAAAATCAGTTGGTATTCATAGATACACCTGGATTTCATAAACCGAGAAACATACTCGGTCAGAATATGGTTAAGGCGGTAGGCGACGGAATGTCAGATGTTGACGCCGTACTTTTCGTTGTTGAGGCTGTGCATAAATTCAAACTTGAAAGCGGAGAAATTCCTGAGGCTGAAAAAGCGCTTTTAGGCGAACTTAAAAGAAAAAAGCATCCTGCGGTTTTGGCAATAAACAAGATTGATTTGTTAGAGAAAAAGGAAAGCCTATTACAAATAATAACTACATATACTTCCTTTTATGATTTTGATGCTGTCGTTCCCGTTTCCGCAAAATCGGGTGACGGAACAACAGAGCTTGTTGAAGAACTTACAAAATATTCAAAGACCTCTCCACATTTTTTCCCAAACGGCGAAATTACCGATCAGCCAGAAAAGGTTATGGTTGCAGAAATAATACGTGAAAAACTGCTTAGGTCGCTTGATAAGGAAGTTCCTCACGGAATTGCAGTCGACCTTGAACGTTTTTATGAAAAGGACAGCGCAAGCGGAGAACCAATTTTAATGGTTGAGGCTACCGTTTATTGCGAACGCGAATCACACAAGGGTATAATTATCGGCAAGAACGGTGAAATGCTTAAAAAGGTCGGGATACGCGCACGCAAGGACATTGAGGAGTTTTTCGGGATAAGGGCTTCTGTAAAGCTCTGGGTAAAGGTTAAAGAGGATTGGAGAAACCGACAGGGCATAATTCACACATTCGGACTTGATTAACTTTTATTTCCTATCATAAATCCGCATTAATATCAAACAATGTTAATGAACAATTTTGATAGGGCTGATACGGGTGGATACAGAAAAATCTTGGACAAAATTTATTCAAACAGGCAAGGTAAACGATTATCTTGCTTATGTAAATTCTTGCAGAGAGAATGAATTAATTGAAGGAAGCTACAACAAATTACAGAACAGACGCTTTGGTGGTAAAGGAAATGATAGTAGGGGAGAGTGACCGTTTGGTTACTCTTTTTACCCGTGATTTAGGACTTATCAAAGCGTTTGCGTCGGGTGCAAAAGGCATAAAAAGCAAAAAATCCGCCGCAACGGGGCTTTTAACTTATTCAAACTTTTTTTTGGTTAAGAAAAAGGATACATACAAAATTAAGGAAGCCGCGCCTATTAAAAGTTTTTTCGGGGCGGGCAGCGATATTGTATCTTTGGCGCTCTCACAGTATTTATGTGAGCTGTGCCTTGTTCTTGCTCCGTCGGGCGTTGCAAGCGAGGAGTTTTTGCGCCTTATTCTTAACTCTCTGAATTTTATTGCTGAGAAAAAGTTTGCTCATGATTTTATAAAGGCAATAACAGAAATGCGAACAGCGGTTATTTCGGGCTATATGCCAAACTTGGTTGCTTGCAGTAAGTGCGGTTGCTTTGAAAATGATGTTATGTATTTTTTGCTTGACGACGGTTCCCTGATATGTGGCGACTGCGGCAGTAATATTGGTATTCCGATAAACAGGACTGTGATGACCGCAATGCGGCATATCGTATATTCTGAATTTAAAAACCTATATTCGTTCAGTATTCCCGAAAACGACGTGAAACTGCTGTCGTCGGTTGCGGAAAAGTATATAACATATCAGACCGAGCATAAATTTGCAACCCTCGATTTTTATAAAACTGTTATCTGATCGGAGAAACATATTTACCAATGAAATACGATTTTACAAAGTGTGCAAAAACGCTTGAACTTGATAAAATATTAGAACGTCTCGCTAATGAAACTTCAATAGCCGATTCCGCGCAAATGGCGATAAATTTACAGCCTGACAACAACTGTGATAACGTCCTTGAAAAACTCAAAAATACCGAGGACGCATATTTGTTTATGGCTAAGTATGCCGCACCGTCATTCGGTGCCGCAGAAAACGTTTCATACTGCATAAAACAGGCGTCTGTCGGCGGGGTGCTGTCAATACGCGAGTTGTTAAAGGTTGCCGAAACGCTTCGCATAATTCGCAGTGTAAAACAATGGCGAAGTAATTGCGACGGCTTAAAGGGCACATCGCTTGAAGCATTGTTCGATTCTCTCGCCCCAAATAAATATCTTGAAGAAAAAATTAATTTTGCAATTAAGTCGGAAGACGACCTCAATGACAACGCATCTTCGCTTTTATATGATTTGAGACGTAAAATCGTTTCAAAGCAAAATAAAATACGGGATATACTTGAAAAAATCGTTCACGGTCCGACAGCAAAATATTTGCAGGACAATATAATTACACAGCGTGACGGAAGATCCGTAGTACCTGTTAAAACAGAATTTCGGAGCGAAGTTTCAGGTATAGTTCACGATACATCATCAACAGGTTCAACCGTTTTTATTGAACCTATGTCGGTCGTTGAAACCAATAATGAGATTCGTGTAATGATTCAACGCGAGCAGGAGGAAATAGAGCGTATACTAGCCGAGTTATCTGCTGAGGTCGCAAATTTCGGCGACAGTATTTCGTCCTCTTTCACAGCGCTTGCCGAATTAAACTTTATATTTGCAAAGGCACGCCTTGCCTATAAAATGCGCGCCGCAGTACCCAATGTAAATCAAAACGGTTATATATATCTGAAAAACGCACGACACCCGCTCATTAATCAAAAATCGGTAGTGCCGATTATGGTAAGCCTCGGCGGCGATTACGATACGCTTGTAATAACGGGTCCTAATACGGGCGGTAAAACGGTAACGCTTAAAACTGTCGGTTTACTTACTTTAATGACGATGTGCGGATTAATGGTTCCTGTCGACGACGGGAGCAGTATTTCGGTTTATAACAAAGTCTTTGCCGACATCGGCGACGAACAAAGCATAGAGCAGTCGCTTTCTACTTTTTCTTCGCATATGGTAAATATAATTTCAATTCTTGACTCGGCCGATTCGCGGTCTCTTGTACTGTTTGATGAGCTTTGTGCGGGAACTGACCCGATTGAGGGCGCCGCTCTTGCAAAATCAATACTTATGAGATTGTCCGCCGTAGGGGCTTCAACAGTTGCAACTACACATTATCCCGAACTTAAAGCCTATGCTATTGACAGCGACAGGGTAGAAAATGCGTGCTGTGAATTTGACTTAACAACTCTGAAACCGACATATAAACTGATAATCGGTATGCCTGGGCGCTCTAACGCTTTTGCAATTTCAAAACGTCTCGGTCTTGATGACGATATTATTAATAATGCGAAAGAACAGATAGCCGATGACGATATGCGGTTTGAACGGGTGGTCTCTGCTTTGGAAAGGGCAAGAAAATCTGCTGATGATGAGCATAAAAAAGTATCCGAATTGCGCGCTCAGCTTGCAGAAGCCAAACGTGTATCGGATAAGCAAATGCACGAAATAAGCGTAAACCGTGACAAAATAATCGAGCAGGCAAGGGAAAATGCAGCACGGCTCGTTGACGCTGCCCGCTATAAATCAGGATTACTGCTTAATCAGCTTGAAGATATGAAGAAAGAGATGACGGTGGCAAACGCGTCTTTAACGCTTGAAAAAGCACGGCGGGAATATAAAAAATCTTTGGAGACACTTGAACGCGAGGCAAATCCTGTCGTGAGCAAAATTCCGATCGGTGATAAGCTGACCGACTTGCCGAAAAAAGGCGACATTGTCGTTATAAGTGATATAGGCAGGGACGCTACCGTTATAGATGTAAAACCGAACACTAAAAAGGTTTATGTTATGTCGGGCTCTATAAAGATGTGGGTGGACCTTGATAATATAGTTAAAAAATCAAATCCCAAAACTTCCTCTGAATCCCAAAAGAAATACAGAAATGTAAGTACTCCTTCAAAGAAGGATAAAAATGTTTCAGGTGAAATAGACCTTAGAGGTATGGCGTCAGACGAGGCTTTGTTGGAGCTTGATAAATATCTTGACGACGCCGTTATTTCTGGTATTAGCACAGTTACAATAATTCACGGAAAGGGTACGGGCGTTTTGCGTAAAGCGGTTCAATCCCATCTGCGAAAGCATAAATCGGTTAAGTCTTTCAGAATAGGACTTTTCGGGGAAGGGGAGAACGGCGTTACAATCGCCGAACTCGGCAATTAAACAATAATAAAGGGCACGGGAAATTCCGTGCCCTGATTTTTTATACGTTAAATCACAAAACCGCCGTTAATACCGAGTATCTGACCCGTTATGTAATCAGCGTTTTCGGATGCTAAGAAATATGCCGCCGCCGCAATTTCGTCGGCGCTGCCCATTCTGCCTAACGGAATATCCTCTACAAAACTGTTAAGCTCCTCAACGCTCAGGTTGGAGTTCATACTTGTTTCAATTAAACCGGGGGCAATAGCGTTTACATTTATGCCGCTTGGCGCAAGTTCTTTTGCAAGTGCTTTGGTTAAACCTATAACACCTGCTTTTGCGGCGGAGTAGGCGACCTCGCAGGAGGCGCCGACTTGACCCCACATTGAAGAAATATTAATTATATGTCCCGATTTGTTATTTACCATAATCGGCGTTACTGCCTTACAGCAGTTGAACACACCTTTCAGGTCAATGTCGATAATTCGGTCAAAATCAATCTCGTCGGTGTCGGTTATAAGACCTTGATAAGCAATTCCGGCGTTGTTGATCATAACGTCAACAGAACCGAATTTATAGACCGTTTCTTTCACCATCAGGTCTACTTCCAATTTGTTAGCAACATTTGCCTTTTGGAGCATTGCCGAAAAACCGTTGTCAACCAGAGAACGGCAGAGAAGATTGGCAGATTCAAAAGAGTTGTTATAGTTTATAACAACGTTGTAGCCTTTGCGTGCGAACAGGATAGCGGAAGCCGCTCCGATTCCTTTTGACGCACCTGTAATAATAACTGTTTTTTTCATAGTCCTCACTCCGCAATTTTATTATCTATATTGTATCACAGTTTAAAAAATTTTTAAAGAGCTTTTTACAACAAATTGGGTTAAAATGGCAGCGCGATACACAGATATTGTGTGGTTTACATAAATAGTTTACATAACATTTGTATTGCGAAAAATTGTAATTGACAACAAGCGGATTTTGTAGTATAAATATAATTGCAATCTTGATTATATCATCATTTTTTTAATTTTAGCTGTGCCCTTTAACTTTGTATTGGCATTAGCTGATTTTTTTGGCACTTATCGCGTTGTTTACATAAAACCGACAAACACAATATATTGATTTTGCTTTTAATTGCAAATGTAAATGTTGTGTTAAGTTGGGAATATTCATATCTTGTCCGCACGGTGCATATTATTTCTTAGAAATAAGGAGTGGTATATATGCGCAGGAGTACGGTGGTTAATTTAAGACGTGTAAAATTTGCCGAGTTTATTTGTAAAAATCATATTTTATTTTTGCTTACGTTCGCTTTGGTGGCGGGTATAGTTGCGGGAACGGCCACGGTCGTCAGACTTGAAAATATCCAAAGCATTACGAAATCTTTACTGGTAAAATTTGTTGACGTTCGTGAAGACAAGCCGTTTATGTACGTATTGTTCAATTCTTTTTTGTCTTCGCTTTTGTATACTGTTGCGGTATTTGTTTCGGGAGCGTCTATGCTCGGAGTGGTCGTTGTGCCGTTTGTCGTTCTTGTCCGCGGTTTTGCGTACGGCGGCTTATTATCATATCTTTATATGACTTATGCTTTAAAAGGAATAGCATTTAATGCGATAATAGTAATTCCGCCTGCAATAATATTTCTTATAGGACTTTTATTTGCAGCACGTGAGGCAGTAGGGTTTTCATTAAAGATAGCGCGGCTGTCTCTGCCACACAGCAGTCCTTCGAGTCTTTATGTTGATTTTAAAATGTATTGCGGTAGGTTTGCATTTTACTGTGCGATAATTTTAATTTCGGCAATTACAGACGCAGTTTTATGCTGTTCATTTATGGGATTTTTTAAATTATAAGCGGTCTTTGCCGCGTACTAAGGAGGTGCAATATGAAAAACTATTTGGATTTGTTTACGGATTATTTAAGGAATACAAAGAAGTGTTCAGATAATACTTTGGATTCCTATATGCGTGACATTAATCAATTTGTTGCATATTGTACCGAATATAACATAAAGGATACTGCAAGGGTCGATTCTGAATTTATTCATAAATATTTGGATTCGGTAACATCGGCGGGAAAATCAGAGGCTACCAAAACCAGAATTATTGCTTCCTTGCGCTGCTATTACAGATTTCTTTGCGCAAACGGTTATACCGATTGCGATCCCTTAAAGGATATACGCCTTAAAAAAGCGCAAAAGAAACTGCCTGGCATACTTGATTCAAACGAAATATCCCTGCTTCTTTCCCAGCCAGACGGTTCCGATTTGAAAAGCGTAAGGGATA
>CAKSQT010000073.1 GCA_934486755.1 uncultured Eubacteriales bacterium | reverse complement strand
AATATATCAAGGAGTTTTTATTCTGTCCATAGCTAAAGCTTTTTTCCCACTGGCAAAGCCAGTGGTTGTCCTACGAACGCAAAAAAACGGCGGTCAGTTTATTACTGACTGCCGTTTTTAATTACAGCTTTATTGTGAATTTATTTGAAAGATTTTTGCTTAAATTTATTTTCTTAACAACCGTCTTATTTCCGTGCTTTACGGTCAGTTCGTATTTGCCGTAAAATCCCTTAAAAGAGCCGAAGCCGTTTTTAATATTGAAGTCGCAGTTAGTCCGCCATTTTTCACCGAAAAGATACTGTATTCTTTTAAGCGACGGTTTAGGCGTCAGGTCGTGGCGGACAAGCCCTCCGTAGAAATAGTTTTCACCCGACGTCATATCACCCATAGGCGCGAACGCGGCATAACCGTCAACAACGTTCCAATAAATTATCTGCTCAACATTTGCGTGCGAAAACCATATTGAATAGAGCTTTTCTATAAGGTCCGCCTGCAACTCCTCGTCCTCTTCGGAATTTGAATATGCGGGTATTGTTATTTCGGAAATTTGCAGCGGCTTGCCGAGCTTTGCATAAGAGTCCATAACCTTGTAAAGATGATAGGGATTATAATACGGTTCGGTACTCTTTGCCTCGTCCTCCCTGCTGTAAAACATATGATACTGCATAGCTATTGCGTCAAGCCTTATGTTATTGTCTATCAAAGATTTTGCTAATTGATAGTATCTTGTGTTTTCTATATTATTCGGCGAATCCCAACACCAAGCGAACGGAGTAGCCTCGTTTATGGCAAGCTCATTGCCGGAGAAGTATTTATCCGCAATTTTAAAACAATGAGTTACATAATCGCGGTTAAAATAGAAATCGGTAACGCCCGTATCCCAATACATTTCGTTGGTTACTTCTATTGTGGGGATTTTATCGGCATAACGCGCGGATATTTCCCTGCAACGGCGTTCGTATTCCCTCTTTACGGTGTTATCGTCCTTGCCCCTTAACCACTCGGGGAAGAAATGATCGTAAGCCAAAGCGTGTTCACGCGTTTCTATGCCGTTTTCTTCGCAGAATTTTATGCAATCGTCTATCGGCGGTCTTCGGTAAATAAAGGGCGAGCCCGATTCATAACGCTGTTTGCCCTTTTCGGGTTCAAGGTCAGCCCAATAAAATCCCAACGTCGCCATATTAAAGGTCTGCTTAAAATACTCCTTATAAGCCGCGTTCTTTTCGGGTGTTTCCATTTGGTCAAGCATAAATATGTTCGCGCCGTATTTGAACTCGTGCGTTTTCTGCACGGCGGTTATTTCGGCGTTTTCTATCGGTTTGCCGTCTTCGTCGGTAAGCTCGATAAAAGCGTAACCTTTTCGGTTGTTTTCAATTCCGCTGTTTATACGGTCATTCGTATAATCGCTGTACTTTTCAAAATTTTTCATTAATGCTTCGCGTCTGTCCACAGTGATTCCTCCCAAAAGCATAGTTATACCGCATCGGTATAACTTGAATATAACATCTTTTTTGACGCTTTTAAACCCAATTTTCGCTATAATAGACTTGATTTTCGCCGTTTTATAAAATATAATGATAGTGCTATGTTTGAAAATGATTTAATTGTCCAAATATCCGATGTTTTTGTTTTTTCACAACAAAAAGGCTGTTTTTTTACAGACAAAAGGGGCTTTTGCGGCGTATCGCTGAGAAAAAACACCGATGTTAAGTTTAAAAGCAAAAAGCAAACCCTGCGGTTCAGCGGAGACGCGGTTTTAGTCGTTCCGCCCAACACCGAATATACAAGATATTCATACACCGACGAAGATTTGATAGTAATACATTTCTACTTACTCAATTCCGAAATAAACGAAATCTCCTTTACGCCGATTACGGCAGGCGACGGGTTTGAAGAAGAATTTAACAGTATTTTATCAATCTGGCAGAAAAAAGAAGTAGGTTACCGATTTTTCGCGACGTCAATACTCTACTCGATATTAGGCAGACTTGAACAGCGTTGCCGAAATGAAGATTTTTACTCAAAAAACTATGCGACAGCGGCGGCCGAAATAATAGAAAGAAGTTTTCCCAATTCCGATTTTACAATTCAAAAACTGTCGGAAGCGCTTAATGTGTGTCCATCGCAGCTGCGAAAAAAATTCAAAGAAAAATACGGGGTGTCGCCTGTTTCATATTTGCAAACCTACCGCATAAACTATGCCAAAGCGCTTATAAGAACCGAATACTTTACGCAGAGCGAGATTGCCGAAAAATGCGGCTTTTGCGATGTAAAATATTTTAGAAGCGCTTTCAAAAGAATTGTCGGAAAAAGCGTTTCCGATTACAAAAAGTAACTTATTTACCAAAAAAAGAGTTGAATACAAAACAAATCAATCACCAATAATATTATCGGTGATAATGATGAAAAAACACGGCACAAAATTTATGTTGTTTTCGATAGGCGCCTGCGGATACGGAATGATAGAAATCATCTGGCGCGGCTACACGCATTGGTCAATGCTTGGCGCAGGCGGAATCTGTTTTGTGATATTTAACGCAATCTCTGAAAAAATGAAAAAAGCGAGCCTTTTTGTAAAGGGAATTGTCGGCAGTACCGCGGTAACTGCGGTCGAACTTGTTTTCGGAATAGTGTTTAACGTGATATTGAAAAAGAATGTTTGGGATTACAGCAAAGTCCCCTTAAATATAGGCGGTCAGATATGTCCGCTTTATTCATTTTTTTGGTTCTTGCTGAGCTTCATTTTTATACCGTTTGCGGGGAAAGTAAATAAGCGATTGCAAAAACGCAATAAAATGGTATAATTATCTTTAAAGGTGGGATAATTTTGAATTTCTTACACAGGACCTGGGCGGAGATAGATACGGACGCCCTGTTACATAATTTCAATATAATAAAATCAGAGGCAGACGGCGCAAAGCTGATGGCGGTTGTCAAGGCGGACGCATACGGTCATTCGGCACGTTATATCGCCCCTTTACTTGAAGAAAACGGCGCCTCAGCTTTTGCGGTATCCAATATTGAGGAGGCAATAACCCTGCGCGGGTGCGGTATAACTAAACCGATTCTTATTTTGGGATACACTCCCGTGAGTATGGCTTCGCAGTTATATACAAACGATATAACCCAATGCGTTTTTTCTCCCGAATATGCAAAAATGCTGTCAGACGAAGCAGTTGAGTTGGGTATTAGAATTAAAATACACATCAAGCTCGACACAGGAATGAGCAGAATAGGATTTGATTGCAGGGACAATTCCCTTACAGGAATTGGCGAGGCAATAGCGGCGGCTCGCCTTAAAGGTTTTATTTTTGACGGTATTTTCACTCATTTTGCCGTTTCCGACCGTAACGAGCAGGAAGAAGACGGCTTTACCGATGAACAGTATTACCGCTTTATTTCGGGAATTGAAAAATTTAAGGAGGCAGGGCTTAAACCGAATTACTGCCATTGCTGTAATTCCGCGGCGCTGTGCCTTGACGGCGACAAGCACCTTGATATGTGCCGACCCGGTATAATACTTTACGGGCTTACCCCGTCAAGCAATTTAAAACTTAAAGAAGATTTTATCCCCGTTATGACGGTCAAGTCAGTTGTGTCTATGGTTAAGGAAATTAAAGCGGGAGACACCGTAAACTACGGGCGAACCTTTAAAGCCGATAAAAAAATGAAGATAGCGACCGTCACCGCAGGTTATGCCGACGGGTATCCGCGATTGCTTTCAAACAAAGGCTATGTTATTATAAACGGCAAACGGGCGAGAATAATCGGCAGGATATGTATGGATCAGATGTCGGTTGACGTTACCGACATTGACGGCGTAAAACAGGGCGACGAGGTTATACTTTTCGGCAAGGAATTGCCTGTTGAAGAGCTTGCCGACTTATGCGGAACGATAAATTATGAGATAATTTGCGGAATATCTCCGAGGGTTCCGAGAATTATAATAAAAAACGGGAGTAATTTATGACCTATACAGTAAAAGAAATAAAGGTCAAAAGCACCGACGGTATTCACACGCTGTCGGGAATTATGTACGTACCTGACGGCGAAGCCTTAGGCATACTTCACATCGTTCACGGTATGACCGAATATATTGGCAGATACGACCACATTATGTCAGCTGCCGCAAAATTCGGATTTATTGCTTGCGGGTATGACAATTTGGGTCACGGCAAGACCGTAAATTCAAAAGACGAACTTGGTTTTATAGCTCATAAAGACGGTTGGAAGTACCTTGTTGACGACGTAAACAAGTTTGAGCTTGAAGTACAAAAAATGTATCCCGACAAAAAACTGTTTCTTCTCGGACATTCAATGGGCTCGTTTATTTCAAGGCTTGCCGCGGAGAAATACGGAAATTCTTACAGTAAGGTAATCTTCTGCGGAACAGGCGGACCGCAAAAGGCAGCCGACCTCGGTTTAATGCTGACTTCAATACTCAAAAAAACTCACGGTGAAAAATATATTTCAAACGCCGTTGACAAAATTGCCTTCGGCGCTTACAACAAAAAATTTGAGCATATTTCAAAATACGATTGGATAACTAAGGACAGAAACGTTATAGACGCATACTCAAAAGACGAGTACTGCACCTTTAAATTCACCGTATCGGCAATGCACGATTTGGTAAAATTAAGCAAGACGGCAAACCGCGGTATGTGGTTTGAAAATATGCGAAAAGACCTGCCTATCCTTTTAATAGCGGGTGACAGCGATCCTGTCGGAAGCTACGGCAAGGGCGTAACAAAGGTCTACAACGGGCTTAAAAGGCACGGGTGTCAGGTAAAAATGAAGCTGTATGAAAACTGCCGCCACGAAATACTGAACGACACCTGCCGAAACGAAGTAATAAGCGATATTTTAGCATTTATAACAGAGTAAAAATAGTTCCCGATGAAATCATCGGGAACTATTTGAGCGTGTCGAAAGAGTCGACACGCTCTTGGACGGGAATACCGTTCGCACGAAAATCAAAGATTTTAGGACTGCACTCCTGACTCTTGCGGTACCCAAAGAAAATTTTCGCTTGGAGCGCGAATTTTCTTTGACCGCGGCGCCATAACAACCTCTTTTTCTCTGCCACAGGCAGCAATCGGTTGTTATGCTCCGCCAATACCACCCCAGTGTCCTTGAAAAACCGCTTGTTTGTCAAGCGGTTTTTCGCCTATAATGTGTTTTTTCGCCGCACCTGTCAGCGAAAAAACAAAATGCGGCGTAAACGCCGCAAAAAAATCTCAACACTAACTTGTCGGCGGACTGAAAACGTTCCCGATGAAATCATCGGAACTATTTATTTATAATTCGCTTTCTATAATCAAAAGCCTGTTATACTTTGAAACGCGGTCGGTTCTGCACGGAGCGCCTGTCTTTATTTGACCCGCATTTACCGCAACGGCTATATCGGCTATCGTTGTATCCTCCGATTCGCCAGAGCGGTGCGAAATGACCGTTGAATATCCGTTTTTCTTTGCAAGCCTTATTACGTCAAGCGTTTCGGTAAGCGTGCCTATCTGATTTGGCTTTATGAGAATTGAGTTACCTGCTTTTAGCTCTATTCCCTTTTCAAGTCTTTTTGTGTTCGTCACAAAAAGATCGTCGCCGACAAGCTGAATACGTCCGCCGAGCTTTTCGGTAAGCATTGTCCAACCTTGCCAATCCTCCTCAGCAACACCGTCCTCCAACGATATTATGGGGTATTTGCTTATAAGGTCTTCGTAATATTCCGCAAGCTGTGCCGCTGATACGGTCTTGTTTCTTTTCGGCAGATGATATTCGCCGTTCTCATACCATTCGCTTGAAGCCACGTCAAGCGCTATTTTCACCTGCTCGGTTGTATATCCAGCGGCTTTTATTGCTTCGACTATCAGTTCTATCGCCGATTCGTCAGAATCAAGATCGGGAGCAAAACCGCCCTCATCGCCTACGCCTGACGCTTTTCCGTGTTCCTTTAAAATCTTTCCCAATGTATGGTAGATTTCACCGCACATACGAAGACCGTCGGAAAAATTATTACATTCGTAGGGTATTATCATAAATTCCTGAATATCTATATTATTTGCGGCGTGCGCTCCGCCGTTCAGAATATTCATCATCGGTCTTGGCAAAACTGCGGCATTTGCTCCGCCGATATATCTGTAAAGCGGTATTCCGAGATATGCGGCGGCGGCTTTGGCGACAGCAAGCGAAACTGCCAAAATCGCGTTTGCGCCGAGACGGCTCTTGTTTTCCGTACCGTCGGTTTCGAGCATTTTTTTATCTATTTCGGTCTGATCGCAAACATTCATTCCGATAATTGCATCGGCAATTAATGTATTGACATTTTCCACAGCCTTTAAAACGCCCTTGCCGCCGTAACGCGATTTGTCGCCGTCCCTTAATTCGTGAGCCTCAAACGCTCCTGTCGACGCGCCCGACGGTGATATAGCAAATCCCGTGCAACCGTTTTCCAAAATGACCTTTGCGCCTACGGTTGGATTTCCCCTTGAATCCATAAGCTCGTAACCCTTAACTTCCTTTATACCGTTTTTCATAATTTTACCTCTTTTTCATTATTTTTATTATTTTCCCTCGCAACTGCTGTTTTATTAAAAATTTATATTTTAATTTTGATATTTTTATGTTATAATATATTGGTATACTTATATAAAAAAGGACGTGCCTTAAAAAGCGTGGAAAATAATAATCAAAAAGAATATAACAATAACATAATATGCGGGCGCAATCCCGTGCTTGAAGCCGTGCGCTCGGGCAGAGAAATCGACCGTCTTTTGGTCGCTCACGGCGTATCGGGCGGTTCGGTATCCGAGATAATTGCCAAATGCTCCGCAAGAGGAATACTTATAAAAGAAATAAGTCCGCAAAAGTTAGACTATTACTGCGGCGGCGCAAATCACCAAGGCGTTGCGGTTATGTTCGCCGCTCAGGAATACAGCACCGTTGAAGATATTCTGAATTACGCCGAAGAAAAGGGCGAAAAGCCTTTTATAATAATTTGCGACGAAATTGAGGACCCGCACAACCTCGGCGCTATCATACGCACCGCCGAAGCCTGCGGAGTACACGGGATAATAATACCGAAACGCAGGAGCGCGTCACTCAATGCGACTGTGGCAAAATCGGCAAGCGGCGCGCTTGAATATATGCGTGTCGCCAGAGTTACAAACATTCCTAATACCATTGACGAATTGAAAGAAAAGGGAGTTTGGGTCTTCGGCGCGGATATGGACGGCGAGGATTATTCGCGTATTGATTTTGATACGCCGTGCGCCATTGTTATCGGAAACGAGGGACACGGGATAGGACGTCTTACGGCAAAGAAGTGCGACGTAATCGTAAGTCTGCCTATGTATGGAAAAATAAATTCGCTTAACGCGTCGGTTGCGGCAGGCGTGCTTATGTATGAAGCGGTAAGAAAAAGACGGAGGTAAAAATGAAACATCTAAAAAACAATGACGATAATTTTTTCCTGTTTGAAGACGATGAAAATATTGAAAACACAACCCCGTCGGTCGTGCCGCAACATTCGCTTACGGCAGACGAAATAACATCTCAGCCGAAAATTTCATTCGGCGGAAGTGTTTCGGGCAACGGCAGTCCTCTTGAAGCGCTAAAAAAGCGTATGACGGAAAAAGTGCAGCCCGAAGCAAAGGAAATCAAGCCTGAAAAAACCGAAAATCCGCAGGGAAGAAAACAAAACGGCAAATCCTTGCTTGAAAAGTGTATGCCTTACATAGTTGACGATAACGGGAATACGGCGAAAGAGCCGCCGTCTTACAAGCTGGACAGCGTTTCGGATATACTTAAATCGCAAAGTCAGAGAACGATTGAAACGCTCTCAAAAAAGTATGAAATAACCTTTGACGATTTGGGAAAATACGATATTCCGCCCGAGCCTAAGAAAGAAACGGCCGACCCTGTTCCCGAAAAGGCAGAACAGCACAAAGAACCCCAAAACAGCTTTGAAAAGCAGATTTTTGAAGATATTTTGGCGGCGAAAATACCCGTTAAAAATATTCAGACCAATCTGCCCGATATATCGGATATAGACAATTTTACCGCCGCCAAAGCAGATGAGCTGCCCGACGGTGATTTTGAAAAAGGCACTATACGCTTTACCCCCGTACACGATTCAGACAGCGCGGAGGACCGAATTAGCATAAGCTCGCAGACCCGTCCGATAGATCTTACGGGCGAATTTTCGCAGGT
>CAKSQT010000072.1 GCA_934486755.1 uncultured Eubacteriales bacterium | reverse complement strand
TATTGATAAGGATACGGTTGACTTTGTTGATAACTACGACGCGACTATGAAGGAGCCGACGCTGTTGCCCGTCACATTCCCGTCGGTGCTTGTAAACGCAAACACGGGTATAGCGGTAGGTATGGCAAGCTCTATTTGTCCGTTCAATCTCCGCGAGGTGTGCGAAACCGCTATTGCGTATATTAAGGACAATGATATAAACGTAGCCGATACGCTTTTGGCTCCCGATTTCCCGATAGGCGGACAGCTGCTTTACAGCCGTGAGGATATGGAGAAAATATACGAAACGGGCAGGGGCAGTTTTAAAGTACGAAGCGTTTACAGCTTTGATAAATCGCAAAACTGTATTGACATTACCGAGATTCCGCCGACAACCACGACCGAGGCGATAATAGAAAAAATAATAGAGCTTGTAAAGGCAAAAAAAGTCACCGAAATCAACGATATACGTGACGAAACCGACTTAAACGGTCTTAAAATCACTATCGACCTTAAACGCGGCGCAGACCCTGAGCGGCTTATGAAAAAGCTGTTTAAGATGACGACCCTGCAAGACAGTTTTTCCTGCAATTTCAATATACTCATAGCAGGCTCGCCGCGCGTAATGGGCGTTAAGGAAATAATATCGGAGTGGGTCGCTTTCAGGGAAGAATGCGTCCGCAGGCGTGTGTATTATAAGCTCTCCAAGGCTAAGGACAAGCTGCACTTGTTAAAGGGTCTTGAAAAAATACTTCTCGATATTGATAAGGCAATAAAAATCGTCCGCGAGACCGATGAAGAATCGCAGGTAGTGCCTAACCTTATGATAGGCTTCGGTATCGACGAAATACAGGCGGAATATGTTGCAGAAATTAAACTCCGCCACCTTAACCGCGAATATATTTTAAAGCGCACTGCCGATATTGAACAGCTGCAAAATGAAATTGCCGATATGGAGGCAATTCTTAAATCGCGCAGCCGTGTGCTTAAAATAATAGTCGGCGAGCTTGAAGGAGTTATTAAGAAATACGGAAAAGACCGTAAGACAGTCATAATCTCCGCCGCCGCCGAAATTGAAGACGATGAAAACGAGCCGATTGACGATTCGCCCGTAACCCTGTTCTTTACAAGGGACGGTTATTTCAAGAAAATCACTCCCCAGTCGTTAAGAATGAGCGGCGAGCAGAAGCTCAAAGAGGAAGACGAGATAACCCAAACCGAGGAGTCCACCAACGCGGCTGATTTGTTGTTCTTTACGAGCAAGGCACAGGTGTATAAATCAAAAACTGCCGATTTTGGCGATTCAAAGGCAAGCCTACTCGGCGAGTATATACCTTCAAAGCTCGAATTTGACGAGGACGAGAGCGCAGTCTATATGGTGCAGACCGCCGATTACAGCGGATATTTGATATTTATATTTGATAACGGCAGAATTTCAAAGGTTCCGCTTTCATCGTATAAAACAAAGACCAACCGCAAAAAATTGATAGGCGCATATTGCGGCAAATTCACCCTCCATACGGTTATGTATATAAAGGAGGATATTGATATTCTGCTTAAATCCACCAACGGCAGAATGTTGCTTGTAAATACGGGTGCGCTGTCAACCAAAACCACAAGGGACAACAGCGGTATTGCCGTTATGACCCAGAAAAAAGGTCAGCGCGTATCAGTTGCCGAACCTTATAAGGCAGGTTCGCTTGACAGCGAGCATAGATACCGCACCAGAAATCTTCCCGCCGCGGGCAGCAAGCCACCTGCCGCAACGGCAGAGCAAGCCGCAATAGAATTATAGTTGAAGTATCGGCGTTGCTGATGTATAATAAAAAAACCGTCCGATAATTTCGGACGGCCTGTCAAGCCTTGTATGCAAACGCTTAAATGTTGGGCTGACATTAGAATTATTTGTTTTAATACAAAAATTATAATATGTAATATATTCCAATCGGAGTGATAATAATGGCAGAAGAACTATCCAAGCAGTACGATCCGAAAGAGGTTGAGGACCGTATTTATGAAAAATGGTTGGACGGTAAATATTTTCACGCTAAATGCGAAAAGGACAAGCCGACTTACACAATAGTCATACCGCCCCCGAACATCACGGGTCAGCTTCATATGGGTCACGCCCTCGACAATACCTTGCAGGATATACTTATCCGTTTTAAGCGTATGCAGGGTTATGATACCCTTTGGGTTCCCGGAACCGACCACGCCTCAATAGCTACCGAAGCAAAAATAGTTGAAAAAATGCGTTCCGAGGGTCTTACAAAAGAGGACGTAGGACGCGACGGATTTTTAGAGCGCGCGTGGGCTTGGAAAAAGCAGTATGGCGGAAGAATAATCGAACAGCTTAAAAAAATGGGCTCGTCGTGCGACTGGGACAGAGAGCGTTTCACAATGGACGAGGGTTGCAGCCGCGCCGTAAAAGAGGTTTTTGTAAAACTTTACGAAAAAGGACTTATATACCGCGGCGAACGTATGATAAATTGGTGTCCGCATTGCAAGACATCAATTTCCGACGCCGAGGTTGAATATGAGGAGCAGGCTGGGCATTTCTGGCATCTGCGCTATCCGTTTAAGGACGGAAGCGGCTATCTTGAACTTGCTACCACAAGACCCGAAACGCTTCTCGGGGATACTGCGGTTGCGGTTAATCCCAATGACGAAAGATATAAGGATATAGTGGGCAAGACCCTCATACTGCCTATTGTTCACCGTGAAATCCCCGTTATAGCGGACGATTACGTTGAAACCGATTTTGGAACGGGCGTTGTTAAGATTACTCCTGCGCACGACCCGAACGATTTTGAGGTGGGACTGCGCCACAACCTTGAAGTAATAAATGTTTTGACCGACGACGCTAAGATAGTTGACGAATATCCGAAATATGCGGGTATGGACCGCTATGAGGCGAGAAAAGCAATTGTAGCCGACCTTGAAGCAGAGGGTGCGCTCGTAAAAACGGAGGACTATACCCACAACGTAGGCACCTGCTACCGTTGCGGTACAACGGTTGAACCGCGCGTTTCAAAGCAGTGGTTCGTTAAAATGAAACCGCTTGCGGACCCCGCCATTGACGCCGTTAAGAACGGCGACACTAAGTTTGTTCCGAAGCGTTTTGAAAAAATATACTTCCATTGGCTTGAAAATATAAGGGATTGGTGCATTTCCCGTCAGCTTTGGTGGGGACACCGCATACCCGCGTGGTACTGCGCGGACTGCGGCGAAATAACCGTTTCCAAGGAAGACGTTCATTGCTGTGCGCATTGCGGAAGTAAGAATATTGAGCAGGATCCCGATACGCTCGACACGTGGTTCTCATCGGCTTTGTGGCCTTTCTCAACCCTTGGCTGGCCTGATGAAACCGAGGATTTAAAGCACTATTATCCGACCAACACCCTCGTAACGGGTTATGACATAATCCCGTTCTGGGTTATGCGTATGATGTTCTCGGGATTGGAGCAGACAGGGCAGGTTCCGTTTGATACCGTGCTTATACACGGACTTGTAAGGGATTCGCAGGGCAGAAAGATGTCAAAATCTCTCGGAAACGGCGTAGATCCGCTTGAAGTTATAGATAAATACGGTGCTGACGCGCTCAGATTTTCGCTCGCAACGGGCAACAGCCCAGGAAACGATATGCGTTATATTGAGGAACGTGTTGAAGCAAGCCGCAATTTTGCGAATAAAATATGGAACGCCGCCAGATTTATTCTTATGAATACAGAGGGCAGAGAGATAAAGCCTTTGGATATTTCTAAGGCCGCGCTTGAAGATAAATGGATACTCTCAAAGTATAACCGCCTTGTTTCGGAAGTGACTGAGAACCTCGAAAAATACGAACTTGGTCTTGCGGTTCAAAAGCTCTATGATTTTATTTGGGATGTATTCTGCGATTGGTATATAGAAATTTGCAAGGCGCGTCTTAACGGCGAAGACGCCGACGCTGCCGACACCGCAGTTTCGGTTCTGCTTTATGTGTTTACCAATACGCTTAAACTGCTTCATCCGTTTATGCCGTTTATTACCGAGGCTATTTGGCAGTCAATGCCGAATACAAACGGCGTGATAATGGTTTCCGAATGGCCCAAAAACAGTTCGGAGCTTGATTTTGCCGAAAACGAGCAGGATTTTGAACGCATAATGACCGTTATTAAGGCAATCCGCAACCGCAGAGCCGAGATGAATGTATCTCCTAAGAAGAAGGCTCAGGTTTGCATAGTTTCGCAATATAACGATATATTCAAAATGGGCGAGGCATATATACGCCGACTTGCGTTCGCGTCTGAGGTGGTAACGGGCGACAGCTTTGAAACAGAAGGCACCGTTCGCGTAATAACCGATTCGGCGACCGTTTATATGCCGATGAAAGAGCTTGTTGATTTCTCGGCTGAGCTGGAAAGACTTAACAACGACCTTAAAAAGGCTGTTGCCGATAAAGAATTTTTCGAGAAAAAACTTAATAATCAGGGATTTGTTGCAAAGGCTCCCGCCGCTGTTGTTGAACAACAGCGCACTCAGCTTGCAAAGGTACTTGATAAAATTGCAATGATTGAAAGCAGTATTGCCGATATTGAAAAAATGCAATAATAAAAAGGGACTGCTCCGATTTTGGAGCAGTCCATAATCTTTATAAGAATTTATATTCAAAGTGGACTTTACTTTTATTATTTCGTTTTTTCGATGACAGGTGCATCGAAAAAACGCCTTATAAGCGAAAAATAGCTTGTTAGCTATTTTTCAAGGGTGCAGGGGTGGCATTGGCGGGGGCAGAGTGCAGTCAAAAATCTTTGATTTTTGCGAACGGCATCCCCGCCAAAAAAGACTGCTCCGATTTTGGAGCAGTCCTTTCGGTCTGTAACGTAAGTTCAGTCCGTACATTCTTATTTCGTGTCTTCTGCACCCCGAATGACGGTTGTTGTACTTTCGTCCTGACCGTCGGGGCTTACAGAAGTTAAGGAGCTTACGTTATCAGTACCGCTCATGTATATTTCAGGCACTGTATCAATTTTCTGCTTCTTTTTTTCTTCCATATCATTCACCCCACAAGTATTATGTGTGTAAGCGCTTGCGTAATTCAAGTAAAAATATGGATTGTTTTATGAAAGGATTTTTATGAATTATCAGGAAACATTAAGCTATATTCACAGTCTGGGCAATTTTTCAAAACCCGCGGGACTTGAACGGATAAAAGCGGTGCTTGAAAAGCTCGGCAATCCGCAAAAAAAATTTCCGTCCGTTCATATAGCGGGTACTAACGGCAAAGGCTCCGTTTCCTGTATGCTGTCATATATTTTCCGCGAAGCGGGACTTAAAACGGCGCTTTTTATATCGCCCTACATTATAGATTTTCGTGAAAGAATACAGATAAACGGTGAGTTTATATCCGAAAACGACCTGATAGATGTTTGCGCGGAGGTAAAAAACACAAAAATTGAGTTGACCGAGTTTGAGTTTATAACGGCGGCCGCTTTTTTGTATTTTTCAAAGCAAAAATGCGATATTGCCGTAGTGGAAACGGGACTCGGCGGAAGACTTGACGCCACAAATACTTTGACCGATGTAAGGTCAGCCGTCATAACCAAAATCGGTCTTGACCACACCGCAATATTGGGGGATACTTACGGCAAAATAGCACGTGAAAAATGCGGTATTATAAAAGATTGCCCCGTTATAACAAACCCGTGTCAACCGAAGGAAGCGATGAATGTAATAAAAGATACCGCCAAGAGATTAATAGTTCCCGATATAAATAAGTTGTCAGGTGTTGAATGTAGTATTCCAAAAAGCACATTTATATATAAGGAAAAGAAATACGAACTAAGTCTTTTAGGGGAATACCAGGTTGAAAACGCCTTGTGCGCTATCGAATGTGCCGAAAACATCGATTTTGAAATACCTTATGAAACTGTTTTTTTTGCGCTGAAAAAAGCCCGTTTTCCTGCGCGTGCAGAGATTATATCAGAAGTTCCGCTTGTAGTGCTTGACGGCGCTCATAATCCCGACGGCGCTGAGGCGCTGGCTGGTATAATGAAAAATACAAATTCTAACATAACCGCCGTAATCGGCGTTATGCGCGATAAGGATTATAAAGAAATATTGCGCCGCACCTTGCCGTTATGTAAAAATGCCATTGCAGTTAAGGTGGAGGGTCTGGAACGCTCGCTTAGTGCGGAGGAACTCTGTAAATCGGCGTCGGAGTACTGCCCGTGCGCCGCGGCTTCCAATCTTGACGACGCTTTAAAAAAGGCAAAAATCTTTTCCGACGGCGCGGCGGTTTTTGTATTTGGATCGCTGTATCTTGCCTCTGCTTTGAGACAGAAATTGAAAGAATTTTACAAATAAGGTGTTTCACAACCGTTTTTGACAATTTTTTTAAGGACAAGCCTGTATTATATAATACAGGCTTGTTTTTATTTTGGAGGTAATAAAAAATGTCAGTGGAAATTAATACTACGGGAGAGGTAGTCACCGCATATCTCGGCGGCGAGCTGGATCATCATACCGCGCGTGAAATGCGCGAAGCAATCGACAGCGCCGTTGAACTGAATATGCCGACGCTTCTGGTGCTGGATTTCAAAAATATCAGCTTTATGGACAGTTCGGGAATAGGGCTTGTTATGGGAAGATACAGAAATCTTGCAAAAACGGGCGCCGAGCTTCATATTACGGGAACATCGCCTCAAATATATAAGGTGATGAAGCTCGCAGGTATAGAACGCTTAGCAAAATTGGACGGAGGAAATAAAAATGAAGGTAATTAACAGATTTAATATGACGGTTATGTCGCGTTCATCGAACGAGAGCTTTGCGCGCGCCTGCGTTGCGGCTTTCGCAATTCAAACCGACCCTACGCTTGAAGAAATAAGCGATATAAAAACCGCCGTTTCCGAGGCAGTCACTAACTGCATAGTACACGCATACAAAGAAAATATCGGCAAGATATACATATCGGGCGAAATTTGCGAGGGTAATATATTAAAGGTAAAAATTCGCGATACGGGTTGCGGAATAGAAAATGTCGAGCGTGCTATGGAACCGCTTTATACCACCGTCGGCGGCGAGCGGGCAGGACTTGGATTTGCCGTTATGCAGAGCTTTATGGACAGCATAAAGGTGCGTTCGACAGTCGGTAAAGGAACTTCAATTATTATGACAAAGCGAATAAGCCGCCGTTTCAGTACAGATGGTCAAAGATAAGACAAGGCGCGATTCCTTTATTGAAAATAATCTCGGACTTGTTCATTCGCTCTGTAAGAGATTTTGCGGCAAAGGTATTGAGTATGACGACCTTTATCAAGCAGGGTGTATGGGTCTTGTTAAAGCGGCAGACGCATTTGACGAGGAAAGAGGATTTTGTTTTTCCACCTATGCGGTACCCGTTATACTGGGCGAAATCAAGCGGTTGTTCAGGGACGGCGGTGCAGTTAAGGTGTCGCGCTCGGTTAAGGAACTCTCATTGCGTATAAAAAAAGAACAGGCACGTTTTGAACGCGACTTCGGCAGAGAACCTACGGTTTCCGAATTGTCCGAAATATTGGGAGTCGCCGCCGAGGAAATTGCCGAAGCGGTCTGCGCATCACAACCAACTGTTTCTTTGACGTATGAAGACGGCGACAAGGAGTTTCAGCTTGACCTGCCTACAATAAGTGCGGAAGAACAAATTTCAGACCGTATTTTTATAGATGAGGCGTTCAAAAAACTTGACGAAGTGGAACAAAAAATCATAAAATACAGATTTTATGACGGTATGACGCAAAGCAAAACCGCAAAAATATTGTCAATGACGCAGGTTCAGGTGTCCCGCTCAGAGAAGAAAATACTCTGTAAATTGCGTGAAATAATGAAATAGAAAGTTATTAGTTTGTGCAACAGAACAACATTATATACAATATGTTGTGAAAAAAAGCGCGCTCAAAAAAATTATTAAAAAACGCGAAAAAAAGTGTTGACAAGAGGGGATAGGTGTGGTATTATAATCAGGCGCCTTTGAGAGAGGGCAGCGGAAACGGACCTTGAAAATTAAACAACGACAAGAATAAGGACCCGACGATTCAAGAGAGAAATCTCATAAATCAAGGACAAAGAGACAATACGCCGGTATTGTCAAGAGCAGAAAAGAAGCTCATAAAATAGGTTTTAGCACGGAAGTGTTGAGATACAAATTTTAGAGAGTTTGATCCTGGCTCAGGACGAACGCTGGCGGCGTGCCTAACACATGCAAGTC
>CAKSQT010000071.1 GCA_934486755.1 uncultured Eubacteriales bacterium | reverse complement strand
GTAATCCCCGATGACCGAAAGGTCATCGGGGATTGCCGTTTTTAATATTTAATTTTCGTGAAGCATTACGCTGTTTTGTGTTAGTATGCTTTGCAATTTTTCAATATCCGTGTTTGAAAAATCGTCGGTAATTGCCGCCGCGGTGCCTGCCGCTTGACCTGATACCGCACAGACGGGTATCACCCTCGTTATATCCCACATAGCGTCGGTAACAGAAATACATCTGCCTGCCGTTATCAGGTTGGATATTTTACTGCCGTAGAGCGAGGCAAACGGCAATTCATAAACGGGACCCGCTTTTCGCCAATCAGAAAACAAACCCACGCTGTCTTTATATCGGCGGTGCATTTCGTCGTCGTTTTGAGTGTATACGCCGTCTATACGGCGGGTCATTCTTATCTGCGGTATGGCGGCGATTGTTGAAATTGTTCTTTTCGGAGAAAGATCTCCGCCTTTCAAAAAATCGTTAAGCAGAGTGGCGTGTGAGTATAGCGTCAACTCGGTAAGCTCATCAGCATCAAGCCCTGTGAACCTAAGCGACTTCTTGGAATCTTTAAGCTGTGCCTCGGTCTTTTGTGAATCGGGAATGTCGCTGAACCCCAGCATTTTAAGGTTGTTTGTACCGTTTTCGGTAACATAGCACCACGAAGCAGGCACATTGCCTTGCTTGAAAACAACTGTGTTTTCACCGCTTAAACGGCATATTGCCGCGTCGCCAGTTGAGTCAATAACATTATTTACCGCTATTGCGGATCTGCCAGAACGGTTTTCGGTTATAACGTGGGTAATCTTGCCGTTCTTTACGGCAACGTCGCATATTGCCGTACCGTAGAGTATGTCAACGCCATCGCGTTTCAACAGTTGTTCAGCCTCAATAGCGAACGCATAAGGGTTGTACTGTATCTGAAAGCGATTTTTGCGGCGTTCTTCGCGTGTGCCGCTGCCCAGCCATTCGGGGCAGGGCATACCTTCAAAGCCGTGCTTTACCGACAGCCGCAAAAGCTCCTCCGCAATACCGAAACTGACCTGATTTCCAAGTCCGTCGCAAAGCGGTAGGTATATCGTGACAAGCCCCAATGTTGCAAGTCCGCCAAGCAGAAATTCACGCTCAATAAGCAGAACCTTTGAACCGTTTCTCGCCGCGGCAAGCGCCGCTGAAATTCCTGCAACACCGCCGCCTGCAACTACGGTGTCATACTGTTTTAATACGGGCGTTTTTCTTTCGGGTTCAGTTATAATAAAATTGTCCATCTTAAATAAGCACCCCTCTTTTGCAGACCTCGCGGCATTTGCCGCAGTTCGTGCAAAGGCTGTCGTCAATCGTTGCAAGGTTATCTATAACCTTTATTGCGCCCTGCTCGCAGGACTTTTCGCACATACGGCAGGCGATACAGGATACGCCGCAGCCCTTTACCACCGATGCGCCCTTTTCTTTGTTGGAGCAGTTAACGGTGGTTTTATGATTTTTCGGGATAAGCGATATAAGCGATTTCGGGCAGACCGCCGTGCAATTTCCGCAGCCTACGCATATATCGGCGCAGACGGCAGGCTTGCCGTTTTCATACTTTATCGCACCGAACGGACAGGCACGCACGCAGTCGCCAAATCCGATACAGCCGTAGCGGCAGTCAAGCGGGCCGCCGTGAAGCATATTCGCGGCGGAACAGCTCATAACGCCGTTATAGTTGTATTTTTCCTTTGTTATATCACGGTTGCCGTTGCAGGCTATAAAGGCTATTTTCGGTACGGTGTTTACGCTTACACCGAGAATTTCGGCTATTGCCGAGGCGGCAGCTTCACCGCCTGGGGCGCATTTATCAGGTTCGGCTTCGCCCGCGGCAACAGCGGCGGCGTAGCCGTCGCATCCAGAAAATCCGCAGGAGCCGCAGTTTGCGCCAGGCAGGGCGGCTCTTATCTTTTCCTGCTTTTCATCGGTAGGAACCGCCATAAATTTTGAAGCAAGAGAAAGTCCCACGCCAGCTATAAGACCGATAACGGCGACAATAATTACAGGGATAGCTATTTCCATAATACTAACCTCCTATTCCGGCAAAGCCGAGGAAAGAAAGCGACACAAGCGCCGCGGAAACAAGCGTTATCGGCAGACCTTTTAAAAATTCGGGAATATCCGAGGTTTCAAGCCGTTCTCTAACGCCTGCAAACAACACCATAGCAAGCATAAAGCCAAGTCCCGCGCCGAGCGCGTTAAACAGCGACTGAACATAGTTTAGCTCGTTTGTTATGTTTAGGAGCGTAATACCAAGCACCGCGCAGTTTGTAGTTATAAGCGGAAGATAAATTCCAAGCGCGTTGTATATCCCCTTTGAATACTTTTTAAGGAATATCTCTATAAGCTGAACTATCGCGGCGATAACCAAAATGAAAACTATGGTTTCAAGATAGGTGTACTTCGGGTAGAGTATATATGTGTATATCGGGTGGGTCACGGCGGTGGAAACGACCATAACCAGCGTTACGGCAACGCTCATTGAAAACGCGGTGCCAGTCTTCTTTGAAACGCCCAAAAACGGGCAAATTCCAAGGAATTTAGAAAGCACCATATTATTGGTGAGTATTGCGGCGAGAAGAATGGAGGCTATCGTTGTACTACTGTTCATCTTCTGCCACCTCCGTTTCCTTTACTGCGGCTTCGGAACACATTGCCTTTGACGGGCAATTGTCACAGCCGAGATGTTCAACAGGCTTTTTACCGCTCTTTTTAGCCAAGGCGTTTGAGGCGGCAACCAGCATACCGAAGACGAAAAATCCGCCTGGGGGCAGTAAAAAGATTATCATAGGGTCAATGAATTTTGAGGTGACGGGGAGTGAGAAAAACGTTCCCGCACCCAAAAGCTCCCTTATGGTTCCCATAACGGTAAGCACGGCGGTAAAGCCGAGTCCCATACCGAGCCCGTCAAGCACGCTCGGCAAAACGCTGTTTTTCGAGGCGAACATTTCCGCCCTCGCAAGAATTATGCAGTTTACCACTATAAGCGGAAGATAAATTCCAAGCGCGCTGTCGATAGACGGCAGAAACGCCTTAACAAGCATCTGCACGACCGTTACAAAGCCTGCGATAATTGTTATAAAAGCGGGGATACGCACCTTGTCGGGTATCACGTTGCGAAGCAGCGAAATTGCAAGGTTTGAGCATATAAGAACCACAGTTGCCGAAATGCCCATACCTATGCCGTTTATTGCAGCGGTTGTTACCGCAAGGGTAGGGCAGGTGCCGAGAACCAAACGCAGGGTCGGGTTCTCTTTAACAAGACCGTTGGTAAAATAATTAAGATATTTTCTTTTCATTATTCTTCCCCCTCGCCGCCGATTTCGCCGTAGTATTCAAGCGCGCGGTTCACGCATTTTGTAACGGCGGTAGACGTTATTGTGGCACCCGTCACGGCGGATACCTGATTATCCTGTGTCACTTCGCCTTTTTTAAGCTCAATACCGCTTTGTTTTCCCGAAAACTGACCGTAAAAGCTCTCCTTTGCGGCATTTTGACCGAGCCCTGGCGTTTCGTTTGAAACGTCAAGTATCTGAATTGCCTCTACCGTTCCGTCGGTATTAACGGCGGTCATAACCGATACCGTTCCGCCGTAGCCGTTTTCGTTCGTAACAAAAATATACCCAGCAATTTCGCCGCCCTTTTCGGCTTCATAGTAATCGACCGAAGTATCGGAAATGTCTGCTGTCTTTTCATTAAAGCTGTCGGCTTTTATAAGCCCCGACATAGCCTTCATTTCGTTCTCTTTTGAGAGCTTTGCAATCTTGTCCTCTGTAATCATATTGGTAAGGGCAAGGGCGAGCGGAATTATAATACATATCGCAAGCAAAACCACGGTAGGCTTTATAATGCTGTTATAAAATTCCTTTTTATCAGCCATTTTTCTTTCCTCCTTTTTTGGAGCGTATGTACCCGAACGGGGAGGAGAGTGTGAAACGGTTGATATGCGGTGTAAGAATATTCATTATAAGTATCGAATAGGAAACGCCCTCCGGCAATGAACCAAACCTTCTTATTATGAATGTAATAAGACCGCAGCCAACGCCGAAAATCAATTTTCCCCATTCGGATATAGGGGTGGTCGTATAATCGGTTGCCATAAATATCGCTCCGAGTATAACGCCGCCGCTTAATATTGCGTATAACGGGTTCTGTCCCGATATAAGCGCAAGGAGCGCAACCGTGCCTATAAAGCAAAGCGGTGTTGTCGGACTGATGACCCGTCTTATAACGAGGTAAACACCGCCCACTAGCAGTAAAAACGCCGAGGTTTCGCCTATACAGCCGCTGTGCATACCGAAGAAAAGCTGGCGCAGGCTATAAACTCCCTCTTCTGCGGCAAGCGGCGTTGCGGAAGAAACCGTATCCGCAATAGGCTCGGTGAATTTTGTCATCATTCCCGGGAAAGAAACCAAAAGTATGATACGCGCGGCTATCGCGGGGTTGGCAAAGTTGCAGCCGATACCGCCGAAGAACTGTTTAACCACGATTATCGCCGCAAAACTGCCGATAGCGGCAACCCAAAGCGGCACCTCGGAGCTTAAATTCATTCCGAGCAAAAGACCCGTTACAACCGCTGACAGATCGCCTATCGTATTAGGCTTTTTAAGCACAAGGCACCAAAGAAATTCGGCAAGAACCGCCGTGGCAACGCAAACGGCGAGAACCAAAACGGCTTTAAGCCCGAAAAGTATGCAGCCGAACACGGCGGCAGGCAAAAGAGAAATAATAACGTCGCCCATAATACCGCGTGTGGTCTCGGTGTGCCGCAGGTGCGGCGAAGATGTAACCGATAAAGAGTTATCCATTTTTCTGTTCCCTCCTGATCTTTGCCTTTGCAAGTCTCATAGTCTGAGTAAGCGGACGTTTTGCGGGACACACAAAAGCACAGCAACCGCATTCCATACAGTAGTTTACGTTCAGCTTTTTGAGCGCGTCGGTAAGATTGTGGTTAAGCGCCGCGTCAACCGAAGCGGGGTAGAGCTTCATAGGGCAGGCACGGGCGCACCGACCGCATTTTATGCACGCGGAAGCGGCAACAGCCTTTTCCTTTTTAAGAACGGTTATTCCGTTAGTGCGTTTTTCAACAACGGCGTTTTCGTCGCATACGGCAGAACCCATCATAGGTCCGCCCATGAGAATTTTGTCGGTATCCTCCGATATTCCGCCTGCAAAATCAAGCAATTCCTTTACCGACGTTCCTATCGGAACAATTACGTTCTTAGGCTCGTTCACAGCCGTTCCGTCAACCGTAACGCGCTTTGAAACAAGCGGCATACCCGTCTTTACAAAGCGTGAAAGCGTTCCAACGCTCGTTATGTTCATAACTATACAGCCAGCGTCACTCGGCAGCTTCCCCGCGGGAATTTTGCGGCCCGTTGCGGAGTAGATTATCACCTTTTCGGCGCCCTGAGGATACTTTGTGGGCAGAACCATAAGCCGAACGCCGTTTGTCTTATCCTTTTGGTCGGCGGCTATGGCGTAGAATTTTTCAACGGCGCGCTTTTTGTTGCTCTCAACGCAAATGAACACGCGCTTAATACCGAGCTTTTCTTTTAACAGGTATATTCCGTCAAAAATATCGTCATAGTTTTCAATGCACTCGCGGTAGTCGCTTGTGATGTACGGCTCACACTCCGCACCGTTTATTATAAGTGTGTTGATTTTCGTTTTTTCGTCAATAGTCAGCTTAACCCGCGACGGAAAGCCCGCTCCGCCGAGACCGACAAGACCGCAGTAGTTCGCCGCGGCGGCTACATCGTCCTTGCTGTTGACCTCAAATGGTTTAAGCGACGGATCTTTTTCCATTTCGCCGTCCGACTCTATCACAACGCATTTAACGGGTTCGCCGTTCATAACAACGTCGGTAATTTCCTTAACCTTTCCCGAAACGCTTGAATGAACCGAAGCGCTGACAAAACCAGGAGCCTCGCCTATAAGCGTGCCGACAAAAACCTTGTCGCCCGCCTTGACAACAGGAACGGCAGGCGTGCCGATATGCTGGCTCAGGGGTATTTTCACAACCGCGGGGGGAGGCATTATAACCGATTCGTTATCGGCGGTGGATTTTAAATGCGGCAAAAACACGCCGCCAGCCGCCGATTTAACAGGCTTTAAAATTTTTTCTTTCTTTCCCAAGGCTTTTCCTCCTCAGATTAATACTGATATAATAATACTATAAAAACGCTGATTTTACAAGTATTTAGCATAAAAAACACCGAGGCTTAAACCTATTCTGTCGGTTTAGATACCTCGGTTTATTTCTTTTCAAATTCCTTGCCGTTTATGAGAAAATCAATCGACACATTAAAATATTCGGACAGCGCTTTCAACATTTGAATATCGGGATTGCGCTTTCCGTTTTCATAATACGACAGCGACTCACGGCTTATGTTAAGGTCCATAGCTACCTTTAATTGATTAAGTTTTCGTTGCTTTCTAAGCATTTTCAAACCTATCAGCATACAATCCACCCGATTATTTGTCTTGACATTATTGTAACGTATTGTTACAATAATTATGTAACAATTTGTTACATAACATAGATCGGGGTGATTTTTTGTATAAAAGGATATTAAAAAAAGCGGCAGTAAAATTAGGGATTATCAGGGCGTTATACAAGATTAAAAGAAAAAAGCTGATAAATGCAAAACCGTGCGGTATGGCGGTTGACGAGGCTTATGAAATACTTAATTCTCATTCACCCGACCCCAATAAAAGCTGCATTTCCGAAAGGGAACATAAGAGCAGTTTCAAATACGACCTTGAAATAATTATCCCTGCTTATAACGAGGAAAAGCACATCGAAAAATGCTTGAAATCGGTTTTAAGCCAAAAGGCAGATTATAATTTTCATATAATATGTATTGACGACGGTTCGACCGACGCAACGGGCGGGTTGATTGACAGCCTTGCGGACAGCCGCTTAACCGCTATACATCAGGAAAACCGCGGCTTTTCGGGCGCAAGGAACACAGGGATTGAAAAAGCGGACGGAAGATACATTATGTTTGTCGATTCGGACGATTATTTGGCGGACGGCGCCGTTCAGGCGCTTATGCAAACGGCGTATAATAATGACGCCGATATAGTTGAGGGAAGCGTTATCACCTGCACAGAGGACGGAAGAAAATATAAAACCGCATATAAAAAACAGGGAAGATTAGGGGTTGACGGTTTATACGGCGGACCTGTGGCAAAGGTATTTAAAAGCAGTTTATTTAATAACGTGTTATTCCCCGAAAACTATTGGTATGAGGACTCGCTCATGCGGCAGATAATCTATCCGACAGCTAAAACGATTTTCGGGATAAGCGATGTCGTATACTGCCGCAGAAACAACCCGCGCGGCATTACAAGCACAGGCGTTAAAAAACCTAAATCGGTGGATTCGCTTTGGGTCACAATAAGATTATTTGAAGACCGTAACATATTGGGTCTAAGCACAACTCAGGATTACTATGAGTATATTTTGCGAATGGCAAGGCTTACATATCAAAGAACGGCGTACCAGCCGACCGAAGTAAAAAAGGCGGTATTTACCGTTTTTGCGGATTTTGTAGGGAATAATTTTTGCGGTTACAAAACAGAGAAATACTTTGATTTGGAATACAGCATTAGGAACAATAACTACGAACTTTTTTCAGCCTATTGCGAGATGGCTTAGATGGCAGTCGGCTGATAAAAAATCAGAATTATCGGTATATAAAAACAGGCTCCCCTCTGTTGAAAAGAGGGAAGCCTGTTTTTTTGCGCAAAGCGCACATTTGCCTAATATCTAAATCTGTATATCGCTCGAATCGCGGTATTGAGTCGGCGTCATACCCGTTGCCTTTTTAAAAGCCTTGTTGAAATTCGCGGTGTTGTTAAATCCGCAGGAGTAGGCTATGTCGAGTATGTTTTCGTTCAGGTCTTCGTCAGAGAGCTTGTGTATCGCCATATCTATGCGCTTTGAATTTATGTAGTCCCACAGCGTGATTCCACTTATTTTATGGAAGAACGAGGACAGATAGTTGGGACTCATTCCTGCGTGTTCGGCAAGCATTTCAAGCGTCAGCCTTTCGCAGAGATTTGCGTCAATATAATTGGTGACGCGGCGTATCGAATGAAGACTGTCACGGCTTAACGGAACGCTTTTTTCCGAGTAATCAAAGTCCCTTATCAGGTGTATTAAAAATGTGTTCAGGAGCGATTTTACAGCAAGCGCGTATTCAGGCCTTTTCTCGGCAAGCTCGGTTACTATTTCCTTGAACAGCGAGCGGATAAATCCGCTTTTGTCCGCTGGTATGCGGTTTTCAAACAATTCGCTTCGGGAAAAGCACATATT
>CAKSQT010000070.1 GCA_934486755.1 uncultured Eubacteriales bacterium | reverse complement strand
ATGTGCAACCTTATGGCAAGGGGCGCATTGATAAGTATGATATGCGTAATCACTTTGGTTCCCGCTATGTTTATGCTGTTCGATAAGGTGATTTGCAATACAAGTCTTGGGTTCAAATTCAAGAAAAACACAGACGGAGGTAATAAATAATGAAATTCGGGTTTTTAAATAAAAACACCAAAACTATTGCTCTTGTCCTTGCCGCTATGATAGTCGGCGGCTCTGTAAGCGTGCTGTCCTATGCGGCTGTTGCAAATAAAAACGACAAGGCAAACACCGCCGAGTCAAAGCAGACGGAGGCTTCTCAAACGTCCGACGCTAAGCTCGCAAAGGACGAAACCGTTTATGTTCTCGCCAATGCCGACGGCTCGGTAAAGAAAATTATAGTAAGCGATTGGATAAAGAATAATACTAAATCCGCAACCGTCAAGGACGGCGGCGAGTTGGATGATGTGAAAAACGTAAAAGGCAACGAAAGCTATACTATGAACGCTGATAATATGCGCGAATGGAATGCCGACGGCAACGACGTTTATTTGCAGGGTACTACCGAAAAGCAGTTGCCCGTTGACCTCAGCGTTACATACAAGCTCGACGGTAAAACGGTATCTCCGTCAGAGCTTGCCGGTAAAAGCGGTAAGGTAAGCATTAGATTTGATTATAAAAATAATCAGTATGAAAACGTAAATATTGACGGTAAAGATACCAAAATATATGTTCCGTTTATAATGCTCACAGGCACTATACTTGACGGCGACAAATTCTCAAACGTTGATGTAACCAACGGTAAAATATTGGGCGACGGCGACCATATAGCGGTTGCGGGCTTTGCCCTCCCTGGAATGCAGGATAACCTCGCAATTGATAAGGAAAAGTTAGAACTCCCCGATTATGTTGAAATAACCGCCGATGTTAAAGACTTTGAGCTTTCAACCACTATGACGCTTGCCGTCAACGTTCCGACCGAGGAACTCAGCCTTGACGGGGTTGACAGCCTTGACGGCTTAAAAGCTCAGACCGCAAAGCTCAACGACGCAATGACTCAGCTTATCGACGGCTCTTCACAGCTTTACGGCGGACTTACAACACTTCTCGGAAAATCCGAAGAATTGGTTGCGGGTATTGATAAGATAGCCGACTATGCTTCACAGCTTAACGAAGCGGCTCAGGCTATCGACAGCGGAATAAAGACGCAGCTTGTAACAAATAACGACAGTTTAAAGGGCGGCGCCGCAAAGGTGTTCTCAACCCTTTTGAATACGGTTCAGACAACTCTTGAAAGCCAGACAGGCACAACCGTTGCCGTGCTGACAGGCGGAAAATATACCGAGCTTACAGTAGCGAACTATGAAGACGCGCTTGCCGAAATAAAGACCTCGGCTCCGTTTGCCGCAATAGGTAAGGCTTCCCTTGAAGCACAGCTTAAAGAGGGCGGCGTGCCGACGGAATATGTTGACGCGGCTGTTCAGCTGATATATGACGGATATGCGGCGACAGGCAATTTTGACAGCGCCTTAGCCTCAATGCAGAACGATATGAAGGCTCTTGCAACTATGGGCGAACTTCAAGGCGTTTCGGTAGATAGAACAAAGGTTCCCACAATAATGGGTATGCTTCCTAATGCCGACCAAAACAAGGCTGGCGCGGTTTATAAGATACTTTCTTATAAAGCGTTTATGGCAGGTGTTTCGGTTGATAACTACATTGCAAACAACGACGCCGTAAATCAAGCCGCCGCGGTTTATGACAGTTATGTTAAAGTCGCAACCGCAAAGGCTAATCCCGCTCCCGCAAAATTGCAGGCGGTTTACGCGGTAACGGCAGGGCAGGCAAAGTCAAAAATAACCGCTGGCGTTGATACGGCTTTGCAGCAGCTTACAGGCACAAAGGAAAACCCCGGATTTAAGTATCTGTATGACGGAATTAACGCCTATACCGACGGCGTTGCGCAACTCAGCTCAAAGGTTTCGCTTTATGCTGGCAGTATGAAAGAGTTTAACAACGGCGCAGGCGAACTCAGCAGTAAGGCGGCGGCACTGCCCGACGGTGTTAAACAACTCCAAGACGGCTCAATGAGACTGTCGAGCGGTATTAAACAGCTTAACGACGAGGGTATACAGAAACTCGTAAGCGCCGTAGACGGCGACCTCGGCGGCTTGGTTGCCAGAATGAAAGCGGTCGTTGATGTTTCTAAGGACTATAAGTCATTCACAGGCCTTGCGGACGGATACGACGGTAACGTTAAATTCATATATAAAACCGACGGTATTGAAAAGTAATTTTCAATAGCAAATAATATAATAAAAATCGGCAAAAGCATTTTAAATGTGCTTTCGCCGATTTTTTGTTTTAGTCATTGGAAGGCAGATATCCGCAACAGATATAGGCAGCGGAAAAACAGAATATATTCGTTAAAAAAATAACAATATTTTCGGTCTAAATTTATTTGATTTAAAAAAGTGTGTTATATTTTTAACAATCCTATTGACATTTAGGAAAGATTTGTATATAATATATTGGTACTTAATTTTATCGGAGGTTTTACTTTATGGCAAGAGTTTATAATTTCAGTGCAGGTCCTTCAATGCTGCCTGAGGAGGTTTTGAAGACCGCCGCCGCGGAAATGCTGGAATACGGCGAAACGGGGCAGTCGGTTATGGAGATGTCCCACCGTTCAAAAGAATACGGCGAGATAATCAAGCAGGCTGAGGCTGATCTGCGTGAAATAATGAATATACCCGACGATTACGAGGTTTTGTTCCTCCAAGGCGGCGCTTCAACGCAGTTTGCAATGGTTCCGTTCAACCTTATGAATAAAAATCACAAGGCTGATTATATCATTACGGGTCAGTGGGCTAACAAGGCTTATAAGGAGGCCGCAAGATACGGCAATGCCCGTGTTGTTGCTTCGTCTGCCGACAAGACCTATTCTTATATCCCGAAGACCAAGAGGGAAGACTTTGACCCCGAGGCCGATTATGTTCACATTTGTATGAACAACACAATTTACGGTACTAAGTATCACGAACTGCCCGATACAGGCGATGTTCCGCTGGTTGCGGATATTTCAAGCTGTATTCTTTCGGAGCCTATTGACGTTACAAAATTCGGCGTTCTCTATGCGGGCGCTCAGAAAAACGTTGCTCCTGCGGGCGTTACTATCGTTATAATCCGCAAGGACCTTATAGGCAACGCTATGGACATTACTCCGACTATGCTTAACTATAAGACCCACGCAGACAACGGTTCTATGTTCAACACTCCGCCTTGCTACACCATCTACATTGCAGGACTTACCTTTAAATGGATAAAGAAGCTCGGCGGTCTTGAAGAAATGAAGAAGATCAACGAGAAGAAAGCAAAAATTCTCTATGATTTCCTTGATTCAAGCAAGCTGTTTAAGGGTACGGTTGTTCCCGAGGACCGTTCTTTGATGAACGTTCCGTTTGTTACGGGAGATGAGGAGCTTGACGCGAAATTCGTTGCCGAGGCTAAGAAGGCTGGCTTTGTAAACATCAAGGGTCACCGCACCGTAGGCGGTATGCGTGCTTCTATTTACAACGCTATGCCTGTTGAGGGCGTTGAAAAGCTCGTAGCATTTATGAAAAAATTTGAAGAGGAAAATGCGTAATGTATAAGATTAAAACCTATAACAAGATTTCTAAAATAGGATTACAGGTATTTGACGATAAATATACTATCGGAGACGAGGTAGAAAATGCTGACGGTGCGATAGTCCGTTCTGCCGCATTGCACGATGTCGAGTTTCCCGAAAGCCTTAAAGCAATAGCAAGAGCGGGAGCAGGCACCAACAACATTCCGATTGACCGTTGCTCGGAGCAGGGTATAGTTGTTTTCAACACCCCCGGCGCAAACGCCAATGCGGTTAAAGAGCTGGTAATCGCGGGACTTCTCATTTCATCGCGCCGTGTTATTTCGGGTATTGAATGGGCAAAGACCCTTAAAGGCAACGGGGACGAAGTCGGCAAGATGGTTGAAAAAGGCAAGAGCGCCTTTGCAGGACCCGAAATCAAAGGCAAGACTATCGGCGTTATCGGTCTCGGCGCTATCGGCGTTATGGTTGCCAATGCCGCCAATGCACTCGGTATGAAGGTTTACGGCTATGACCCGTATCTTTCGGTAAAATCGGCTTGGAACCTTACTCATAACGCAATACACATTTTTGATATAAACGAAATATTTGAAAAATGCGATTATATTACAATTCACGTACCGCTTACCCCCGATACAAAGAATCTTGTAAACGCCGAGGCAATCGCCAAGATGAAGACGGGCGTGCGCATACTCAACTTTGCGAGAGGCGGTCTTGTAAACAGCACCGACTTAAAGGCGGCGCTTGAATCGGGCAAGGTTGCGGCTTATGTTACCGATTTCCCGTCGGACGATGTTCTTGATGTTGACGGCGTTATAGCCATTCCGCATCTGGGTGCGTCTACTCCCGAATCGGAGGACAACTGCGCTACTATGGCGGCACGCGAGCTTATTGATTATATAGAGAACGGAAACATTGAAAATTCCGTAAATCTGCCTGAAATTTCAATGCCGCGCAGCGGTGAGAAACGCATTTGCGTAATTCACAAGAATATACCGAATATGCTTACCGCAATAACGGGAATATTTGCAAACGACGGTATCAATATCGAAAATCTGCTCAACAAGTCGCGCGGCGACTACGCTTACACTATGCTTGACATCGGCGCGGGGGATACAACCTCGGTTGCTGAAAAGATTGAAGCGATAGACGGCGTTATCAGAGTAAGAATAGTATAAAAATAAGATATGTCGGGTCTTTTGAACCCGACATATTTTTTTATACATTCAGTCTGTTTAGGTCGTTATCGTGCGCAACGGTTACGAATTTCAGGCAATGCAGATCGCAGACCACGCTTGCGCTGCCGTGGCACAGCTTTAATTCTATAAAATCCGCGCCGACTTTTAAAATCCAGCCTATTTTTGTTTCAAGCCTGTCTCCGATAAGAAATTCCGCGCGCACCAGCTTTCCTATATACTTTGAAAGAAAGGACGGCATAAAATCGGTGTTGCTGAGAACTGTGTTTTTTCTGCTCATTGCGGGACTTATCACCGAAACGTCTTTGCTTATTTTACAACTGCTGTTTTCGCCGCCTGTATGTTGACTGTCAATATAATTTTGATATGCTTTAAGGTCGTTTTCCGAGCTTATTGTTGGAAGTTGCTTATTCATATTTTCACTCCTTTGCGTCTTGTCTATTATATGATAATTTTATAAAAGCGGTCAAAAATAACTTTGACCGCGAGGGGTATTTGTATTATAATTAAAGTATAAAAGAGTTTAATATTTTCGGAGGTATATTTGTTATGTCTAAACCTTATCCTACGCCGCACATAAACGCTTCGCTCGGCGATTTTGCAAAGACGGTGCTTATGCCCGGCGATCCGCACAGGTCACGGCTTGTTGCAACGGAATTTTTAAGCAATGCAAAACTTGTGAACGACGTAAGAGGGGTACAGGGTTATACGGGACTGTATAAGGGAACACCCGTCAGCGTTATGGCAAGCGGAATGGGTATGCCGTCGATGGGAATATACTCTTATGAGCTTTTTAACTTTTTCGACGTTGATAATATTATAAGAATAGGCTCCGCAGGAGCGTACAATAAAAATATTAAAGTCAGAGATATTGTTATAGCCGAAGGCGCTTGTACCGATTCTGATTATATAAACGGTTTCGGGCTGTCGGGCAATTTTTCGCCGATTGCCGACTACAAGCTGTTAAGCCGCGCCGTTAATGCCGCCGAAAAATCGGGAGTAAAATTTCACGTTGGCAACGTTATTTCAAGCGACTGCTTTTACAGAGAAAATTCAGAAGATTTTGTAAAAGCGTGGTCAAAAATGGGCGTTATGGCTGTTGAAATGGAAACGGCGGCGCTTTATATCAACGCGGCGAGAGCGGGGAAAGCGGCGGTGTCGGTCTGCACCGTTTCCGACCACCTTATAACGGGCGAGTCAACAACGGCGGAGGAAAGACAAAATTCATTCACCGATATGATTAAAATAGCCCTCGAAACCGCTGTTTTGGTTGATTAAAGGTTTTAAAAAAATTGATAATACGCAATGCTGAACTAACAAATTCGGCGTTGCGTATTATTTTTTATGAAAAAATTTGCCAAAATAAAAAAAGTGCTTGATTTTTCCACTAAGTGGCATTATAATACAGATATGTGGAGCAAAGTGGAGTAAAAAACCATTAAAGTGTAGCAAAGTGGTTAAATCGGAGGTGAAAATCGTGCTTTTTGGCGGCTATCAACACAATATAGATAAGAAGGGCAGGGTTTTCATTCCTTCAAAGTTCCGTGATGAACTCGGCGACAGCTTTATAATCTGCCGCGGAATTTACGGAAAGCGCTGTCTTTGCGTTTATTCTTCTGCCGAGTGGGACAAGCTCGTTGAGAAGATAGGAACACTTCCCAGCACCAAATCAAGCGCGGTAAAACGTTTCTTGTATGACGGCGCGTTTAATGTCGAGTTTGACGCGCAGGGACGTATACTTATCCCCGCCGCTCTCAGAGAATATGCTCAGCTTGAAGGCGAGGCTCACATAATCGGTATGGATACCAATCTTGAAATATGGAATACAGCTCTCTGGGCTGATGAAAACAGTAAATACACGCCTGAATCCGTTGCTTCCATAATGGAAGAGTTGAACTTTTAAAAATGGAATTCAAGCATATTTCGGTGTTGCTGAATGAAACTGTTTCGGCACTTAATATCTGTCCCGAAGGAATTTATGTTGACGGAACCGCAGGCGGTGCTGGTCACTCGCTTGAAATAGCGAAGAAACTCACAAGCGGAAGACTGATAGCGCTTGACAGGGATCCTGACGCTGTAAAAATTGCTTCCGAAAGGTTGAAGGGTTATCCCGCCGACGTTGTAAAAAGCAATTTCAGCGATATGGATACGGTTCTTCAAAATATGAACATAAGCGGCGTTGACGGTATTTTGTTAGACCTCGGCGTATCGTCCTATCAGCTGGATAACGCGCAGCGCGGTTTTTCGTTTCATAAGGACGCCGAGCTTGATATGAGAATGAGCAAGGACGGAATATCCGCCGAGGATATTGTCAATAATTTCAGTGAAATACAGCTTTGCGAAATATTCAGAAAATACGGCGAAGAAAAGTTCGCAGGACGTATAGCGGCGCGGATAGTAAGAGAACGCGAAAAGGCGAGAATAACCTCAACGGTTCAGCTTGCAGATATAATTTCAGCGGCGGTTCCTGCCGCCGCAAGGCGTGACGCACATCCTGCCCGCCGTTGCTTTCAGGCAATAAGAATAGCGGTGAACGGCGAGCTTGACGAGTTGGAAAATGTTTTGGACAAGGCGTTTTCATTATTGAGACCTAACGGCGTGCTTGCGATAATAACTTTTCATTCTCTTGAAGACAGAATGGTTAAGCATAAATTCAGCGAATACTGCAAGGGCTGTATATGCCCGCCCGATTTTCCCGTATGCGTGTGCGGCAGAGAACCTCAGGGTCATCTGCTTACAAAAAAACCTATTGAGCCGTCTGCGGACGAGCTTGAAAATAATCCAAGAAGCAGAAGCGCTAAGTTAAGGGTAATAATTAAGAACTAAGGAGAAGCCAAAATGAACAATTTGAAGTATTATAACGACAGTCTTGCGTATGATTTTGAAATGTTTGCGCCGCGCAATACGGCACAAAAGGCAAGAGAGCGCGATAATATAGTGGCTATGCCGAAAAAGCGTGTAGCGGCGGCTAAAAGGCAGGCGGCGGCGACAAAAAAACTGTCGGCATCGGCGTTTGCCGTTATGAGCACCGTGTTTATTTTGGCGGCGCTGTGCGGTAATATTGCTTTAAGGCTCAGCATAAACGAGGTCAACTCCGAAATAAATGATGTAAAGTCGTCAATTTCCGAGCTTGACAGCGTAAAAACAAGCCTTGAAGTTGAAATGCAGCGTAAAATTTCTTATGCCAATATCGAGCTTGAGGCCACTCAGCTCGGTATGAAGAAGTTGGAAAAGGATCAGGTGACCTATATAAGGGTCAACGATAAAAATTCTGCAAAAACCGCTGACGGTAATATTGTTTCTGCGGAGTAATAAACAAAAGGTAAAGGATAATATAATTATTAAGTAATAAGGGTACGAGAGTTGATAATTTTAACTCTCGTATTTGGGCATTATAGATTTATAATAAAATTTGGGAAGGAGCGTTGCGCAATGTCGGTAAGACCTGGTAAAATGATGATAAAACGTGCTGTCTTGGTTATGATAGTTCTTATTCTTTCGCTGTCATTGGTGTCTACGGGAAGCCTTGTCAGAATAATGATAATCAACGGCGAGAAGTATCAGCGCGACGCGTCTGAACAACAGCTCTACGACAGTCTTATATCCGCTCCGCGCGGCGATATATATGACTGTAATATGCAGGTTTTGGCTACCAGCTCTACCGCTTGGACGGTTTAC
>CAKSQT010000069.1 GCA_934486755.1 uncultured Eubacteriales bacterium | reverse complement strand
TGAGCAACCTCGATAACGATGAGATTTCCGAGTGTACCTCGTTTGCCGAAGATAGGGGTATAATTCTTTGCAAAGATGACCTTAATGAACAAATTATGGGTAGTGTGATATAACCCGACTAATGGGACGGTGATTTAATTCGGATGTCAAATAATACGGAAAATTCGGAGGAAATCTCCGGTTTGGTTGAAAAAATAACATACAGAAATTCGTCAAACGGATATACGGTGGCTGAAATAAAAAACGGCTCCGAAAATACTACCGTTGTAGGAATACTGCCGTTTCTCAATGAGGGAGAATCGGCTGTTTTCTATGGTAAATACATAGTTCACGCCACTTACGGAAGGCAGTTTGCGGCTGATGCCTTTGAAAAGAAGACTCCGAAAGACACTGCTTCAATATTGCGCTATCTTTCTTCTGGGATCATACGCGGAATAGGCCCCGCGACCGCCTCCAAGATTGTAGAAAAATTCGGCGAGGAATCGCTTAACGTAATTCGCGAGCAACCTAAACTGCTCGCTTCGATACGCGGTATTTCCGAGGAAAAGGCGCTGTCTATCTCGGCAGAATACGAAAAGCAATACGGCGTGCGTGATATAATGTTGATGCTTTCAAAATACGGGGTAACGCCTGAAACGTGCGTTAATATATACCGCAGATACGGCGGGAAATCGGCGGAATCAATTCGTGCAAATCCTTATATACTCTGTGATGATGGTATCAATCTTCGTTTTGAAACGGCTGAGGATATTGCGTCGGATAACGGAATAGACCAAAACAGTGAACTGCGCGTTTGTGCGGGTCTTGAATATGTTTTGCGAAAAAATCTTCTGAACGGTCATACGTGTCTGCCGAGGGATAAATTTATAAAAACCGCGTGCCGACTGCTTGAATGCAGCGACAGCACAGCTGAAATATGCTGCGACAGGCTTGCGGACTGTTTCAGAATTTCCCGTGTCGATATTAAGGGAACCGAATACTTGGCAATACCCGACTATTGCGCCGCCGAGCGGTTTATTGCGGCAAGGCTCTATGCGGTTAAAGATAATGTTACAGGTCCGTCTTCCGTTGAGCCGCTTGAAATTGATAACGTGGAAAACCGTCTCGGAATAAAATTTGAAACGCTTCAACGACAGGCAATAAACGACGCTTTCCGTTACGGTATACTTGTTCTGACGGGCGGACCCGGCACGGGCAAGACTACTACGCTTAATGCCATTATAAATCTGTTTGAAAACCGTGATTTAGAAATAGAACTTGCGGCGCCGACGGGGCGCGCCGCCAAACGTATTACCGAATTGACAGGCAGAGAAGCCAAAACAATACACCGTCTGCTTGAAACCGAATGGGGCGAAGGGGACAAGCCGTCGTTCAGCCGCAATGAAAAAAATCCGCTTAATTGCGATGTTATCATAATTGATGAAGCGTCTATGATAGATTCGTTGCTGTTTGAAAGTCTGCTGAAAGCGTTGCGGCTTTCCTGCCGAATAATCCTTGTCGGTGATGCCGACCAGCTTCCGAGCATCGGTGCGGGCAATGTGTTAAACGATATACTCACCGCCGATGTTTTTCCGTCTATTAGATTGAAAAAGGTTTTCAGACAGGCGGGGAGCAGTTTGATAGTTACAAACGCGCACGCCGTTATAAATAACGAAAAAGCGGATATTACAAGCCGCGATTCCGATTTTTTCTTTTTGAGAAGACAGGATAAATACAGCGTTGTTCAAACAGTTACAGAACTTTGCTGTGAGCGCCTTCCTGCGGCTTACGGTTTTGACGCCGTAAAGGATATTCAAATCCTTTGCCCGTCGCGCAAGCTCGAAACGGGAACTGTCACATTAAATAATATCATACAGGATAATCTTAATCCTATGAAAAAAGGCGCTCCGCAAATCACATATAAAGGCTTCCATTTTCGTATGGGCGATAAAGTAATGCAGACCAAGAATAATTACGATATGCAATACAGACGTGACAGCGGCGAACTTGGAAACGGTGTGTTTAACGGCGATGTAGGCTATATAACCGACCTCGATCCTCGCGGCGAGATTGTTACCGTAAGATTTGATGATCGGGTTGCAACCTATTATGCAGAGGAAATAGGTCAGTTGGAGCCAGCGTATGCAATTACCGTACATAAAAGTCAGGGCAGTGAGTTTGACTGCGTTATAATACCTCTGTTTGATGTTCCGTCAAAACTCAGATATAAAAATCTTTTATATACGGCAGTTACAAGGGCAAAAAAACTGCTTGTGGTCGTGGGCAGCGAAACTGTTTGGAACGAAATGGCGGCGAATGACCGCAAAACCCTGCGCTATACAATGCTTAGTGAATTTTTAAAGGAAACAAATTCGTATGAATTTATTTAAGCGTATAATAGAGGTTGCGTTTGCGGCGATTTTCCCGAAAAAGTGTATCTATTGCGGAGAAATTATCGACGACGGCGAATTTCTTTGTGACGGCTGTTACGAATCCGTTACAGAGGTTGATAGCAGTAAACGTTGTCTTTCCTGCGGAATGGAGAAAAAGAATTGCGACTGCAAACGTTATGTGTTTCATTTCTGCGGTTGCGTAGCGCCCTTTGCAAACGACGGGATAATAAGGAAGATAGCATACAGCTTCAAGTTCAGACGTAAATTCTACTACGGTGAGTTTTTCAGCCAAGGAATGGCGCTGTGCGTCAAAAATGAACTACGCGACATTAAGTTTGACGGCGTGTGCTGTGTGCCGATGACGCTTAAAAAACGCTTAAAGCGCGGCTACAATCAGGGTGAGATATTAGCGCGCCGAGTATCCGATATTCTCGGCATACCCTATATTGAAAACGCGTTGGTCTGCCGCCGAAACGGACGTTCACAGCACGAATTGACCAAAGACGAACGCTTTCGGAATGTAAGAGGTCTATACAGTTATAAATACCGCAATGACGGTAAAACTTTGCTCCTTGTAGACGACATTAAAACAACGGGAGCCACTCTTGACGAATGTGCAAGACAGCTCTTGTTCTCAGGCGCATACCGCGTATATTGCGTTACCGCTTTAATCTCGTTAAATAAGAACAGTTCAGAAAGGAATAAAAATGGCAACTGAAATAGGAATAGATTTGGGAACTTCAAAAACCGTTATATTTTCAAGCTCAAAGGTGGTTCTAGAACTGCCAAGCTGCGTTACTGTTGACGCAGAGACTTATGAGCCTGTTTATTACGGCGAAAAGGCAAAGCAGACGATAGGCAGAACGCCCGACAGCCTTGTGTGCGTTAAACCTATTGAAAACGGCGTTATTTCTGACTATGATATTACAGAAATGATGTTAAAGAATTATATGCAGCAGGCGTTTGGGAATAAGGTTGTGCGCCCGCGTATCATAGCGGCGCTGCCCGCGGGTCTTACAGAGCTTCAACATCATTCGCTTGCAAACGTTGTGGAATCGGCAGGAGGAAGAAATATAACGGTTATAGAAAGCCCACTTGCCGTCGCTTTCGGACTCGGGTTGGATTTTTCGGCGCCGCACGGCACGCTTGTTGTCGATATAGGCGCGGGGACTGCCGATATTGCCGTAATTTCTATGGGCGGAATAGCCGTTTGCGATTCCTTTAAGACCGCGTCGGACGATATTGATTTGCAGATAATCAAATATGTCCGTAAGGAATATAATATTGAAATAGGGCCGCTTACCGCGGAGTCGATAAAGAAAAAGATAGGTTCTGCCGTTAAAAGACCGATAGAAATTGCAATGGTAGCAAAGGGAAGAAACGTGTTTACGGGATTGCCCGAGAGCTTTGAAATATCTTCGGGCGAGGTGTATGACGCAATTGAAGAAACGCTTGCCTCAATTTGTAACGCAATAAGGGAAGTTCTTAATAAGACGGACCCTGACCTTGTATCCGATATTACCGAGGACGGTATGTACCTTACGGGCGGCGGCGCGTTGCTCAACGGGTTTGACAGCTATATCGCCGATTATACGGGCTTAAAGGTAAATTTGCTTGAAGACCCGACACACAGCGTTGTCAAAGGCGCCGCGGCGGCGATAAAGCATCCCGAATTGCTGAAAAGCGTTGATTATCAAATGCGTTCTATCAAGGAACTTGTTGTCGAATAAAAAAATGCTTGACAAATCGCAAATTTGTGATAAAATGTTCTTACAACGAAGCAGTACGTTAATTCGTCCTCACCTATACGGTATCGGCTGTATGGGTCAATAAGTCGACCGAAAGGTTATTCAGCTTATTGTGCACGGGCGTTTTGCGTCCGTGCTTTTGTTTAGTGCGGCGGAGCTTATCCGCAGCACTGACCTAAATGCTATATGCTAATTTCGGAGGTGCATCAACATCAGCAGCAAAGAACTCACCATTAACGAGAACATTAAGTTCAAGGAAGTTCGCGTAATTGGGTCTGACGGAGCTCAGCTCGGTATTCTTCCCATAAGCAAAGCGCTTGAAAAAGCCTATGCGGAGGATTTGGACCTTGTCAACATTTCTCCTAACGCACAACCGCCTGTCTGCAAGATAATGGATTACGGCAAGTACCGTTTTGAACAGGCTAAGCGCGATAAGGAACAACGCAAAAACCAGAAAACAATAGAAATCAAGGAAATACGCTTGGGTCTCAGTATCGACGTTCACGATTTTGAGACTAAGGGTAAGCACGCAATGCGCTTTCTTGAAAGCGGCAATAAAGTAAAGGTTTCAATCCGATTCAGGGGCCGTGAACTCGGTCACCCCGAAATAGGTTACGAAACAATGAACCGTTTTGCCGAATACTGCAAAGATTTTTGTGTAGTTGAAAAAGCTGCAAAGATGGAGGGACGTAATATGCTTATGTTCCTTGCTCCGAAGACAGTTAAGTAATGTAGTAATATTTTCAGGGAGGATTTAAAATGCCTAAGATTAAAACACACAGCGGCGCCAAGAAACGCTTTAAGCTCACTAAGACCGGCAAGGTTAAGCGTGCTCACGCTTTCAAGTCGCACATACTCAACAAAAAGACGACCAAGCGCAAGAGAAATCTTCGCAAGACCGTTGTTGCCGATGTTACCAACACAGCAAAGGTCAAGAAAATGATTCCTTATAAATAAGGATAGAACTCGAAATCGGAGGTAATTATAAATGGCACGTGTTAAGGGTGCGTTAGCTACACGCAAAAGAAGAAAAAAGACGTTAAAACTCGCTAAGGGTTATTTCGGCGCTAAATCAAAACTTTTTAAAACCGCGAAAGAGGCGGTAATGAAATCAGGCAACTACGCTTATATCGGTCGCAGACAGAAAAAGCGTGATTTCCGTCGCCTTTGGATTACCCGTATCTCTGCTGCTGCAAAGATGAACGGTATGAATTATTCTACGTTTATGAACGGACTCAATAAGGCAGGAGTACAGGTAAACCGCAAGATGCTTGCTGACCTTGCAGTAAACGACGCTGCTGGTTTTGCTACGCTTGCTAAGGCTTCTAAGAAAGCTCTTGAAAAATAATTTAACCTCGCCCGGGTTCACTCGGGCGACTTTTTCATTTTATTAATCGTTGAACGGCGGTGATTTTGTGACCGATTTTAAGGTTGTTACAAGTAAGGATAATTCACTTATCAAGCTCGTTTCCTCTCTCCAAACTTCAAGAAAAGCCCGCAAGGAACACGGTATGTTTGTGTTGGAGGGCGCTCGTATCTGCGATGACGCTTTTGATAACGGAATTGGGTTTGATAAATTAATTGTCAGTAACACCGCATTTTTTAGGTTGCCTGATTATATTGAAAAATTCAAAACGGTTTCAAAGGAGCTCTATAAAATTCCCGATAGTCTGTTTGAACGTATCAGCGATACTTCGTCGCCGCAGGGAATAATAGCCGTTTGCAGTCATTCAACCGTTAAATCCGCCGAAATACGGTGCGACGGCCGCTATATTGCCCTTGAAAACGTTTCCGACCCATCGAATTTGGGTGCGGTTGCAAGAACCGCTGAGGCATTAGGCGTGTCGGGAATAATACTTTCGGGCGGGTGCGACCCGTTTTCACCGAAGGCATTGCGCGCGTCTATGGGTACGCTGCTGAGAATGCCCGTCAGTATTTGGGAAGACTTTTCTGTCGGACTTAAAAACTGCGGCTTAAAAAGCTATGCATGCGTGGTTGACGGCGATGCCGAAAAAATCGGCGGTATAAAATTTGAAGACGGTTGCCTGTTGCTTATCGGCAACGAAGCGAACGGACTTTCCGAAAGCGCTGTGTCGGGTTCCGATGTTCGGGTTACTATACCTATGTCGGGCAGAGCTGAGTCCCTTAATGCCGCAGCGGCGGCGGCAATCGCAATGTGGGAAATGATGAAATGATGACGGAGTATTACATCTGGCTTCAATTTGTACTCGGTGCGGGCAATTCGCACGCATTAAAAATACTTGACCGTTTCAAAAACGCCCAAAATGTCTATAATTCCGATATATCAGAACTAAAATTAAGCGGACTGTTTACGGAAAAGGAACTTGAAAGAGTAAAAAGTGTTAAACTTGGCACCGCACATTCGGTAATTCGCAAATGCGAAAAAAGCGGTATTGAGATATTTTGCATTGACGATACTGAATATCCGATGTGTCTTCGTTCAATTTCAAATCCGCCTCTTGCCATATTTGTAAAGGGAAATATGCCGAACTTTGACGACACGCCGTCTGTCTGTATAGTAGGTCCGCGCTCTGTTTCAGGCTACGGTAAGCGCGCGGCATTTTCGCTGTCCTCGCGTCTTTCACGTGCGGGTATGATAATAGTAAGCGGCGGCGCTTTGGGGTGCGATACCTATGTGCATACAGGCGCCTTGAAATACGGCGGCATAACGGTCGCGGTATTAGGCTGCGGAATTAACTATAATTATCTTCCCGATAACGCAAAATTGCGCGAACAGATATGCAATAAAGGCTGTCTTATAAGCGAATATCCTCCCGACGCTCCGTCAAGGAGTTATAATTTCCCCGTACGCAACCGAATAATGTCGGCTTTAAGCCTCGGAACGGTTGTTGTTGAGGCGGGCAGCAAAAGCGGCGCGTTAATAACGGCGGCGCACGCAAACGAGCAGGGCAGAGATGTTTTTGTGATTCCCGGTCTGCCAGGCGACCCGCATTATATAGGCTCAAACGCATTACTCAGAGACGGTGCAAGACCTCTGCTTGACACATCTGATATTTTTAATGAATATATCCCGAGGTTTCCTGATAAAATCAATATAGAAAACGCTTTTCGGAAACAGGATAAAAAAATTAACAAAAAAATAATAAATTCGGGTCTTTCAAAAACTGCGCAAATAGTATATAATCAATTAGATAAGCAGAAATTCTACCCCGATGAGCTGATAGATGACAAAATTTCGGCGGGCGATCTTATATCCGCGTTGACCGAGCTCGAAATCGAGGGTATTATTCGTGCCGTACCAGGCGGTATGTACGAACTTGTCTAAGCTGACAGGATTCGAGAAAGGATACGATAAAATATGTCTAAACTTGTAATTGTTGAGTCACCGACTAAGGTTAAGAGCATAAAAAAATATCTTGGCAATGAATACGAGGTTGTGGCTTCAATGGGTCATGTGCGTGACCTGCCGAAGTCAAAGCTCGGTGTTGATATTGAAAATAATTTTAAACCGCAGTATATAAATATGTCTGATAAAAAGGACCTGATAAAATCGCTTAAAACCGCTGCGGCTAACAGCGATGAAATATTTCTCGCAACCGACCCTGATAGAGAGGGAGAGGCTATTTCGTGGCATTTGGCGCAAATACTCGCGCTTAATCTTGAAGATAAAAACAGAATTGCGTTTAATGAGATAACCGAAAGCGGAATAAAAGCGGGTATTGCGAATCCGCATAAAATTGATATTAACCTCGTCGACGCACAGCAGGCGCGCCGTGTTATCGACAGAATCGTGGGTTATAAGTTAAGTCCGTTCCTCTGGAAAAAGGTTAAAGGTGGTCTGTCCGCAGGACGTGTTCAGACTGTTGCCTTGCGCCTTATTGTCGAGCGTGAACGCGAAATAGAAAAGTTTGTCAGCGAAGAGTATTGGTCGGTAGACGCAAAGCTCGGGGTCGGAAGAAAGAGTTTTTCAGCAAAACTTTTCGGCACGGCGGACGGCAAGAAAATCGAAACCGTACCTGATGAAAAAACCGCCAACGCAATAGTTGACGCGTTGAATAACGCTGTATATACGGTATCGGAGCTTAAAAAGGGTACGCGCAACAGACAGCCTGCTCCTCCGTTTATAACTTCAACGCTTCAACAGGAAGCCTCGCGCCGTCTCGGTTTTACGGGTCAGCGCACTATGCGTATTGCGCAGCAGCTTTATGAAGGCGTTGACGTTCCAGGCGTCGGAACGGTCGGTCTTATAACATATATGCGTACCGACTCTCTGCGCATTTCGGAAGAGGCGAGAAGCGCCGCAAATGCATACATTACCGAGCATTACGGTGCCGCTTACCTGCCTAAGACCCCGCGTTACTTTAAATCAAAAAACGGTGCACAGGACGCCCACGAAGCAATCCGACCCACCTCGGTCACTCTTACTCCCGAATTTGTTTCGGGTTCGCTTACAACTGAACAATACAAGCTGTATAAACTTATTTGGGAAAGATTTGTTTCCTCGCTTATGTCTTGCTGTGTCCAGAAT
>CAKSQT010000068.1 GCA_934486755.1 uncultured Eubacteriales bacterium | reverse complement strand
CAGTATTACCGTAAGCCTTGATATACCGCCGCCACTATGTTTGCGCGGATTCCGCTTATTGCCGTACGAACCACCGACATTTATAATTCTTTCTTCCATAGTTTCCTCCGAAAGAAGTTTTTTGAATACTATAAAAATAACGGCAAAAACGTTATTTACGCTTTTGCCGTTATGAAAATGAGTTTTATAAACAGCTTATCTGTTCACAACTTTTTTACGAACATATACGGCTGTGAATACACCGAATACTGCCGCAAGAGCCATAACTGCCCAGAAGAATATGTTGGAGAGGTCGCCTGTCTTCGGTGAAGTACCCTTGCTCTCATTAACAACATTCGCGGCGGCTGAAACGGTAAATTCGGTATCGGCAGAACCTGATACTGAAACTATTGAAACGGTGTGGTTGCCTGCGCCGAGCGTTTCAAGATATGCAGACTTGAATACAACGCGGAGTGTGCCGTCCTCATTCTTGACTACGTCATAGTTGGACGGGTCAACATCTTTACCGTCAACCTTAACACCGCTGAAATCTTCGTAAGCGGCGCTGGAATTAAATCCTATCGAACCTGCCGAACCCTTTGCGAAGTTCTGCTTATCCTTATCAACAATGGCGGGTTTGAGCTTAGCTATAACAACATCGTCGCGTGCAACCTCTGTTTCAAACTTATCGTCAAGATAATACTTGCCGCAGTTCTCGCAGTAGTAATGCTCTTTGTTGCCTTCGCTTGCGGCGGTAGCCGCCTTGGCTTCAACCTTCTTCGGCTCGTGAACGAGCTTAGCTATGCTATGACCCGTTGTTATAACTTTATCGCAATCCAAGCACTTTTCGTCGCCTGTGTAGCCTTCTTCTTCCTCGGTAGCCGCTTTGACATTTACGAGTTTAATGTTTGCGTGCGGTGCCAAATCACCGTATTCAAATGTTTCGGTTCCCTTTTCACCGCAAACAGAACAGCTCTTGTAGTATACAGCCTTATCCTTACAGGTAGCGGCAGTTTTAAGATACTTTTCTTCTGCCCTTTCTGCTGTATAGTCGTGTGCCTTTAACGCGCCGTATTCAGCGTGACACTTAGAACATTCTGCTTTCTTTATGCAGGTTGCGGTTCCGCCCTCGTGATTCTCCACGTCCTTAGCTACGCCGCAGAGATTACATTTAATGCCGTGTGTTCCGTCGCCGAGGTCGGTTATGACAGTGCCTGTATAATCGTGGTTGTCAGGATTGGGCGAACCGTAAGAGAACGTCTCTGCTCCCTGCTTATCACATACAGAGCACTTCTTGTAATACTTAGCAGCCTCTTTACAGGTAGCGTCAGATGCCTTATAAACAGTCGTGCTGTCATTGGGGTTATATGTTACAAAATTGTGAGCGGCTAATTCGCCGTATTCAAAGGTTTCTGTACCCTGTTCCTTACAATATTTACATCTCTTATAATATGAGGCTTTGTGCTGACAGGTAGCATCGGACTTTTTATAAGTCGTCGCGCTTTCGTCAGGAGTATATTCTTCATACTCGTGGTCTTTCTTCGTGTTCTCTTTTACAGTAATTCTTTCGTTTTCGGGCTTTGATGTGTCGTCCTTAGCAGAGAATCCGCAAACAGAACAGCTCTTCCAATAAACAGCATCGCTCTTGCAGTCAGCTTCGTCCTTTAAATACTTGTCGTCGTAATTTTCTGTGTAGGTATGAGCAACAACGCCTGTGCCGCCCTCGCCGTTGAGCTTGATTCCGCAGCCTAACTGACACTTTTTCCAGTGACCTGTTGCGTCAGACTCCCAATCGGTTGAGGGGTTGTGCGCAATCGGGTCGCCCGACTCAAATGTTTCGGTTCCCTTTGCACCGCATACAGAACAGCTCTTGTAATATACAGCAGCCTTTGTGCAGGTGGCGGCATCTTTAAGATATTTGTCGTCAACCTTTTCAACATAATTGTGCGCCGCATAATCGTCGTATTCAGCGCCGCAAACAGAACATTCCGCTTTCTTTGTGCAGGTAGCAGTTCCGCCCTTATGAGCTTCTATATCTTTTGCCTCGCCGCACTTTGTACACTTAATGCCGTGTGTTCCGTCGCCGAGATCAACAGCTGTTGCAGCCCATGCGTGATTGCAGGCAACCTTAACACCGCCGTTTTCAATCTTGAAATCAACAGTATTGCCGTCAAAATTCATTATATCGTCTTTAATGTTGTTATATGTTACTTTTACTTCGTAACTACCGGGTTTCAAACCTGCTTTTAAATCAAATTCAAGGGTTGCCGCAACACCGTTAGCTGTTATATCCTCTTCTGCATCAAAGTTTTGCCAATAAAGAGTATACGGGTAAGTCGAATATTTGTTTGAATGAGTTTTACCTCCTATCAAACCGCTGTCTACAACATTACTGAGGGTCATAGCAGCAGTATCATACTCAACGGTCAAACGCATACCCACAAAACCTGTATTGTTGCTTATCGACAATTTAACGCTTGCTTTTGTTGCAGAACTGTCGACCTCTACCTGTTCAACAGTAATGGTCGGTTCCGATGTTGCAAACGCCATTGAAAGCGGTATGCAGGAACAAACCAGCGCGACCGTCAAAAGCATTGTTATGATTGACTTTAACTTTTTGACTTTCATTGTAACCTTTCCTTTCAATTATTCAAAATATTTACTGTAATCCGAACCCCAATTAGCCAAATACCTTGATAAAATCATTTGATCTCTAGGAGTTACCTTGCCGTCCTTGTTGATATCAGCTGCATCAGGATTTGGTAAGGTTGCATAATCAGGCCAATTTGCCAAATATCGAGAAAGCACCATACTATCCCTTGGCGTTACTTTTCCGTCATTGTTTACATCACCGACTAAGTAATCACCCTTAACGGTTACCTTGCCGTCGGTCTTCTTGACCGTGATAAGTTCTTCATCGCTGTCGCCGAAGGTGTTGCCTGTTCCGTTAAACTTAACATCATAAACGGTGCTAACCTCGGCGTCTGACGGAACGGTGAAAATCAGGGTAAGCAGCGTTACCTCATCATCAGTGTCGATAACTCCGCCCATCTGATAACTGCTATCAACCTCACCTGTACCAACAATTTTGAAGTGACCTTTATCGGCGGAATAATCCACATCTTTGGTAAGCCCTGTAAGCCTTTCAGAGGTGACATTCTTAAACACAAGATCGCCGTATGCAATATCAAGCTGAATACCCGCAACCTGTTTGAAGTTTTTCACCTTGACGTCAACACTGACTTCCTCTCCTGCTTTTGCCTCACCCGAACTTATTGTAATTTCGGGAGTTTCGGCAGCGAATGCTGAGAAAGCGAAAACAGCCGTCAACAGGGAAAGAACGAGAACCAGAGCGGTTATCTTCAATCCTTTTTTCCTCATCGACCTTCCTCCTTAAAGAATTAATAGGATAGTTTTACATAATGGATTATAACATCATATATCTGCCATTGCAAGCACAAATTTCAAAAATTGTTATAGAAATTATTTACAGATTTGTAATTTTGTGTGTTTTGGGGCGCTCGGTGTGTCAAATTTCGGACACCGAGGAGGATATAATAACACCAGAGTCGAAAAAATAAAAAATATTTGTTTTTTTGCTTGACAAACCGAGGGTTTCATATTATAATAATGACAGAGACGAACATTTGTTCGGTAGGAGGAAATTATGACAGTTTCGATGATATTAAGGACAGTTTTTGAATTTGCGCTTGTTTGCTTTACCCTTTGGGCGCTGTTTCACGAGGACAGGTTTGCCGCGTTTGAACGCCGCCTTATATGCACCTTGCGCCGCCGTTCCTTAAAGGTCGTGCAGGGCGGAAAAGGCTCCGAACGCATGCTCCGCACAGAGCGATAATAATTTGTAATTCGTAATGCATAATGCGCAATTCGTAATTAATATAATCCGTTTAACGGGATAAAAAATTAGAGTTTAGCAGAAAAGATAAGATTGATATACCTGGCTCCCTCGTCAGAGGGCGCCAACAAATTTTTCAATTTTATCTCTGCTAAACTCTAATTTATATTATTATTTTCCGTTAAGTTCCTTAGTTTTTCTTTCTATTTCTCTTGATATATTTATTCCCGCGATAAGACCCATTTGAAAATATATTTCGCTTGTAGTTTTTTCACGGATTGCCATTTCATAGGAAACGGCTTCCCGTTCCTTTTCATCTTCAAAATGTTCGTCTAAAAATTCTTCCGTTTGCTTTTCCATATTTCTTATAGCAGCAGCAAAATCTAAGTCCTTGCTTTCCACTACCGATTCACCGTATCCGATAAGATAATTACTTATCTCTAACAGCTTGCACCTTTTAATCATATTAGAAAATTCCATACTTTTTACCTCGCTTTACGGATACGGTTTGTAAGATAGGCGGTGTTTTTGTTATTCGTGTCTGTCATAATGAAAACTCCTTTTTAAATAATAGTTTTGCGGTAATTATGGCGTTTTATATCTGGTGCAGATATACTAAGTTTAAAGCGGAAAAATCCGCCTTATAACTTTTTATTTCCTGATAAATCTAAGCCCTCGTGCCATTCAAGCGAATGTATTATATAGGCGTTTAGACTCTCACCCCGCGCTTTTGCCGCCTCTTGTAATACTTTTTTTGCGCCCTTAGGAACAGTTAATGTAAAACGTTCATAATGTTGTTGATTATATGCGCTTTTATATGCTGTGTTTTTGGCTTGTGTATCAGGGTTTTTATGCCTTGGTATACCGTCCACCGCCTTATTATTTGATATTTCATTGTATCATTAAAGCGGTTGTTTGTCAATGTCAGCGGGCTTTATCGCCTCCCCTTTTAATTTTCATTCATATTATATCTGGTGCAGATATATAATTTTATCAGTCAATCGGCAGAATTATGTTCTGTCCTATTGACTTAGCGAAGTATTATAACATAACTGCAAAGGCTGAGAGCCTTTTATCGGCGTTAGCCGTGCCGTGTCGCAACACGGCGGCAGTTATGTCCTAATGTTTTTAAGCGAAAATCTTTGATTTTCAAATGCGTCAGCATTTCGACGACGTTCCGCCCGTCGTCGGCTTAAAGTTATTATAACATATCTTCACCAGATAGTCAAGAATTTTTTGATTTAGAATTTACAATTTTCCATTTTTAATTTTCAACTCTCAATAAACTGACCGCTCAATCAGGTTTTGATTAAGCGGTCGGTTTATTTATTTACATTTTTTCTATTGTTTCCATAAGGTAATCGGCGAACTCTCTGCCCGTTGCGCCGTCTTCGTGACCCGTGATAACATACTTTTTATCAACGTCCATACAGTAGTGCATCGCCTTGCCTAGCTTATCCGCCTTATCGGCATAACCTATATGGCGAAGCAGCATTTCGGTTGCCTTGAACATACTTGTAGGGTTGGCATAGGCGCCTCTGCCTGTTTCTATCATACGGGGAGCAGAGCCGTGAATAGCCTCGAACATAGCGTATTCGTCGCCTATGTTGGCGCTGCCTGCGGTTCCAACGCCGCCCTGTATCTGAGCCGCCTCGTCGGTAATGATGTCGCCATAGAGGTTGGGGAGAACTATTACCTGGAACTTGCTTCTTACACGCGGATTTACGAGGTTTGCGGTCATTATATCAATGTACCAATCCTCCGCTTCTATGCCTGGGTAATCCTCAGCTACCTCGTGGCATATATCCGAGAACTTTCCGTCGGTCTTTTTCATTATGTTTGCCTTGGTTACGATAGCGACATTTGTTTTGCCGTTGTTCTTGGCATACTCAAAAGCCGCGCGCGCGATACGGCGTGTTCCCTCGTTAGTGGTTACCTTGAAGTCAAAAGCCAGCGTATCGGGAATTTCAACACCGCGGCTGCCGAGAACATACTCGCCCTCGGTATTCTCTCTGAAAAATGTCCAGTCGATATTTTCCTCGGGAACGCACACGGGACGTACGTTTGCGTAAAGGTCAAGCTCGCGGCGCATTGCAACGTTTGCGCTTTCAAGAGTTCCGCCTTTAAGGGTGGTGGTAGGAGCCTTTAAAACAACGTTGCAAGCCTTTATCTCGGCAAGAACGTCGTCAGGGATAGCCTGATTATGCGCTATACGGTTTTCAATGGTAAGACCCTCTATTGTGCGAAGTTCAATCTTGCCTGCGGCAATTTCATCTTTCAAGATGAACTGCAAAAGTCTTTCCGACTCAGCCGAGATTATCGGGCCGATACCGTCGCCACCGCAGATACCGATTACTATTTTATCAAGCTTCTGATAATCGGTAAACTTCTTTTCGTTCTCCATTTTGCGCTCGCGCGCTATCTGCTCTGTGAGTATTTTGCGGAACTGTTCTACCGCCGAATCAATGTACTTTTCCATAATATTATTTCCCTTCCTTAGCGTGACAGGACTTTAACCTGCCACGGTTTCGCTCGCCGCCTTTTAGATTGCGGCTTTGCGTTTATTTTTGCAAGGCGTCAGCCTTGCTGCAAATTTCTCGCTTCGCCGAATAAAAAATTCGGCGGCAGAAACTTTTAACCTATCGAAACTAAAAATTTTGTTATAAGACGAAGCCGATAAAACGCAGGAATACTTCCGTATTTCAAGTTTTGAGGCAATGTATTATGCAAAATTTTGTTTCGTAGGCGTGACAGGTTAAAGTTCTGTCACGCTAGTGAATTGAAGCAGTCCGCCTGCTTTGAGGATTGCTTTTTGCCTGTCGGTGAACGAGCAGGTGAGGTTAAAGCTCTCGCCCGTTGTTTCGTCTTTAAGCGTTATCTTACCGCTTTCCATACCCGCAAATATATCGGACATTGAGAGCTTGTCGCCCTGATTCAATCTGTCATAATCTTCGGGATTTTCAAAGGTAAGCGGCATAATGCCTGCGTTTATGAGGTTTGCGATATGTATTCTCGCAAAGCTCTTGGTTATTACCGCGCGCACGCCGAGATACATAGGCACGAGCGCCGCGTGTTCACGCGATGAACCCTGTCCGTAGTTGCTGCCGCCGACGATTATGCTCTGACCGAGAGCCTTTGCGCGCTCGGGGAAGCTCTTATCGCAAACGCCGAAGCAGAACTGCGAAAGGAACGGAATATTTGAACGGTAGGGCAGTATTTTTGCGCCCGCGGGCATTATGTGGTCGGTCGTGATATTGTCGCCCACCTTTAAAACAAGCTCTGCTTCAAGGGTATCCTCCTGCGGCCTTGCCTCGGGGAACGGCTTGATGTTGGGTCCCCTCAAAACCTCGACCTGCGCCGCGTTTTCAGGCTCTGCGGGAGCAATAACGGCGGTATCGTTTATCTTAAAGCTATCGGGCATTTTAACCTCGGGCATATCGCCTAAAAGTCTCGGGTCGGTTATGTATCCCGTAAGCGCCGCCGCAACCGCGGTTTCGGGCGAAACAAGATATACCTTGCCGTCGGCGGTGCCGCTTCTGCCCTCGAAATTGCGGTTAAAGGTTCTAAGCGAAACGCCTGCCGAATTGGGCGAAAAGCCCATACCGATACACGGTCCGCAGGCACATTCAAGCAGACGCGCGCCGCTTGCTATAATGTCGCTTAACGCGCCGCAGTCGGAAAGCATTGTAAGCACCTGCTTTGAGCCAGGCGAGATTGAAAGGCTTACGGTCGGGTCTATAACCTTGCCTTTTAAAAGAGCGGCAACCTTTAACATATCGAAAAGCGACGAGTTGGTGCAGGAGCCTATGCAGACCTGATCGACCTTTGTTCCTTTGAGCGATTCAACCGTAACAACATTATCGGGACTGTGCGGACAGGCGATAAGCGGTTTAAGCTCAGAAAGGTTAATGTCTATAACCTTATCGTAGACCGCGTCTTCGTCGCTTGCAAGCGGAACATAGTCTTCGCCTCTGCCCTCTGCCTCCAAGAACGCCTTTGTTACCTCGTCGGACGGGAAGATAGAAGTTGTAGCGCCAAGCTCGGTTCCCATATTTGTTATGGTTGCGCGCTCGGGTACCGAGAGATTTTTAATTCCCTCGCCGCCCCACTCGATAATTGCGCCTACGCCGCCCTTTACCGAGAGTATACGCAAAATTTCAAGGCTTATATCCTTAGCGGTGACAAACGGATTGAGCTTACCCGTAAGGTTTACCTTATACATTTTAGGCATTGTGATGTAATATGCGCCGCCGCCCATAGCAACCGCAACGTCAAGACCGCCCGCGCCCATTGCGAGCATACCTATACCGCCGCCCGTGGGAGTATGGCTGTCGGAGCCTATTAAAGTTTTGCCTGGCTTGCCGAAGCGTTCAAGGTGAACCTGATGGCAAATGCCGTTGCCAGGCCTTGAAAAATAAATCCCGTGTTTTTTTGCCACCGACTGAATGTAACGGTGGTCGTCGGCATTTTCAAATCCTGATTGCAGTGTGTTGTGGTCGATATACGCCACGCTGCGCTCGGTCTTCACCCTGTCAAGCCCCATTGTTTCAAATTCAAGATACGCCATAGTTCCCGTAGCGTCCTGAGTAAGGGTTTGGTCGATTTTGAGCGCAACCTCGCTGCCGACGGTCATATCGCCGCTTATAAGGTGAGCCTTAATGATTTTTTGTGCAATAGTATATCCCATATCTACCTATCCTTTCCGATTATATGGCGGTAAGCGTTCCTGACATGCTCAATAGCGCATTTTTCGGCAAGAACGCTGTCCCTTTTTTCAATAGCGTTATAAATTTCCTTATGCTCGCGCACCGAGGA
>CAKSQT010000067.1 GCA_934486755.1 uncultured Eubacteriales bacterium | reverse complement strand
GTCTCGGCGGACGCGTTATAGGCATAGGAACCGCCTTGGAACTTGCTGATATTTTTGTCGATACGGAATTTGAGGGTGGCCGTCACCAGCGTCGCATTGACAAGATAGCTGATATAGAAAACAATTAATTTCGGAGGTTATTATTATGAACAAAAATGTATTCGTTATGGATCACCCGCTTATTCAGCACAAGCTCACCATTCTGCGTGATGAGAACACAGGCTCAAAGCAGTTCCGCGAGCTTGTAAGCGAAATTGCAATGCTTATGTGCTATGAATCAACGCGCGATCTTCCTCTTGAAGAGGTTGAGACCAAAACTCCCGTGTCGGTTGCCAAAACAAAGGTCCTTTCGGGACGTAAAATGGCATTTGTGCCGATTTTAAGAGCGGGTCTCGGAATGGTTGACGGCGTTTTGAGCCTTATACCCGCCGCCCGTGTGGGACACATCGGTATGTACCGCGACCCCGAAACACACACTCCTGTTGATTATTACTGCAAGCTGCCCGCCGACCTTGACGAGCGCGACGTTTTTGTTCTCGACCCGATGCTCGCAACAGGCGGAAGCGCGATCGACGCTGTTTCAAAAATCAAAGAATTTAACCCTAAGAGAATTAAGTTTATGTGCATAATCGCGGCTCCCGAGGGAATAGAAGCCTTCACAAAGGTTCACCCCGACGTACCCGTATATTGCGCAGGTCTTGACGATCATCTTAACGAACACTGCTATATCGTTCCAGGTCTCGGCGACGCAGGCGACCGTATATTCGGAACAAAATAATTTTATAAAATAAAAGACGGTGTTGCTTCGGTAATGAGGCAACACCGTTTAATATTATTCGGATTATTATTTCTTTTGTAACCAAGATATAAGCTTGGCGGCGGTTTCTTTGAGCGATTCTATGCGGTGTCGTGCATAAATTCAAGTATCAGGGTGTGGCTGCCGCCAAAAAAAGATAAATACTTTTTCCATATTTCAGTACCCTCTTTAAGAGGGTATTTTTTGTATTCGCTGTCCCAATGGAACACGTGTATATTTCTGGTGATGTCGGCGAGCGCCGAGGCGGCTTTTATGTTGTATTCCTCACTTTTAAATTGGTTGGGCTGCCAATACATTCTGAGAAAAGGACTGCCGACCTCGCTTATGTAACGCTTTGATACTTCGTAATCATCGGTCAGCGTGAACGGGTGACATTCAAGACATAATTGTATACCGGCCTTTTCGGCGATTTCCGCCGTTTTGCGCCCTTGGTCTGCAAGTGCCGAGAACCCGTCGGAGCCTATTTCGGCTGAGCCCTTTTCACCGCACCATACACGTATACAATCGGTACCGAGCAGGTTTGCCGCTTCAAGATACGGCTTTATATCTTCGGGCTTGTCTTTGCCTATGCGGTAGTATGAGCCGTATGACGATATTAAAATTTCTTCTTCACGGCACATTTTATTTATTTCTTTCAGAACTGACGGATTGCCGCACGGAGCGTGAACGTCACTGCCCCATTCAATAGCGTCAAGCCTGCTTTCCTTTGCCGCCTTTATTATTTCATAAGCGGTGTTCGAGCGGAACGACACCGATGTTACTGCTGTTTTAAACATACATTACCTCTTATCTAGTGTGACAGGCTCACGCTAAGCCATAGTTTTAAGCATATTTTGGGTTACCTCATATAGCGGCTTTTCGCCGTCTGTTATTCTTAAATATTCCTCATACATATATCTTGCCATACGCTGTGGCCCATTTCCGCAGCTTCCCGCGAAATGCGGCGTTAAAAACACATTCGGCATTTTGAAAAACGGGTGGTCGGGGATGGGCGGTTCGGGATCGGTAACATCAAGAACCGCTATTCTGTTCGGCTGTTCTGAAAGCGCTTTTACAAGGTCCTGTTCAACTACCTGCGCGCCGCGCCCCGTGTTTATAAATACAGCATTCGGTTTCATACGGCTGAAAAGTCCGTAATTCAGTATACCCTGAGTTTGTTCGTTGTTGGCAAGGTGGTTGGAAATAGTATCACATTCTGAAAACAGCGTTTCAAGTGAGCAGAGCCGTACGCCGAGCTTTTCGGCTGTTTCGGCGGATAAAAACGGGTCGAAAACAAATATCTCATTTTCCTCGGCTGAGAGCAGTTCTATAACCCGTCTTCCTATCGCTCCTGCGCCTATAATTCCTATTTTTGCCCCTATATTGCCTGGGTATAGGTTTACTTCGCCGCGCGCAACGCTGTCTTCGCCGCTTTTTGTATGCATAATGTGCTGAAAAAAGCCTTTGTTAGAAAGCGTTATCTGCGCCGAGGTCACCTGCGCTACGGGAACGGCGTTTGCCGCCGCCGCGCTGAATATCCTGATACCGTTTTCAAAATATGCGTCCGCGAACCCTTTTACTGAACCAGCGGCGTAAAAGACGTATTTTAAATTCGGTAAATACTCCTTTATTTGCGAAACGCTGAGTGCGGGAAATCCCCAAGTTCCGAAAGCGAATGCCGCATTTTTCAGCGTTTCCTTATTTTCTTTGAGCATATCCTCGGTAAACACGGCGTTTTTGTCAATGCTTATCTCCGCCGACATACGGTTTAAAAGTTTTTCGCCGTATACTTCTTCGATTTTTTCGGAAGTTCCTAAAAAAATACAACTGTTATTCATAAATATCACCTGAATTACTGTAATTTTTTCTGTAATCTGTCGGCGAAAGACCGACGTTTCTGCTGAAATAACGGGAAAAGTTGCTTAAATCGGAGAAACCCGTTTTGTAGCAAATTTCGCTCACGGGCAGGTCGGATTCGGCAAGCAGCTCCTTTGCCGCCGCTATGCGGCACAATATTTGATACTGCTTTATGCCGTAGCCCGTTACCGATTTAAAACTGTGTGCAAGGTAGTAGGTGCTTATATTGAGCCGTTTTGAAAGCTCGTCAAGCGTGAATGATGAAGCATAGTCGCGTTCAAGCATATTTTTCAGCGATGTTACGGATTCGTCAATACTGCTGTTAAGCGGCGGAAAAGCGTTTTTGTTGTTGCGGTACAAGACCGTGAGTATGCTCTCAACATACAAATTAGCGGGACTGTCCTGATTTAAAGTATGCCGCATTTCCTTGCAGAGCAGGTCGAACAGGGAATTAAGCTCCGATGTCAGCCCGCCAGCGTCAAAAACGTGGCTGAAAGAGGACGGACGGTTTGAAAAAACCGAAACAAGCCGAGTGTTTTTAATGCATTGCTGCGTCAGCTTGGGGTTAAGCGAAACCGTATACCGACGGTAAACGTCCCCCGTCGGGGTTATCGAATGGCTTTCAAGATTGCTTATAAAGACGACCGACGGCGAGGTTATTTCATACCGTTTGTCCGAAATATGAAGAAGCGCGCCGCCTTCCTTTATGTAGACGATCTGGTATGTGTTGTGGTAATGCATAGAAGCGCCCGACAGCTCCTGCTTGTACGACGCGACTTCAACACAGGGAGGATATGACATACCACACCTCCTTTTCAGCAAATTTTACATAATATTCGGCAATTATCCCATAACCGATTTTTATATTAGTATTATATAATGTATTCAGCGAAAAGTCTATCACGAATTTTGCTTTTTATTTTGAAATTTAAAGCAATATATACATAATAAAGGGAGGAATTTTAATGGCAGGAAAATTTATAACGGATATTGGCAGTTTTAACAGTATATGCGCCGAAAACGGCGTAAAACTGCCTGTCGGCGAAAATGCCGATGTTTTGAAGCAGAGCGTTACCGTTGACGGCAAAAAAATACCCAACAGAATAGTTTATCAGGCTATGGAGGGATGTGACGGCAATCCCGACGGAAGCGTGGGCGAGCTTACCGTCCGCCGTTATATGCGTTTTGCCAAGGGCGGCGCGGGACTGATTTGGTTTGAGGCAACCGCGGTGAAAAAAGACGGAAAAGCAAATCCAAGACAGATGTTTATAAGCGAGGAAAACGTTCAAAGCTATGCCGAATTTGTAAAACAAATAAAGCAGACCTGCCTTGAAGAAAACGGCTACGAGCCGATAATTGTTATGCAGCTTACCCATTCGGGAAGATACAGCAAGCCGAACGGCTATCCCGAACCGATAATCGCATATAACAATCCCGTTTATGAAAACGAGCCTATTGACGCTTCAAGAATTATAACCGATGATGAGCTTGACAGTCTTCAAGACTGCTACGTTAAAAGCGCGTTGTTGGCGAAACAGGTGGGTTTTGACGGTGTGGATATTAAATCGTGCCACCGCTATTTGTTGAGCGAATTGCTTTCGGCATACACAAGAGAGGGAAAGTACGGCGGCAGTTATGAAAACAGAACCAGAATGTTGCGGGAAACTGTTGCCAAGGTCAAGAAAGCGGTAGGCGGCGGGTTTATCGTCACGGTGAGAATGAACGCCTATGACGGGGTTGAGTATCCTTACGGCTTCGGAACAGTTCAAAACGGCGGATTAACACCCTGCTTTGACGAGGCAAAACGGCTTGTAAACGACCTGTACGGCTTGGGCGACCGCCTTGTTGATATAACGATGGGCAACCCTTACGTTAATCCCCACGTGAACCGACCTGCTGTCAGCGGTGTGCCTTATGCGGTTGACGAAGCGCCGATAGTCGGCGTTGAGCGTATGTTAAAGGGAACAAGGGATATTAAAGCGGCGGTTCCGCAAATGCTTATCGTGTGTTCGGGAATAACCTACCTCGGCGCGCAGTCGCGCTATGTCACGGCCGAATGTATAAACGAAGGCTGGTTTGATTTTGCGGGATACGGCAGAATGACTCTTGCCAATCCCGATATAGCAAAGGATATTATGACCGACAGACGCTCAAAGCATCTTTGCGTTACGTGCAGTAAATGCACGCATATAATGCGCGCGGGTATGACGCCAGGCTGCGCGGTGTTTGACAGGGAAGTTTACGGCAATTTATTAAAAAACGGAGGTAAATAATTATGAAAAGCGCAATAGTTACAGGCGCGGCGGGCGGAATAGGCTTCGCGACGGTTAAAAAACTTTTGGCAGAGGGATTTGCCGTTCTCGGTCTTGATATATTGGACGGCGAAAAGGTTGATTACAGCGGTATTGAAAACGCGCATTATTTTAAATGCGATATAGCAGATTCTAATTGCCGCGCGGCGGCTCTTGAAAAGGCAAAGGAGCTTTTCGGTACGGTTGATGTTTTGGTAAACGTCGCGGGAGTTGCGCCGAGAGTGCGCGCCGATCTCCTTGAAATGACCGAGGAAAGCTATGACCGCGTTATGGGGATAAACACAAAGGCAACTATGTTTTTGACTCAGCTTTTCGCAAGATATATGGTAGAAAATAAAATCAAGGGATATATAGTTAATATATCGTCTATGTCGGCATATACAAGCTCGGTAAGCAGGGGCGAATACTGCATTTCCAAGGCGGGTGTTTCAATGATAACCACCCTCTTTGCCGACCGCCTTGCCGAATACGGTATAACCGTAAACGAAATAAGACCAGGTATAATACATACGGGTATGACCGATACCGTAAAACAGAAGTATGACGCCCTGATAGCGGACGGTCTGCTTCCGATTGCCCGTTGGGGACAGCCTGAGGACATTGCCAACGCAGTTTATGTGCTTTGCAGCGGTCAGCTCGGATATACAACAGGTCAGTCTATCGACGTTGACGGGGGATTCCACATCAGGAGACTTTAATTATGAAAAACGGTATTCAAATTTTCGGAAACAGAAAGGTTAAAACCGTAACACTTTCCGCGGCGGTCATAGGTACGGGCGCGGCAGGATACAGCGCCGCATTGAACCTGTATGAAAACGGTGTGACGGATATTGCCGCGATAACCGAGGGGGTCAATATGGGAACCTCGCGCAATACGGGTTCCGATAAGCAGACCTATTATAAGCTCAATCTGAGCGGAGACTGCGCCGACAGTCCGCACGATATGGCAAAGGATTTGTTTTCATACGGCTGTGTTGACGGGGATAACGCGCTTGCCGAAGCGGCGTTGTCGGTTCCTTGCTTTATAAGGCTTTGTATGCTCGGCGTGCCGTTCCCGACAAACAGCTACGGCGAGTTTGTCGGCTATAAGACCGACCACGACCCGCGTACCAGAGCCACATCGGCAGGTCCGTTAACCTCAAAACTTATGACCGAGTGTCTGCAACGTGCTGTCGGCGAAAAGGGTATAAGGATAATTGACGGCGAACTGCTGGTATCCGTCGTAAAGGACGGCGATGCCGCGGTTGGCTTTATAACCCTTAACCGCAAGGCTCAAACCGATGATGAAATGTTTACGCTTTATAGCTGCGCAAATATAATAATGGCTACGGGCGGTCCTGCTGGGATATATAACGATACGGTTTATCCTGTCGGACACACGGGGAGCAACGGCGTTGCGTTTGAAGCGGGTGCGGCAGGCAAAAACCTAACCGAATGGCAGTACGGACTTGCCTCAATCAATCCGCGGTGGAACGTTTCGGGAACATATATGCAGGTGCTTCCGAAATTTGTCTCGGTCGATTGCGAGGGGAACGAATATGAGTTCCTTGATACATATTTTAAAGACGAGGGCAAAATGCTTGATATGGTCTTTAAAAAAGGCTATGAATGGCCGTTTGACAGCCGCAAGGCGCTCAACGGTTCTTCGGTTGTTGATCTGCTTGTTTATATTGAGAAAAATATGCTCGGCAGGCGGGTCTATCTTGATTTCAGGGAAAATCCGTTAAATCTTCAAGAGCTTGATTATTCAAAGCTCGGCAATGAGGTTTATGAGTACCTGAAAAACGCCGACGCTTGCTTCGGCAAGCCGATAGACCGTCTGCTTTATATGAATTCGCCCGCTTATGACCTTTATCTGTCAAGGGGTGTTGACCTTAAAAAGGAAAGACTTGAAATCTCACTTTGTTCACAGCATAACAACGGCGGAATAGACGTTGATATGTGGTGGCAAAGCTCGGTTAAGGGACTGTTTGTAATAGGCGAGGCGGCAGGCACACACGGAATTTACCGACCCGGCGGAAGCGCGCTTAACGCGGGTCAGGTCGGCGCCGCAAGAGCCGCGCTTTATATAAGCCGCAACACTTCACCCAAAACAGATTGCGTCAAATTTGCGGCGGTTTCGGAAAAATATGTGAATGACGTATTTAATTTTGCCGACGGCATACTGTCCGACAGTTCAAATGTAAAGCAAATACGTTTGGAAAGCACCGCCGATATGGATAAATTCGCGGGCGCTATAAGAAAAGCCGAACTGATGTCGGAATTCAGGCTCCGCCTTGCGAAAAAAGTTAAAAATGCTTCCGAAATTATCAAAATAAAAGATAAAAGCGAGCTGTTTTCAGCCTTTAAAGCAAGAGAAATGCTCATAAGCCAGCTTGTTTATGTTTCCGCAATGGAAAACTATTCCGAAAACGGCGGCAAAACGCGCGGTTCAGCGCTCTATTATTCGGAAAACGGCGAAAAGCCCGATGGTCTTGACGAAATTTTTCGATTTGAAGCAGACGACGGCTCACAAAACGGTATAGTACAGCTGGTAAGGTATAATAACGGCGAGTGCGAAATCAGTATAAGGTCGGTTCGTCCATTGCCAGAGGGCGGCGGATTTTTTGAAAACGTCTGGCGCGAATACCGTGAAATTAACGGAATTAAATAATATTAAAGATTGAACCCGATTTTATCGGGTTCAATCTTTTTTGCGCTCTTTTTTCGGCAGGGTGAGGGTTATTTCGGTTCTCTCATCGCCGCTTTTTATGTCAGTTATGCCGTAGTTTTCGCCGAACAGCAGTATGGTTCTTAACTGAACATTTTGCAGTCCTACGTGTCCGCGCGGAACGTCTCGGTTTGTTTTAAGTGAGCTTAACAGTTCTTCAACCGTTTCCTTTTCGATGGGTCTGCCGTTGTTGGCAATTTTTATTATCAGGTTTTGCTGTGTTTCCGAAATGCCTATTTGTATCCATTGGTCGGTTCTGCGCGGGTGAAAACCGTGTGAAAATATATTTTCAAGTATCGGTTGAAGCGTGAATTTTAAAAGCATATAATTTTCCGTTTGCGGTTCAACGTTCCAATAAACCTCAAAACGGTTTTTATACCTGTTTTGCATAAGCTGTAAATAACATTTCGACAGTTCTATTTCGCCCTTTACCGTGCTGAAAATATCATTTTGGCGAACGCTTTGGTTAATTATCGTTGACAGCAGAACAAGACTGTTTTCTATCGGGTTGTTCATACCGAGCTGTTCAACCGAAACCTGTTTTACGTTTTCAAGCGTGTTCATAACAAAGTGCGGACTTATCTGCATTTGAAGAACCTGCGTTTGCGCCTGTTGCAGTTTGGTTATGTTTTCCTCTAATCTTTCGGAAAGCTGTTCGTTGTGTTTAAGCGTCGCTTCTATATTGTCGTTTATAAACTTTACGTCGTTTTCATACTCGCCCATATTGTAAGGCAGATGGTATCTGAATGTTTCAACGATATTTTTTATCGGTTCATACGTTTTTTTGATAAAGTAAAACGTAACGGTTATCGCAAACATCAAAAACATAATGCCGACAAGCACCGTGCTCATAGCCGACCAGAAGTAATCAGAAAAATAGCGGGATTTCGGGATGACGGTAAACATTTTCATATCGGAAAAGTTGTTCTGGGATACGGCGACGTAGTAGCTGCGGTTTCTGAAAAACTCGCCGTTTTCATTGACTGCTACGCTTTCTTTATCAATGCCGTACAGGCTGTAAAGGTTTTTCCCGAGTTTGGTAT
>CAKSQT010000066.1 GCA_934486755.1 uncultured Eubacteriales bacterium | reverse complement strand
CGGACATCTCGGACTTGAAAGAAGTTACTTTTACCGTATTTTTAAAAATTATACAGGTTCGTCGCCTGAGCAGTATTTGATGAAATACCGAATTAAAAAGGCGTGTGAACTATTAAAACTGGGAAAGTATACGGTTACCGAGGTCGCGCTTTATACAGGAATACAGGATATATATTATTTTTCAAAACTGTTTAAGAGCGTTGTTGGGGTTTCTCCGAGCAAATACGCCAAAGATAATAAGTAGAACATTTGTACTAATGTTGCATTTGTTTGTAAAAATGTTGTTTCTATACAAAGAAATAATTAGTATCCCAGGCAGGAATGTACATGTAATGGCGCATAAACAGTTTGTAATCACCGTGCATTGCGAAAACAGCCTCGGGAATAGAAAGCATATCGTCGGTACGATGATAACAGGATATTAACATTTTGGGCTTGTAAGCTTTCACGGTTCTTTCTGAACCGCGTATGGCGGCAATTTCTTCACCCTCAACGTCCATTTTTATGTAGGTGGCGCTGTTTCCGTTTAAAATCGCGTCTACTGTTGTGCAATCGGTTATCAAGCCCGCCTCGTCTACGGCGGAGTTTCTTCCGCCGTTGTTTTTAAAGGTCAGGGTTCCGCATTTGTCGGATATGCAAGCGTTTATAAGTTCTATGTCTTTTGTGCAGGAGGTATTTGCTTTCAGCTTCGAAAAGGTCTTTTTGTCTGGTTCTACCGCATATATTTTGCGGTATTTTCCGCTTACGGCGGTTGTAAATTGTTTTACTGTATCTCCCGTGTAGGCACCGAGGTCGATATAGGTTTCTTTATCGCTTAGTTTTAAAATATTTTCAAACGGCTCGTCCGGCGTTACTTCGCACGCCTTCAACAACTTGATGTCGCCGCTCAATTTATAATTGACGATACACTCAAATGTTTTGCGTGATAATTCGTCGGCAAGAATATTGTATATTTTTTCAAATCTGTCTCTGTTTTTCCGTGCATAGTCAAGGGTAAACAGTCCGCCTCCGTACACGGGAACCTCGGGAGCATACAATTCCTGCTCCTTCGCAATGCGTTCTATATTTGCAATAACGTCGGTTAGACTGCTGCCGAAGCATACAAGAACTATCACATTGCCCAGCCGTTCTTTTATTTCGCCATAGGTTTCAATTTGAAAGCCGTGGAATGTTTTTTTGCGGACAAATCCGTCGCTTGCAAAAACGCCGCTGATTTTTATTCCGCGCGAATTGAGAATGTTTATAATTTTATCTGCGCCGTTGCCCATACCGTAAAGAACTATCGGTTTTTCGGCGGTTTCAAGGTATTGCCATAAATCTTTTTTCATTGTGCCGCTCCGTGTAAAAAAAATTTCCTAATATAAAATAGCACAGTTTTTTGTTTTATACAAGAATTTAAAAATATTAGTAGACAAATCTATCCTGTTTTGTTATGATATAAATGATATTATTTGCTTTGAGTGTAGGCGTTGGGTACTGACACTTTAAAGCGGTTAGGAGATATAAAAATGAAAAAGATTTTGTCTTTTGACTTTGGTGCTTCAAGCGGCAGAGCAATGATAGCCGAGTATGACGGCGAAAAGATTTCTATGCGGGAAATTCACCGTTTCAGCAACGACCCCGTTATTGTAAACGGAACTATGTATTGGGACGTTTTAAGACTTTTCTTTGAGATAAAGTCGGGAATTACAAAAGCCGTAAACGGCGGCGGGTTTGATGCTGTAAGTATTGACACATGGGGCATTGATTTCGGTATGCTGGATAAAAACGGCAACCTTTTGGCAAACCCTGTTCACTACCGCGATAAACGAACCGAGGGTATGATTGAGGAAGTTGAGAAAATAGTTTCAAAAGAGGAACTTTATAAGCTCAGCGGAACTCAGTGCATGAGAATTAACACGCTTTATCAGCTTATGTATTTAAAGCTGAAACAGCCTGAACTGTTAGAAAGAACCGAGAAAATTCTTTTAATGCCCGACCTGTTTGCGTATATGCTTACAGGCGAGGTCAAGGACGAGGCAAGCATAGCCTCAACCACAAACATTTTTGACCCGTATAAGCGCGATTGGAATTTTGAACTTATAGAAAAACTCGGACTTCCGAAAAAAATCTTTGCACCTATCGTTGAATCAGGCAAGGTTTACGGAATGTTGTCTGATGATATATGCGAAGAACTCGGCTGTAAAAAAGTTCCCGTTATAGCGGTTGCGGGTCACGATACCGCATCCGCGGTTGCCGCAACGCCTTCGGACACCGATGATTTTGTTTACATAAGCTGCGGAACTTGGAGCCTTTTCGGAATAGAAAGCCCCGAACCGATCATTTCAGACGAAGCCGCTTCTCTTAACTTCACCAACGAGGGCGGGTACAGCGGTAAAACAAGATTTCTTAAAAATATAATGGGACTTTGGCTCATACAGGAGTCCCGCAGACAATGGAAGCGCGAGGGCGATGACGTTGGATTTGACACCCTTGAAAAAGAAGCTCTTGCGGCTGAGCCATTCAAGTGCTTTGTCGATGTTGACGACCCGTCTTTTGAGACGGCGGGCAATCTTCCTAAACGCGTAATGCAGTTCTGCGAAAGAACGGGGCAGTATGTGCCGAAAACGCGCGGCGAGATTATGAGATGCATTTATCAGAGTCTTGCTATGAAATATAAATATACTTTTGAATGTCTCGAAAAACTTGGCGGCAGGAAGTATCACAGTATTAACATTCTCGGCGGCGGTATTAAAGATAAGCTGTTGTGCCGACTGACTGCCGATGCCTGTAACGTTAAGGTTATAGCAGGTCCTACCGAGGCTACCGTTATGGGCAATATTGCCGTTGCCTATACCGCGCTCGGAGAAATCAACGGACTTAAAGAAATACGCAGAGTTGTTTCAAATTCGACAGAATTAAAGAATTATGAGCCTGCTGACAGCGACGCTTGGGATAAGCCGTATCAGGATTACTTAAAAATTTTGAATAAATAAGAAATTGAGAAACTTTATATGTCAGAATCTTTAAGACATCTCTATGAAAATATCTCTATTTGCGGTAAACCGCTTGAAAAAGAAATTGAAAACAATATCGAAAAATACCGCAAAGGCGATTTTAAAGTAGAACTTCCTGACGGAATAAAAGCCGAAAGAATAAGGGTAAAACAGATTAAAAGCGATTTTATGTTCGGCGCAAACACCTTTATGCTTGATTCTTTTAATTCAAACGAACAGAACGACGAGTATAAGGAGAAATTCTTAAAACTGTTTAATACTGCGGTTGTGGGAACTTTTTGGCGTGACTATGAGCCTGAAAAGGGCAAATACAGATTTGAAAAAAACAGTTCGTTTGTACCTCGCCGTCAGCCAATTGATTCTGTACTTGAATTTTGCAAAGAAAACAGTTTAACCGCTAAGGCGCACAATCTCATTTGGCATAGGAAAATGATGCAGCCCGAGTGGCTTAATAATGATCACACAAAAATATTACCCGATATTTTGGATTATATGAAAGCGCTCAGCGAACGCTATAAAGATGTATTCAAGTATATTGACGTTGCAAATGAACATTTGTGCCGCGGCAGAGTAGGGCAGTGGGGCAATGATGAAATGCCGCAGGACTATGTTTATGATGTTTATAAGGAAGCAGATAAGCTGTTCCCGAATTCAAAACTTATGACCAACGAAAATCATATGTATACTTGGGTGGATTATTGCCTTGATTCAAGCCCCTACTACATTTATCTTCAAGCATTGCAGGCAAAAGGGTGCCGCGTTGATTCAATCGGAATTCAGTATCACGCGTTCGTAAGCCGTGAACACGAGCAGTTCTTCGGCAGGGGTATGTTTGATATTGAGTGCGTTGATAAGGTTTTAAAAGGTTATTCTGTTCTTGACAAACCTATGCAAATTTCCGAAATCACAATTCCCTCAACCTTGTTTGGCGAAAAAATTGACGAGGGATTGCAACGTGAAATTACGGAAAACCTGTTCCGTCTCTGGTTCTCAACGCCTAATATGGAAGCGATTATATGGTGGAATATGTTTGACGGTTCTGCCTTTGAAAATGAGGACGAGTTTAAGGGCGCGCTTTTGAGAAATGATATGAGCGAAAAGCCCGTTTACAAAATGCTTGATAATCTCATTAATAGAGAGTGGCGCACAGAGACCGCCGTTACGGCTTCCGAAGACGGAACCTTCAGTTTCCGCGGTTTTTACGGTGATTATGAAATTGTTGCAGAAACCGACAGCGGAGAAAAAACCTTTACGTTGGTATTTCATAAATAAACACTTGCCTAATTCGGGCGGACTTTTTCGGTCCGCCCGAAAAGTGTAAAAAAAGATAAAATTTTTGTTGACATAATGGGTTGTTGATGATATAATAATCTGGCACGATAAATTTAAGGTGTTCTAATGCGAGTGTGCTGGAATAGGCAGACAGGCACGTTTGAGGGGCGTGTGTCTTTGACGTACGAGTTCAAGTCTCGTCACTCGCACCAATAATCGACAAATCTCATTGCAGGTTTGTCGATTTTGCTTTTTCAGGCTGTTTCAAACACGTTCTACCGTACTGTAAAAACGCATATTCTGTACGGGAGTGATATTGTGACCTTGAAGAAAAAAGTAACCGTTCTGCTTTCTGTAATGCTTTTGATTGCATTTTTGAGCGCGGTGCCGATATACACTTATAATAAGCATATAAATGCTTCTGCAAAAGTCAGGGAACACCCGACGGTTATTTTAGACAGCGGCCACGGCGGCTTTGACGGAGGCGCGGTCGCGGCAGATGGAACAGTTGAAAAAGAGATAAATCTCAAAATATCCCTAAAACTGCAAAAGTTTTTGGAGGCTGGCGGTTATGAGGTCGTTATGACACGAAGTACCGATGACTCTACTGACAGTATTCCGTCGGGCTCAATTCAGGCGCGCAAAAAGAGCGATCTAAAAAACAGGCTTGATCTTATGTCTGAATACCCGAATGCAATATTTGTCAGCATACATTTAAACAAATTTACAACATCGGCGGCTTGCGGGGCGCAGGTTTTTTATTCGCCTGCGGTCAAACAGTCGGAAATGCTGGGCAAATGTATTCAGGATAGAGTTATTCAGTTATTGCAGCCAGATAATACCCGTGTTATAAAAAAGGGAACGAGCAGTACGTATTTGCTTAAAAATGCCACCGTGCCTGCGGTCATAGTTGAATGCGGCTTTTTAAGCAATCATTCCGAGTTGGAAAAGCTTAAAGACAGCGGTTATCAAGGCAAAATGGCATTCAGCGTATTTTGCGGAATACAAAAGTTCTTTTCTGAGGATGGTGCAGAAAATAATGCAGACAAAGTCAAAAACAGTATTTATATGCAGTGAATGCGGTTATCAGTCGCCGAAGTGGTCGGGAAGGTGCGGCGGTTGCGGCGCTTGGAATACTATGGAAGAGGAATTGAAGCCTACATCAAGCGTATCTTCGCATTTTACTCCTCCTGTCGTTGCCGCGACGGCAAAGCCGCTTTCTGAAATAAATGCAAACGATGAAAGCCGTTTTGTTACAGGAATTTCGGAGCTCGACCGAGTGCTTGGCGGAGGCATTGTCAAAGGCTCGGTTGTTTTGCTGAGCGGCGACCCAGGGATAGGTAAATCCACCATTTTGCTCCAAGTTTGCAATTCTCTGCAAAAAAATCTCAAAATTCTCTATGTGTCGGGTGAGGAATCCGCAATGCAGATTAAACTTCGGGCGAACAGACTTGGGGTTGTAAGCGACAACATTACTGTGATGACCGAAACCGACACGCAGGCAATTTGCGATTATATAAATACAAATAAACCTGATTTTGTTATAATAGATTCAATACAAACTATGCAGATAAGCCAGCTTACCTCGTCTGCGGGAAGCATAGTTCAGGTTCGTGAGTCTACTAATCTATTGCTTAAAACGGGAAAATCGCTCGGTATTCCTATATTTATTGTAGGTCATGTCAATAAAGGCGGAGATATTGCAGGTCCGAAAGTTATGGAGCATATTGTTGATACCGTTCTTTATTTTGAGGGCGAACGTAATCAGTCTTATAGGATATTACGCTCAATTAAAAACCGTTTCGGTTCCACAAATGAAATCGGTGTTTTTGAGATGTCTGACAAGGGACTTAATGAGGTTGAAAATCCGTCCGCAATGCTTCTTTCGGGAAGAATAAGCAATGTTTCGGGCGGTTGCATAACCTGTATTATCGAGGGTACCCGTCCGATACTTGCCGAGGTGCAGGGATTGGTAACCGCCACTGGCTTCGGCAATCCGAGAAGAATGTCGGCTGGGTATGATTATAACAGACTTAACCTCATAATCGCTGTTCTTGAAAAGCGTATCGGTCTGTATTTTTCAAATTTTGATACCTATCTTAATATCGTCGGCGGTATGAGGATAGACGAGCCTGCGGCAGACTTGGCTGTTGCTATGGCAATCGTCTCGGGATTGCGTGATATTCCGATAGACGATGATCTGATCGCGTTCGGGGAAGTGGGACTTTCTGGTGAATTGCGTTCGGTTCCGAGGGTGCAGTCCCGTATTTCAGAGGCGGCAAGACTCGGTTTTAAAAAGTGTATACTACCGTATTCCTGTCTTAAACAGGTCACGGTATGTCCCGACGGAATGGAACTAATCGGTGCGAAAAGTCTGGTTGACGCAGTCGCCGTTATTCGCTGATTTTTTCAGAAAATGCGGACAAACACCGTCAACCGAATTTACGGTTGTATATGTTTCAAGCGTACAGTATCCGTCATACTGATATTTGCAGTCTTCCGCACATTGAATTATCCCCAACACGATTTACCCCGCTTATTATTTGAATTTACAATAGCCGTTTCGGCGATTTGCAGAAACACTTCTTAACGTTTTATCTTCTATAATCATTATAAGAAAAGTCTGCGTGAATATTCACGCAGACTTTTGAATTATGCTGAGTTATTATATTATATTTATATCTTTAATAACGTTGTATTAATTTTTTTGCGCTCTAATTGTATAACTTATCGATATAAAAAACCACCGTAATTCTATCGAAATTACGGTGGTTTTTTGGCGGAGAAGAGGAGACTCGAACTCCTGCGCCGGGGTTTAGCCGACCTACGCCCTTAGCAGGGGCGCCTCGTCACCAACTTGAGTACTTCTCCGTGTTGCTGAACGTGTTAAAATAAAAAAATGGGGTGGAAGATGGGATTCGAACCCACGGTCTCCAGTGCCACAAACTGGCGCTTTAACCAACTAAGCTACATCCACCGTAACGCAAAAACTATTATAACACAGATATTGATTTTGTCAACAATTAATTTTGTTTAAATTGAAAAATCTTCGGGTTTATAGTTTCCTTCTACCGATATACGTTTAGGAATACGCTTTAAAGCGTCATATTTATATTTACGGCAGGAGTCGCGGCGTTCGGTTACGCCGTGTTTCAAGCATAAAACCTGATTTGAAAATTCCGATAGTTTCCCGTATTTACAGTATTCGCACGAATGCGGAAGTTTTTTGTTAAAAATTTTACTGCTCATATATCATCATATCCTCTGCAACGGTCATACAGACATTATACCACGTCTTTAAGAATTTTTCCACAACTTTTTTTGCTTGTAATTGATATTAAAAAAACAATTACCGTAATCAACATTGAGACTGACAGCGAAAACCCCGAGTAATAGTATCTTAGGTTTTGCATTTGATGTGCCGCTGTCGTTATGTTTATTTTAAAAAGTTTAAGTATAATTGCCGTTATGATAACGCTTATAAGTCCGTGAAAAATTCTTGTAAGCGCTAACCATCCTATATTAGGTTTAATTTCAGTGCTGACCGAAATCACCTGACACCATACGCTGATTCCAGCAAATCCCAATAAAAAGGATATTAGCAGAATATTATGCGTTTGTGTTATGCCTACGGTCACCTCCAATATAAACTTAATATATTTTAAAAGGTAGATTTTCTTGCTGAATGCATCTATATAATTGGTTATAGCCGAAAATAGAATTACGTATGAACAGATATTTATGATTGCAGAGGCGGATTTGGCTGTTGAAAGTACAATATTATCCGAAAATGTTATGCTTCTCGGAGGTTCTGTTTTACTGCAAGCGATGTTTTTTCTGTCGAACATAAATCTAAACGCAAGAGCCAATATAAAAGCGGCAAGAATGTGAGAAAAGAGAAGTATGTACCCTAATTTTTTTGAAGAAAGGACCGAGGTGCCTACTGCAAGTACGGTAAATGCTGGTCCTGCGTTTACGCAATAATTTATCATAATTTTCGCATTATTTTTGCTTATCTTATTGCTTTTAACAAGTTCGTTTATCATATTTGCACCCAACGGGTATCCGCCGATGAATGACAGTAACATAACTGCGAACTGTTCCGAAGTCAGACAAAACAGTTTCTTGGTGAATATTTCCAAAAATTTAAGGCGCGATAAAATACCTGAATTAAGTATTATCATTACACATACAGTAAAGGGAAATAGCGACGGTATAATTACATTTCCGCAAAGCATTATCCCTCTTGCGACGCCTTCGGTGCAAATTTTTGGGGAGGTAATAATTGCAATCAAAAAAATTATAACGAAAATTGCGGTAAACGGAGTTAAGAGCTTTAAAAACTTTTGCAAACTATCACCTTCATATTTATAACTCTAAAATATCTATATGCTGTTATGAATTATTATAATGATTCTTTCATAACATTTATAGCAAGGGGTTGGGTGGTCTTGTCAAAGAAATTTAAGTTTGTATCCAAAAAGCCAAAAGAAAAATGGAAATTATTTTCCTTGAATAACGATATTTTAGAATCCGGTTTGATCGCGTCGCCGCATATTGAAATATTCGGCAACAATGAGATAACGTTAGAGGGTTGCCGCGGAGTGTTTGAGTACAGCGATTCATACATAAAATTAAATTTGGGTAAGGGTTCGCTCATAC
>CAKSQT010000065.1 GCA_934486755.1 uncultured Eubacteriales bacterium | reverse complement strand
AGGGATTCGAACCCTCGTCCCTCAAGGGGCATCATGATTTCGAGTCATGTCCGTTATGACCACTTCGATACGTCTCCGTGTATGGTGCCGCTGACCGGACTTGAACCGGTACGGTATCGCTACCGAGGGATTTTAAGTCCCTTGTGTCTGCCTATTCCACCACAGCGGCATATCATTAATAATATAATAGTGTGGTCGATTTGTCAAGGAATTTTTGCTATATCGGAGCATTTTTTATTCTTTTTTCGCCTTTTAAGAATTATTATATTTACAAAACCTTTGCATTGTTGTATATTATTTGTAGCAATAATAAAAGGTGATGTAGAAATGTGGACATCTAAAAAATCAATAATGCTTTCGCTGATTCTTACCTATGTTTTTATGGTGCTTTTGGTGGCTGTCACGATTGCGCTGCCTTGGTTGGTAACTTGGTATGTTGAAACAAAGGGGCGTTCGGCAAGTCTTCCTACCACTATTATGCTTACCTGTTATCCCTGCGTGCCGTTCGCTGCGGTAACTCTGCTTTCACTCAGAAGGGTATTGAAAAATCTGTCGGACGGTCAAATATTTATTCCGCAAAATGTTATTATGTTTAAACGTATTTCGTGGTGTTGCGTTGCAGCTTCGCTGATAACTCTTGTAGCGGGCAGATATTATCTTCCTTTTTATATCGTCAGCGCTTCCGCCGCATTCTTTGCGCTTATAACGAGGGTATTTAAAAATATAATTGAAGTGCGGACATCTGTTGAGAATGAAGCACAGCAATGAAATTAAAAAAGTTTTGTTTTTGAGATCGGGTATTAAAATATGTCCGATCTTTTTTGGCGAAAATAAGAAAAAATAGGCATATCGGACTTGACATTTACATCATTGAGTGTTATTATATGTATGCGGTTAGCGTATGCTAACTGAAATAATAACAGATCAATCAAAGGAGAATGGTTATGTTATCTTGGATTGCGGAAAATATTGCTACGATAGTGATATGCGCTGTACTTGTTGCGGTGATCGTGCTTATAATTGTCGGAATGGTAAAAGACAAGAAAAAAGGCAAGTCTTCGTGCGGATGCTCTTGCGGTTCGTGTCCTATGAGCGGCTCCTGTCATAAAAACAAATAATAAATTATCCTTATAAGGTGGGATTAAAGTGTATCTTGAACTCAACAACATAAAAAAATCATTTAAAAACGGCGAGCAACGCACTGAGGTTTTGAAAGGTATTAGCTGCGGTGTTGAAAAGGGTGAGATATGTGTTATGCTTGGACCTTCGGGTTCGGGCAAGTCTACATTGCTCAATGTTATCGGCGGTATAGAAACGGCTGATTCGGGTACCTTGTCGATAGGCGGACAAATGGTAGAAAAAATGAATGAAAAACAGCTTACAATGTATCGCAGAAACCATTTGGGATACGTTTTTCAGTCATATAACCTTATACCGAACCTTACTGTTAAGGAAAATATAGAGGTCGGCGCTTATCTTGCGGACAAGCCGCTTGACATTGATGAATTGATAAATGTTTTGGGACTTTATGAACATCGTGACAAAATACCCAATCAGCTTTCGGGCGGTCAACAGCAACGCTGCGCTATCGGACGTGCGATTATAAAAAATCCCGATATTTTGCTTTGCGACGAACCGACGGGCGCTTTGGATTATAAGACTTCGAAAGAAATACTCGGTTTGATTGAAGATGTAAATAAAAAGTTCGGCAATACCGTTATATTTGTCACACATAATGACGCTATTAAGAATATGGCTGACAGGGTTATCAAACTGCGCGACGGTGTTATAAGGCATAATACGGTAAATCAAGAAAAAATACCTGCCGCAGAGCTTGAATGGTAGGTAATTGCTATGAGGAATCCATTAAATAAAAGTATTCTAAGGGAACTGAGCAGGGATAAGGGTAAATACATAGCGCTCTTTTTGTTTCTTGTGCTGACGATAGGATTTGTTTCGGGCTTTTTAGTCGCGGATAACAGTATAAAATCCGCATACGACGACAGCTTTGAAAAATACAGCGTTGAGGACGGTCACTTTACGCTTGCAACAGAAGCCGACGGCGCCCTGACAGGAAAAATTGAAAATATCGGGGTTAAGATTTCTCCGATGTTTTATGAGGATTTTGATTCCGAAAAAAATCATACGGTGCGCGTTTACAAACAACGCAATGATGTTAATGAAATATGTCTTATGGACGGTGAAATGCCGAAATCCGACAACGATATAGTTATTGACCGCCTTTATGCCGAAAATAATTCTATAAAGATCGGCGATAAAATAAAGGTTGGGAACGGCGAATTTAAAGTTTGCGGTATAACGGCTTTTTCGGATTACAGCGCGTTGTTTAAAAATAATACCGATATGATGTTTGACGCCAAAAAGTTCACCGTAGCCGCGGTTACCGATAAGGCGTTTGATGAAATGATCGGCGATTCTGTAAAGTATAATTACGCTTGGCGGAACAACGATACAAGTCTTGATAAAGACGAGCGTACCGAAATATCCGATAAAATTAAGAAAACGCTTATAAAATCTGCTGTTGTAACCGACTTTGTAAGGCAGGAGGACAACCAAGCCATCACCTTCACAGGCGAGGATATGGGCGGCGATAAAATTATGGTAATAGTTCTGCTCTATATAATTATGGCGGTTTTGGCATTTGTTTTCGGTATAACTACACACTCGACGATAGAGCAGGAGGCTTCGGCAATAGGAACGCTCAGATCTTCGGGATATAAGAGGTCGGAGATTGTAAGGCGCTATCTTGTGTTGCCGATAGCGGTTACGCTGGCGGCGGCGGTTATAGGAAACATTCTTGGATATACGTGTATGAAGTTCACGGTATCGTCGCTTTATTATCACAGCTATTCGCTGCCGACCTATAAAACGGTTTGGAATTCAGAAGCGTTTATGCTTACTACGGTTATACCGTGCCTTATAGTTTTTGCGGTAGTTATAACCGTTCTGCTGTATTTAACAAGGCTTTCTCCTCTTAAATTTCTGCGCCATGAGCTTACTGTGGGAAAGAAAAAGGGTGTAATAAGGTTAAGACATTTTAAGTTTTTCACACGTTTTAGAATGCGCGTTATCTTCAAGAACGCATTTTCATACGTTACGCTTTTCGTAGGAATTGTTTTCGCAAGCGTGCTTTTGATGTTCGGAATGATGATGGCGCCTTTGCTTTCAAATTTCCGCGACGATGTTGTTACATCAAAAATAGCCGATTATCAGTACATATTAAAAACACCTTGCGATTCGGGGTATGAAAAGGCTGAAAAATACGCGGTTGTGTCTTTGCAGAATGATGCAAATGAAGAAATAACGGTTTACGGAATAAAGAATAATTCCGATTATTTTGACCGAGATATAGAACGCGGAGAAATTCTATTTTCCGAGGGTCTCACCGAGAAATACGGTATTAAACAAAACGATGAAATAAAGCTGCACGAAAAATACGGCGATAAAGAATACAGCTTTAAAGCAAACGGCAGCTATTGGTATCCCGCTTCTCTTGCTTTGTTTATGAATATAGATGATTTTAACAGCAAGTTTGGAAAGGATAATGACTGCTATAACGGATATTTTTCTGATATAAAACTCGACGGTATTGATGAAAAATATGTGGCCACCGTTATAACGCAGAATGATATGACGGTCATTGCCGACCAGCTCGATGTTTCAATGGGACCGATGTTCTTGATGATGTGCGGATTTTCCGCAATGATTTATGTTTTGTTAATGTACCTCTTAACAAAGCAGATTATTGAAAAGAACGCAAACGCTATATCAATGATCAAGATTCTCGGCTACACCGACAGAGAAGCGGTTTCGCTTTACAGCACCGCTACGGGAATAATGACCGTCATATCTTTGGCGGTAAGTCTGCCGTTAAGCTATATCATAATAAAGGTTATTTATTACATAATGATGAAGAGTTTCAGCGGCTGGCTTACATTCTATATTGCGCCTTGGATATGGCCTGCAATGTTTGCTTTGGGCTTGGCTTGTTATATGATAGTGTATTTTACGCAAATGGGAAAAATACGTTCTATACCTATGGGTGACGTTCTTAAAAGAGGCGAAGATCTATGAACGGAGTTACAGTTTTAAAGTATGCGGTTCTTATTGCGGTCGCTGTCGTTTTTGTATGGCTTGTAGTACGCAGTTATATAAAAAGATTGAACAGCGGCTGTTGCGGAACCTCTGGCGACGGAGCCGTGAAACGCGTAAAGGTAGCCGATAAAAACAAAGCGCATTATCCGTATACTGTTTTTATGAAGGTAGACGGTATGGTTTGTTCAAATTGTGCGGCGCGCATTGAAAACGCGCTTAACTCAGCCGATGGGGTTTGGGCAACAGCAGATATCGGAAACGGCGTTGTTACCGTTCGTTCAAAATCGGCACAGGACGAGAGCTTTCTCAGAAATACCGTTAACAATATCGGCGCATATACCGTTATGGGCATTGAAAGGAAGGATGCTCCGTGAAACTCGTATACTCCCTTATCGCAGTCTTAGTGCTGATTGTATTCTTTGTTTTAATGATTTTGCTTGAAGCGTTTTTGTGTAAGCTGTTGGTGCATAAGAAGAATAATAAACAAAAAAAGTGAGTGCTTTTGCACTCACTTTTTAATTATCTACACTTGCCTTGCAAAATTTCTCTTGTCAGTCTGCTTGCCGAAACGCCGTCTTTTTTGTTTAATACCTTTTCGATTATTGCAGGGTCGCAGTTGTCGACTAATGATTCAAGATAATCAAACCATTCAGCGCTTTCGTTTACGGCGTCACGCGAGTTTTCTCTGTACGGGAATTGGTCAAACGTTATGTAACCGTTATATCCTGTTTTTCTTAACCAGTAGATGAATTCAAGATAGGGGATAGTGTTTACGCTGCCTGCTATAAGATCGTCGTCCCAGGAGCCGTAATTGTCGTTCATATGAACTGCCATAAGTTTTCCGCCGTACATTTCGCATAGCGCCACCGCCTCGGCGGGATTTTCGCCTGCGAAGAACGAGTGCCCGTAATCCATAGCTATACCGACATTATTGACATTAAGTGAATTTATCATAAGAAGGGTAGATGCCATACCGCTTATATAACACTTGTTTCTCGGTTCCTTTGGCTTATATTCAAGCGCAATATTCATATTCGGCTTATATTTGCTGAGTTCCTTTATACATTCCGCAAACAGTGTTCTTTCCTTAATGTAATCGGCTTCAAACATATAATCATAGCCGTCCTGCCCTGGCCATACAGCAAATGTATTACACCCGATTTCTTCCGCAAAATCCATTGCCTTTTTTGAATTTTCAAGGGCTTTTTTTCTGATCGCAGCGTCAAGCGACGAAAACGATCCCTGCCTGTAATCTCTGTCTGCCGTTGTATCAACCATAACACAATTGACTTTTAGACCCGTACGCTTGATTTCTGATTTCAATTCGTCTATTTTATCAAAATACTCTTTGGTAAGATTGAGATCCACCGCCGATAAAAGCGGAATACTTTTAATTCGGTCGAACTTTTCACCGATTGAATATTCTTTTTCAGAATAAGCGGTACAGTATCTATCGCAAAAAGTGCCTACGTGATCTATAAAAACAGAATAATTTCTTTTCATATCAAGTACCTCTCATATCTTATTGTCGGAACCGCAAAGCTTTATTTTGTGTATCGCAAGGTTTTTAACCGCCTCGCGTGCCTTGCCCATATATTTTTTCGGGTCTATAATCTTATCGTCGGTAAGGCTTTCTCTTACGGCGGCAGTTGCCGCGGCACGTAACTCAGTAGCAAAATTCACTTTGCATATTCCTAACTTAATAGTTTTTTGTATCATTTCATCAGGGATACCCGAGCCGCCGTGTAAAACAAGAGGTAGATCGACCTTGTGAGCAATTTCGTTGAGCAAATCAAAATCGAGCCTCGGCTCGCCCTTGTAAAAACCGTGTGACGTTCCTATCGCTACCGCAAATATATCAATTCCCGTTCTTCCCGCAAAATCAACGGCTTGCGCAGGATCGGTGTAGGCAACGTCGGCTTTTCTTCCGTCTTCCTTGCCTCCGACGGTTCCAAGCTCCGCCTCAACTGTAATGTCCATTGCGTGGGCTGCCTCAACGACTTTTCTTGTTACCGCTATGTTTTCCTCATAGGGCAATTTTGATGCGTCTATCATTACCGAACTGTATCCGACCTTGATGGCGCGCATAACATCGGTGAAACTTTCACAATGGTCAAGGTGAAGGCATACAGGGACTTTGGAGTTGACCGCACGTGCGTGAACCATTGCGTAGGCCTCATCAAGGGTCATATAATTAACGGTTGACGGCGTGGTTTGTATCATAACAGGCGAATGAGTTTCCTCTGCCGCGTCAATTATTGCCTGAACCATTTCAAGATTTTCTGCATTAAGGGCAGGCACGGCATATCCGCCTTTTTTTGCTTCTTTTATAATCTCTTTACTTGTTACATACGGCATATCTTTTTTACCTCTATATCATTTGTTTTAATAAAGTCGTTGACATTTTTTACCGAAATTTCACCTTCCATCGGCCCGAATGAAGCCGTGTTAAGCGCCGCTGCTGCCGAAGCGTATTTTACGGAACTTTCAAGGCCTTTACCTTCGATAATACCGCAAATAAAGGCGGCATCAAAGCTGTCGCCCGCACCTGTTGCGTCAACGGGCGTTATATTGTATACACCTGACGATAATACGCGCGTACGCGTGTATACAGTGCAGCCGTGCGAGCCGTTTTTAACTACGACAATTTTTATATTCGGGTGTTCAAAGCACCAATCGACTGCCTCTTTTTCAGAGTCTTTCTTGCTTAGTTGCAGTAATTCCTCTTTGCCGGGCAAAAAAACATCAGCAATATCAATGATTTCATATATCTTATTAAAGATATTTTCATTTTTAATAAGTTCAGGCCGTATATTAGGGTCGAAAGAAATTGAACCGCCCATATACTTAATTTGCATTGCTAATGTTAATATCATATTTGCAAAATGTTCATTTGCGGTAACGGAACACCCCATTATATGGAAGTATTTAATGTCCTTTTCCGCTGAAATGTCAGGCATTTCTACATTAATTGCCGCGGTATTGTTGATGTGGAAAATAAATTTACGCTCGCCGTCTTCAAAATAGGTTACAAAGGCACAGCCTGTAAAATCATCATCGCTGACATTTATATATCGGCTTGAAACCCCGTCATTTTCAAAGCGGTCAAGCAGACATTTGCCGAAATCGTCGTTTCCGACGCCGCCCACAATTGCTGTTTTGTGTCCCAACCGTGCTGCGGTGTCTGCAAATATTGCAGGCGCTCCGCTCGGAAAAGGTCCTAAAAACTCGGCCGCACAATATAGGGGAGAGTCCGCTTTTTTGCGCATAATTTCAACTATTATTTCACCCATTGTAAGTATTTCAATCATTTTGCCACCTCAAAATTTGATTTCAAAAATCCGAGGGAATCGGCGATCATACTGTCCATTTTTTCGGCGTCCGCATTATCGCTGAGGTCGCGCCATACTTTAATATCTCTGCCGACCTCGCCTTCGCTTTTTAAGAAAGGCTCCATAACAACGTCGTTTTCGTATCCGATTTTTCTAAGTGCAATTCCTATTTCAGCCCAAGGTAAATGCCCCTGACCGGGCAGTTTTCTGTTGCCTTCGCCGACGTGTAAATGTCCTAAATGACTGCCTGCTTCAATAATGGCGCGCGGCAAGTTGTCTTCCTCAATATTCATATGGAATGTATCCAGCAGGAGCTTAACATTGTCCTTGCCGACTTCATTGCAAAACTTAACGCCCTCTGAACAGGTGTTAATTAAATTAGTTTCAAAACGGTTAAGCACTTCAAGACATAGTGTTATGTTATGCTTCTCGGCAAAATCAGCCAGCAGGCGCATATTTGCAACAGCGCGTTTCCAAATTGCTGGTTTGTCAAGATCCGTAAAATCGTATGGCCAGCAGTTATACATTGCGCCGACAAGTACCTTTGAACCGAGTTTTTCCATTTTCAGCATTATATCCTGCAAATATTTAATTCCCGCTTGTTGAATTTCGGGGTTTTCAGAGGAAATGTTTTTGTTCTTTGGCGGCCCTATATTTGATGAGATTTCAAGGTTTAATTCGGTTGCGATGTCACGCAATTCAAATAACTTTTCATCGCTCATTTTAAGCAGATCGCCTGCGGGCAACTCCATAACGTCGAACCCTAACCCTTTAATTTTTTTTGCAAAAGCTTTGTAATCCTCATTGCTCCATTCTTTTGTCCAATAGGCGCAGACCGTGCCGTACTTCATTAAAATCACTCCTTATGAATGCATTATATTTTAGACATTCTTCTGTTACAATGGAGCAAAGTTGTTTGAAATTTGTATATATGTTGCTTTTGTTGCCGCGCTGTTGTATAATACTTTTAATAGAAAACATATTGCAGTATTATTGAAAAGCGGTGACTGTTATGCGAAAAGAAATGTTTAACGTTAAGGTGAAAAATTTAGGAATATATCTTGTAAACTGCGGGTATGAGGATTGTTGTCCCGAATTTGTCTGCGCTCCGCATATACGAAAATACTATCTTATTCACTACGTTACAAAAGGGGAAGGTTTTTATGAGGCTGACGGCAATAAGTTTTCGGTATCGGAGGGCGATATTTTTATAATACATCCCAATACCCTTATAACGTATTATTCGCCCGATATTGAAAATACGTGGTCGTTTTGTTGGTTCGGATTCGGCGGTAGCGACGCTGAATATTGGCTTAACGAAAGCGGTATTAACAAAACAGATTACATTAAGCATATTATGAATCCGACATTGCTATCTACGGTGATGAATTGTGTTGATTATATGTCTTGCAATGAAAATTCATTGAGCCAAGTGAAGTTAGTAGGGTATCTTTGTGCAGCTCTTAACACAATAAGCACGGCTTCGGGCAGTAAAAAACACAGCTCCGTCGGTCAGGTCGACAGGGCTGTGAGATTTATTGAATATAATTATATGCGAAAGATTACCATTTGCGATATATGCGGACA
>CAKSQT010000064.1 GCA_934486755.1 uncultured Eubacteriales bacterium | reverse complement strand
ATATCAAGGAGTTTTTATTCTGTCCATAGCTAAAGCTTTTTTCCCACTGGCAAAGCCAGTGGTTGTCCTACGAAAACGGAAGCGGTCCGCAGGAAACCTACGGACCGCTATTGTTTTACACTCTGACGGCAAATCGGAATTATTTAAACATTGTCTGCACGCCGTCAACAAATTCGCCGACAGCCTTAACGAGCTTGGTAGAACCCTTAGCCACATTGTGGCGGTCATTCATCATAATTTTTCCTACTACCATAGCTGTGGCGCCTGCGACCATTCCCGTGCCGAGACCCTTCATAAAAGACATTGAACTGTTTTGCATAACTAAAACCTCCCTTTCGGATATATCTTTTCCGAAAAGGAGGTTTTTATTTTTGTTAATTATTAGAAATTTTGTTTCCCACAAGCGGATGCTCGAAAAATGCGGCGCAGATAACGCCGGGACCCGTATGCGTTCCGACGACGCTGCCTATCGACATTATTCGGCTGTTTTTCGGTCTTCCGACAGCCTTTATAAATTTTTCAAGACCCGTTTCATTATCGGCGTGAGCGAAAATTATCTCCTCGCGGCGGTCTATTTTCATACGGAAACGCAGCATTTCATCAAGCTGTTTTACTGCATTGTCGATACCTCTGGGCTTGCCGATATTTATTATATCGCCGTTTTTGATAAGCAGCATCGGCTTTATTCCCAGCAATCCGCCCACTGTTCCCGAAATGGCGGACAGTCTGCCGCCCTTGACGAGATATTTAAGCGTATCGACCACACCGACTATACGCAGGCGCGCGACATATTTTTTAAGAGTGCCGTAAAGCTCTTTTGCAGAAAGGCTGTCCTTCAATTCAAGCGCTTTATCGACGATAAGCGCCGTTCCGAGCGAGGCGGAGCCGCTGTCGACAACAAAAATATTGTCCCTGCCGCTTATTTCCCTTGCCACCATAGCCGCCTGATATGTTCCGCTCAGCTTGCTTGACAGGGTTATTACTATAATATCGTCGTCGGGAATGTTTTCATAAGCCTCCAAAAATTCCCCCGCGCTTACAAGCGCGGTAGACGGAAGCTCCTTTGAAACAATCAGTTTTTTATAAAATTCTTCGTTTGTTATTGTCCGTTTATCGAGAAACTCCTCGTCCCCGAACCGAACGTGGAGCGACAGCATTGTGAGTCCCGCCTTTTCGGCTTCCTCCAAGCTGAAATCGCACGTGCTGTCTACTATTATCTTTGTCATTTATATCACCTGTCATACTAATGCGGCAGTACTCAAACTTGTCACGCTTAGCAATAATTACGTTTTATTATGCCCTTTAATGTCAATATATAAAATAAACTGCGGTCGAATGTCCGGCCGCAGTAAATTTCATTCTTTATTTTTTACTTTTTACTTTTTTATCGCTGTTGGCACGGACCTTTTCCTTATGCCTTATCCAGAGAACCCAAAGCGGTCCCGAAACTGCAAGCGATGAAATACAACCCGAAATTACGCCGAACGCCATCGGTATCGCGAATGTGCGAAGGCTCGTAAGTCCGTAAATCTCGGCAACCACAACTATTGTGATTATCGCAAGGAAGGTTGTGAGCGATGTAACAATGTTGCGTATCATTGTTGCATTTATGCTCTTATTTACCAGCTCGCCTGTTTCAAGCTCGGGATAGAAGCGCTTGTTTTCCCTTATCCTGTCGTATATTACTATCGTATCGTTAAGCGAATAGCCCAATATCGTAAGAACAACCGCGATATAGTTTGAATCTATCTGCAAACGGAAGAATACGCAGGTGAAAAACGTAATGAAAATGTCAAGAACGAGTGCGGCAAGCGCGGTAACAGCCGCCGAAACGCCGCCTATTCGTTTAAATCTTATTCCTACATATATGATAACCAAAATCGCCGTTATGGCAACCGCAACCAAGCTCTTTGCGAAGAAAGTTCCCGCAACGGTAGGACTTACCGAGTTTGAATCGTAAATTTCAATCTTGTTATCTTTGAACTTTTCTTCAAGAGCCGAAGTAAGCGAAGCCTGTGTTTCAGCCGACATAGAGGACTTGCCCGCAAGGCTTATTACAAAGGTCTTTGTGTCGCCCGCAAACGAAGTGCTTTGGCTCACGGTAAAAGAATCCTTGATTACGCCCTTTACGGTGCTTTCAATATCCGAATCGGAAATTTCACCCGTAAACGAATAGGTAATTCTGGTACCGCCGCTGAAATTTATGTCGAGATTGATGCCGAACACCGCGGCAACGATTATTCCCGCAATAAAAATTGCGGCGTAGACTATAAGAATCTTTTTAAGCGATTTGTTGAAGTCGATATTAAATACTCTCTTAGCCATTTTTCTTACCTCCGTAAAGCTGAGGCTTTCTCAGGAATTTAAGCTGAGAAATACTCTTTATCATATACTTGGAAGCAAGCACTCCCATTATAAGGTTGAATACAACGCCTATAAGCAGAGTGTATCCGAAAGAGTAGATAGAGCCTGTTATAGAGGTTCCGAGCAACGACATTATCGGTGAGAATATCTTTGCAACAAAGCTGTCAGGCGTGCCGAACGCGCCCATAAGAACCACCGAAACGATAACTATTGTAACGTTACCGTCGATAATAGCGCTAAGACTGTTCTTATAACCGCTGTCTATTGCGCCGTCAATGGTCTTGCCCCTTTCAAACTCGTCGCGTATGCGCTCGGAGGCGATAACGTTACAGTCAACGCCGACGCCTATCGAAAGGATTATACCCGCAATACCCGGTATCGTGAGCGTGAAGCTCGAAAGGTTCGGGAAGAAGCCCGAAATGCAGGCTATCGTAGCCGCTAACTGACCCAAAAGCGAGATAGAAGCGACAAAGCCGTTTACACGGTATCTCAATATCATTATAAGGCAGATAACGCCGAACGCTATCGAACCCGCTATTATCATAACGTTAAGCGCGTCCGAACCGAGGGTCGGGGAAATTATCTGCAACTTGCTGTCGTCAACCGTCAAGGCGAACGGGAGCGAGCCTGCGTTTATCTTGTCGGCGAGAGCCTTTGCCTCGTCCGAGCCTGACATACCGTTTATATAGGCGGTACCCGTTGTTATAGCCTCGTTTACCGTGGGAGCCTGAATTTCGGTTTCGTCCATCCAAATGGAGATCTTCTGACCGACAAGCTCTGCCGTTGCGGCGGAGAACTTAGCGGTTCCCGCGTCGGTGAAATAGAGGTAAACAACGTAGTTGCCGTTCTCGTCAACCCCCGCCTGCGCGCGGTCAATATCCTCTGAACCGCTCAGGATAACATCGTCCTTATCCTCGTTGCGGCAGAAGGTAAGCAGCGCTGTTGCGCCAAGCTCCTGCACCGCGGCGGTAGCGTCAAAATCGCTCTCGTCGGCAGCCCACGGGAAACGCACGATTATCTGATGATTGTCGTTATCGCTGTAAACCTCGTAGTCGGTTATATTGTTGTTGACCAAACGGGTCTCGATTATTTCCTTTGCGGCGTCCATATCGTCGTCGGTTATCTTGACATCTTCCTTATCGGGAGAAAAAACGGCTTCAACGCCGCCGCGTATATCAATACCCCAACGTATATCGTTAGCGCCTTTAAGGTAAACTTTTCTGGTGTCGCCGTAGTAATCGTCAATGCCGAAAAAGGCTGTGTATGTAAGAGCCAAAATCAACACTAAAATCACGAAAAATATCGGCTTGCCTACTCTTTTGGACTTCATTGGCAAATCCTCCGCTTATTTGTAATTATTATGATTATACATAAAAAATTCGGTAAAGTCAATCACTCTGTCAGGCATTATCCGACAAGAGCTTTTCCAGCGCGGCATATTTTACTGCCGTGCAGAGTACCTTTGACGCCTTTTCTATCTCCTCAATAGAGGGATAGGACGGCGCTATTCTTATGTTTGAATCCTCGCTGTCGTACCCATACGGGAACGGTGCGCCCGCAGGGGTAAGTATCATACCCGCATTCGCGCAGAGCTGAACCACCCTTTTCGCACAGCCGTTAAGCACCCACAGACTGATAAAATATCCGCCCTTGGGCGTTGTCCAGCGCGCAATGCCGCTGTCTTTAAGTTCTTTTTCAAGCTCGTTTAAAACGCTCTCAAACTTCGGCCTTAATATTTCGGCGTGGCGCTTCATGTGCTTCTTCACGTCTTCCGCCGTGCGGAACATACGCGCGTGTCTCAGCTGATTGAGCTTATCGGGGCCTATCGTCTGGTATTTCATACGTCCTTTAAGCATAGCGACGTTGTTCGGGCTTGCCGCCTCCACCGCAACGCCCGCGCCAGGGAACGTAATTTTAGACGTAGACGCGAAAATTATCGGCAGATCGGGGTTGCCAGCCTTAACGCACTCGGTATAAAGGTTCAAAAGCCTGTCGCCCTCGTCATACAAATCGTGGACAACATAGGCGTTGTCCCAGAAGATACGGAAATCCTGCGCCGCGGGCTTTAAGTGAGCCATACGCTTTACAACCTCGTCCGAATATGTAATTCCCTCGGGGTTTGAGTATTTCGGCACGCACCAGATACCCTTAACGCTGCTGTCCTTGATAAGCTCCTCAACAGCGTCCATATCGGGACCGTTTTCGTCCATCGCGACAGGTATCATTTTAAATCCGAAATATTCGGTTATGGCAAAATGCCTGTCATACCCAGGAACGGGGCACAAAAACTTCCTGTCCTTACACTCAAACCAAGGCTCCGCGCCCATACCGTGGGTCATAGCCTGCGCTATCGTATCAAACATCATATTAAGCGAAGAATTTCCGCCGACTATTATCTGATCGGGTTCAAGTTCAAGTATCTCGCCGAAAAGGGTCTTCAATTCGTAAAGTCCGTCAAGTCCGCCGTAATTGCGGCAGTCGATACCGCTGATGTTCTTATACCCCGTGTCGTTACCGACGAGATCGAACATATCCACGCTGAGATCCATATTGTCAAATCCGGGCTTGCCCCTCGACATATCAAGCGAGAGGTGCATTGACCTTAAATGCTCGTACTCCGATTTTATATCTTTAAAATTTTTTAAAAGCTCGTCCTTCGACATACTTAAATAATCTGACATAAAAATGCCTCCGTTCAAATCCTGTCACGTTGTCAGTCCTCAGACCTATATAATATAATACATTTTCGTCTATTTTTCAAGGGTTACGTTGACATCTGTGTTCAACCGTTCTTTTACAATCGGCAAATTTTCTATATTCAACTGTTCTATTGCTTTCAGCTGGCTGACAATAGCGTTGCGGAGCATAACAAGTCTTTCGCTCTGCTTTTTGCCCTCGTTTATTAATACCGAATTATAACTTTCCGCATTAGCCAAAACCAATAACTGATTTATCGTTGCATAATCCCTTATGTTACCCTTTTTATCAGGATTTGCTTTTCGCCATTGTTTCGCAGTCATTCCGAACAAGGCGGTATTCAGCAAATCAGCTTCACTTGCATAGGTAAATGAAATCTGCGTCGGCGTAAGATCGGCAGGAATAAGATTTTCTTTAATTGCGTCCGTATGTATTCTGTAATTCAGTCTTGCAATTTCTCTTTTTAAATTCCAATTAAGCGATAGCTTACTGTTTTCGTCCGCCTTTAAACGTCGGTAATCTTTCATTATATATAATTGAAATTCGGGCGAAATCCACGTTGCAAAAGCCATTGCAATATCGCTATGCGCATACGTTCCGCTGTTGTAGCGACCTGATTTTGACGTTATTCCGATTGCGTTCATTTCTTCAATCCAACGTTTGGGGGTCATTATGAAACGGTTCAATCCTGCTTCACTTTTAACCGTGTCGAATTGCACGCGGTTAAAATTCGGATTATGTAATTCCTCCCACACGCCGAGAAATTCGATAGTATTTCTGTTCCTCATCCAATTCTGAATGACATACCTCGGATCATCGACATTACGGTATTTTGCTATATCTGTTAAAGAAATATATTCATTTTCAAAATCGGTTGTGTAAATCGAAATGTCAATACCCTGTGCGTGTATTTTTTCATTAACGGCTTTGTTCATTCGTGTCCCCCCAATTGTATCTAAATTATATCATTTTAAATCATCGCTTGCAATAAAACCGAAACAAATTTTCGTTAATTTTTTGTCGTTCGGCTATTGAGTTTTTTTGAGTTTGCTGATATAATGTGTATGTGCAGTCGAATTTTGTAAATACGGCTGGAATACCGAAAGGAGTACATATATGATTTATTCAAAAGAAGTAGAAAATATGTGTCCTGTCGCCAAGGGTCCTCACCACGGTCCCGCTCCTATTCCCGAGGAGGGCAAATGGATACAGGCGAAAGAGATTAAAGACATCTCCGCTTACACTCACGGCGTAGGCTGGTGCGCACCTCAGCAGGGCGCCTGCAAGCTGTCCCTCAATGTTAAGGACGGTATAATTGAGGAAGCGTTGGTTGAGACCGTCGGCTGTTCGGGTATGACCCACTCCGCCGCTATGGCTGCCGAAATTCTCCCTGGAAAGACCGTTTTGGAGGCTCTTAACACCGACCTCGTTTGCGACGCTATAAACACCGCTATGCGCGAGCTTTTCTTGCAGATAGTTTACGGACGCAGCCAGTCTGCTTTCTCAGAAGGCGGTCTTGTTATCGGCGCAGGTATGGAAGACCTCGGCAAGGGCGCCCGTTCAATGGTCGGCACTATGTACGGCACAAAGGCAAAGGGCGTAAGATATCTTGAAATGACCGAAGGCTACTGCACAAGAATGGCTCTCGACGAGAACGACGAGGTTATCGGCTATGAGTTCGTTTCTCTCGGCAAAATGACCGACCTTATCAAAAAGGGCGTTGAGCCGAACGAGGCTTACAAGCAGTCTATGGGTCATTACGGACGCTTTAATAAAGAAGACGGCGCGGTCAAATATATTGACCCGCGCGAAGAATAAGGAGGTAAGATACAATGGCACAGTTTGAAGGTTATGAGAGACGCGAGGCAAAAGTTCTCGGCGTTCTTAAAAATTACGGTATCTCCTCTATTGACGAGTGCAAGGATATATGCTCAAAATACGGCATCGACCCTTATACCACCGTGCAGGAAACACAGCCTATCTGCTTTGAAAACGCGAAGTGGGCTTACACCGTAGGTTCCGCTATCGCTTTGAAAGAGGCTGAGCGCACAGGCGACAAGTCTGCCGCTGCCGCTGCCGCAAATATCGGCGTCGGTCTTCAATCTTTCTGTATTCCGGGTTCGGTTGCCGAAAACCGCAAGGTCGGCCTCGGCCACGGCAACCTCGGAAAAATGCTCCTTTCGGAAGAGACCGAGTGCTTCTGCTTCCTCGCGGGCCACGAATCCTTCGCGGCGGCTGAGGGCGCTATCAAGATTGCTCTTAACGCAAACAAGGTAAGAACAAACCCCCTGCGCGTTATCCTCAACGGTCTCGGCAAGGACGCCGCTTATATAATTTCGCGTATCAACGGCTTCACCTATGTTGAGACTGAGTTTGACCCCTACGCAGAAGAAGTTAAGGTCGTTTATGAAAAGCCTTTCTCAAAGGGTCCGCGTGCTGATGTTAAGTGCTACGGCGCGGATAACGTTCCCGAGGGCGTTGCTATTATGAAGCTTGAAAAGGTCGGCGTTTCCATCACAGGTAACTCCACCAACCCGACACGTTTCCAGCACCCCGTTGCAGGAACCTATAAAAAATGGTGCGTTGAAAACGGCGTAAACTACTTCTCGGTTGCTTCGGGCGGCGGTACGGGACGTACCCTCCACCCCGACAATATGGCAGCCGGTCCTTCTTCCTACGGTATGACCGATACTATGGGACGTATGCATTCCGACGCTCAGTTTGCAGGTTCTTCTTCTGTTCCCGCTCACGTTGAAATGATGGGTCTTATCGGTATGGGCAACAACCCGATGGTTGGCGCTACCGTTGCCTGCGCAGTTGCGGTTGAAGAAGCTCTTAAAAAATAAATCTATCTAAAATCAAACGGATATGCTTTTTATAAGCATATCCGTTTTTGTTACCGCTTGCCAACAAAACAAGCCCCAAAGACATTCGTCCTTGGGGCTTTGGCGTTCCCGAGAGGATTCGAACCTCCGACCTACCGCTTAGGAGGCGGTCGCTCTATCCAACTGAGCTACGGAAACATATACAATATATTACACCACAAACGGCGTCCTGTCAATCAAAAAAATACCTGCGCAAATAAAATCAAGCGAAGATATTTAAAATATGATACAATAATTAAGCAGAAGGGGAAGATGTCATGACAGAATGGTTGAAAAACGTACAGAACTTGGTTTTTAAAATCGACGAATGTATAAAGAAGAATAACGACGAAGAACTCACGCTGAAACACCTTTCCGAGGCTCTCGGGTATTCCGAATACTATGTTTCGAGGAAATTCAGCGAGATTTCAGGTATGCCGCTCAGGGATTATATGCGTTACCGCAGACTTGCTTTTGCGCTTAAAGAGGTTCGCGATACCGAGGTCGGCATACTTGATATTGCTTTGCGTTACGGATTTTCGTCCAACGAGGCTTTTACAAGAGCGTTTTGCGAAGCATACGGCGTTACGCCGAGCGCATACCGCAAAAATCCCTCCCCCGTTGTTCTTCGCACCACAATCAGACCCTTTGATTGCTATTTGTTGGAAACAGGAGGAACAGGAATGTCAACAGAAAACTCAGAAATTAAAACCTATTTTGTCACCATACCCGCGCATAAATTTTTGCATATAAGAAACTACGAAAGTATAGGATACTTCGACTTTTGGCAAAAGCAGAGCAAAATTGAAGGTCAGGACTGCGAAACCATTTGCGGGCTGCTCGACAGCATTAAGGGCAAGCTCGACGACGTCGGCGGGAGCGAGTCGGACAGCGGAAGCGGACAGGTTATGGCGTTCATAAACGCACCCACGGGAAGAATTTGCAGTTGGGGTATTCCGCTTGCCGAGGCATACGGCGTGCGTTTGCCCGCCGATTATGACGGCGAGATACCGCCGCAAATGCAGATAATGGACGTCCCCGAGGGCGAATATCTTGTTTTTGAACACGGACCGTTCGATTTTGAAACCGAAAACAGCGCCGTTGAACAGAAAATGGAACAGGCTATGAAGGATTTTGATTACGAAGGCTCGGGCTGCGAGCTTGACCTCACCGAAAACAGGGTGTTCTATTTCTATCACGACTGTAAACGGTTTTGGAAGTATATAAGACCGATTAGTGTGACAGGACTCGAACCTCTCACGCCTACGAAACAAAATTTTGCATAATACATTGCCTCAAAACTTGAAATAC
>CAKSQT010000063.1 GCA_934486755.1 uncultured Eubacteriales bacterium | reverse complement strand
CTCTTCGTCTTCCTCTTACTTGTTCAGTTTTCAGGGTGTGAGCTCTATCTGCACCATTAGCTCAGTTGGTAGAGCACCTGACTCTTAATCAGGGTGTCCCGGGTTCGAATCCCTGATGGTGCACCATTTTAATTGCTACCGAGCTTTTAATGCTTTTATGCGGCCCGTTGGTCAAGTGGCCTAAGACTCCGGCCTCTCACGCCGGCAACAGCGGTTCGAATCCGCTACGGGTCACCATTTAGTTTTAAACAGCTTTCGCTGTTTAATATATAGTATCTTCGGATACGTTTCAGTTGGTGTTGATTGCGGTGAGGGTCCACCCGTTCCCATTCCGAACACGGAAGTTAAGCTCACTTGCGCTGAAAATACTTGGCGGGAAGCTGCCTGGGAAGATAAGTAGATGCCAACACAGAACGCACACGGAAAACCGTGTGCGTTTTTTTATTTCTAAACCATGGATAATATACCTGCTATGTGAATACAGGCTCCGCTCTGTTTAAAGAGCGAAGCCTGTGTTTATTTTGCCGAATGTATTTAATTTTCCATTTTCAACTTTCAATTTTAGATTTAAAACTAACTTCCGATATTTGCGGGCTCTTTTTCCGTCTCGGTTGACGTGGCGGATTTCTTTTTTGCTATCCTGTCGGGCAGTATATATGCGAACGGATAGGCAACCGCGCACAGCGCGAGAGCCGCAATAATATCAATAACAGAATGTTGCTTTAAAAAGACGGTGGAAATGCTTATGAGAACGGTTGCGGCAATATAAAAAACAACCCAACCCACCTTTTTAAACCGCTTACATTCAAAAGCGGTGAACAACACGGCAAACGAGCCCACTACGTGAAGCGACGGGCAAACGTTGGTGTTTGTATCAAAATCATACAGCGCCTTTACTATCGAAACACAGAAATTATCGCGCTCAAACTCGGTGGGGCGCAGTTCCTGCATTGACGGGTATGTAAGATAAACCACCGTCGTTACCGTGTATGTAATGATTATGAAGTACATCAGCTTTTTAAACGCGGGAATGTCAAAAAGCAGTGTATAAATATGTATACCGACAAGGAATACAAACCAAAAATAATAGGGGAACACGAAGTATTCGCAAAACGGTATACGGCTGTCAAAGCTGCACTCTATCGCATGGTAGTTAAGGCTTAGTCCGCGTTCCATAAGCAGAAACATAAGACCGTAGACAGGCCAATACAAAAGCAACAGCAGGTGTTTAAATTCAGGCGTTGACAGCTTGTTAAATCTGAATTTCCTGTAATCAACCATAAGAAACCAAAGATCCCTCATTTACAAAGTTATATATTTTGTCGGCGGCGTTTTCGAAGAATTCGGCTTTAAGCGCCGAGGACATTTTTTGCGGAAGCTCGGGATTTTCAAGAAAATCGCAGACGAGGTCGCAGGTTTCTATAACCGATTCCCGCATATCCGCAAAGCCATATTTAAGGAAAAAGTCAATATTCCTTGTTTCACACCCTGGGACGGCGTCTATAAATATCATAGGAAGACCTTTTGTCGCCGCCTCGGTAGAGCTTAACCCGCCCGGTTTGGTGAGAATGAACTCAGCCGCGTCCATATAAAGCGAAACGCGGGTGGTATAGCCGATAACCCGCACGTTTTCGGGTTGCTCCTGCTTTAAAAGCGCGGCGTGGAGCTTGCGGTTGTTACCGCATATAACAACCAGCACGCTGTCCTCGGGCATTTGCATAGGCAAATACCCCGTAAGGCTCTTTATCGGACCGCAGCCCATACTTCCGCACATTAAAAGGACGACCCTTTTGCCTGCTGGCAGACCGAGCGTGTGCTTGGCTTTTTCTTTTTCAACAAGGCTGTAAAACTTGCTTGATACGGGAATACCCGTAGGTATCAACCGTTTTTCGTCCAATCCGCAAAGGGAAAATTCGTTTATCAGTTTTTTGTTCGGGATAAAATATCCGTCCATATTGGTCTGAGAAACGCCTGGACTGCACGTGTAATCGGTAGCCACAAAATAGGCGGGAATATCAAGGCCTTTGCGTTTTTTAAGTTCGGTTATCATCATAGACGGAAAAACGTGGGTACAGATAATTTCATCGTATCCGCCTGACGAAAGGTCTTCGTAAAGCGAGTCACAGCCTCTTATTACAAGGTCGTACATAAGGGACTGATCTCCGTCCTTCGGGGGGTGGTTTTCTTCAAAATTATAGCTTATGCCGAACAGCTTGGGCAGGCGGCGGTATATGAAAACGTGACCCTTGCTTATCAGCTTGGATTTCTCGGGCGACCAATACGCGAGCGCGTCCTTTATCACACATTCGTGCCCCGATTCTTCAAAACGTTCTTTAATTGCTTTTGCGGCGGAGTTGTGACCTTCGCCTGTATTACACGACAGTATTATTAAGCGCACGGGCTTTACGCTCCTCCCGTTTTATTATTCTTTTATTTAATTCGATGAGATTCGGTCGGTTATAACGCTGAATTAAGATAAACGGTGTGTTGCACAGCACGCAAACCAGAACCAGAATAACACCTACTGTATCCTTCCAGATAAAATATACCCCAATTGACAAAACGCACAGCGCCTTGTGTGTAAACTCGGCAACGCAGGTCTCTTTTATGAGCGCCTGTATGTCCTTTGATGTCGCCTTATACGATATTCTTTTGGGTAGCATATCCTTTAAGACCCGACTCATATCAGGAAGACGGGTTTTCCATTTTCTTATTCCCAACCGCTCATATATCTTACCGTTTTTCTCCCATTTAAAAGGCTTATATGGAAAAAGGTTTTCGGAGAACCACGCTCTCGGTATAGATTCGCCGATATAATGAGACAGTATGCCGATTGCGGCAACATAAAGGATGCTGAAAAGCAGCTTCATCTCAATCTCCGTTTCCTGTGTCGCGCCGAACAGGGACAGAACGCCGCGCAAACGGCGGTTTTTGAACAACGCCGCGCTGTCGGGGGCAACACTTGTATAGTAATTATATTCTACCACAAATTCCTTTATGTATCAACAAAATTTAAAAAGCGACCGCACTTTAATGTCGAATGCAGTCGCAAATGCGAACGGTGTTAAAAATCAATGCTTTGAGCTTTTAGGCGCTATGTATATCTTATAATAAAAATATCCAAACGTGCCGACAAGCGCCAAAACCACTAAGGTTATTATAATCGCGGGGACGGGGTTAAACGGCTTGCGCGCCGTTTTTGCGTCCTTTGTCTGTTTGTATTCTATCTGATACGGTATGTCGTTCATCTGGACTGTATTGTCATAATAATCGTTCACCGAAAAGGTAATATCGCTGATTTCGGCGGATTTGCTTACCTTTTTGAATGACGCGGACATAATCACGTCGGGCATTTTGTAGTCGTCGTCGTGTCCCAAAGCAGTTGGACCGTACCGTCGGACGCGCTTACCTCGCCTTTTTTAAGACCGCATTTTTCAGAGCCTGATTTCAGCTTCCATTTTGACGTGTCGTATGTTGCTATAAGATGAAGACCGCCTGCGCCGTCCTTTTGGTCGGGACTTACCGAAATATTAACGGTATCCTTATCTGGGTCGGTATAATTTACGGTGAATATCGTGCCGCCGTCGGCAAAGACAAATGTTGACAGCGCAATCATAAGCGCGGCACAGACAGAAATAATTTTAAGCAATTTATTCTTCATTTGTAACGTCCGCCTTGGGTAGTTTTATTTCTTCGTCGTTATACGAGAAGGTATAGGTTAATTTTGCGGTGTACTCCTGACCCTCGGAGTCTGACGAGGTGCCTGTGTATTTAAAGATATAATCGGCGGTAATTCCTGTAATTTTGCCCTTTTCAAAGCTGAATTTAATACCGCAGTCGGAATAATACTGCTTGTTTTGAATTTTTAAAACATCGAAAAATACCTGCTCTGTATCCTTTTTGGGAACATAGTAATCTCCGCTCTTTTTAAGGTCGGATTTTTTTATTTTGTCAAGCACCGAAAAGTCAAACGACGGGGCAATGCTGTAATTTTCGGCTGGCACTTCGGTCCATTTCCCGTTGTCCTTATTAATGCCGTAAAAATCGTCATAATACATAACGTAATCTTTGCCGTCGCGTGTGTAGTAGTAGCATTTTCCGCTGAGACCTTCCTCATAGTAAACGTCGCCGTCCTTTTTGAGGACGCTTATTTCCTGCGGTTCGTCTGCCGTACTGTCAGACGAGGTTCCGTCCGACGCGGTGCTGCTGTCCGCAACAAACTCGCCGTTTTCGTCATAATACCCGTTTTGGTATATTTCAGACGTATAGTCGCCGTTTTCGCCGTCGGACGATGTGTCGGCAGAACTGCTGTCGGTATCGTTCGATACAAACGACTGAGCAACGCGCACCTGAACTCTGTCATAGTTAGAAGAATCAAGCGCCTTGCCAACGCGGTCGGATTTGAGCGACAGGCAGATTACAAGCACCGCGATTATAAAAAGCAGTGCGCCGCCTATCCATATAAGCAGCTTCTTACCGTCTTTTTCGGTAAGTTTGTTTTTAAGACCGCAGAAGAAATTTTTTACTGCGGATATTTTTGTGTCGGACATTTAAAAACTATCTCCTATACCAATAAGTCTGCGTTTCATTTTTACAAGGTCTGCGGCTTTGACCGATGCCGCCGTTGCTGAGTCGGTTGCCGCCGCAATTTGGGCTTTTGACGCGGTTTTAAGCTCGGAAGTGATTTTTTTAAGGCTTATAAGGTCGAGTATATTAACCTCGCCGTCGCCGTTTATGTCGCCGCTTACGGCGATATCGGCAGAGTAACGTTCCTCGCCGTCAACGCTTAAAACGGCGCGCATACCCGTTGAAACATACCCGTCGGTCACCTCAGTGTTGCCCGACATTATTTTTACAAGGTCCTTTTCGGCGATAGAGTTTAACAGCTCAGCAACCGACGTGCCTGACGGAATCTTATATATAAGTCCGTCCGCGACCTCAAACCTGTCTGAATGAATACCGTTTAATGGCAAAACGTTTACGGTTAAAAAACAATATGATTTCTTATATATTATCTTAACCTGTTTTTCGCCCGCAAAGGAAAAATCATATTCATATTTAAAATCTGAGTTCGGCTCTATCGTTTCATTAACGCCGCTGTCATAGCCTGTAAACAGGGTAAGTCCCGCAGGGTCGAATTTCTCGCCGACAAGGTATTCCGTTTTGGTCGGGGGCGTAACTATATTGAAAAACCAAAGCTGAGGTTCGGTTACCGTAACAGGGCAAATACTGCTTTCGGTATAATACCCGCCGACAGATTCGGAATAGTAATCGTAATAAGCGAATATATAAGTCGTTCCCGTTTTTTTGGCGACAATGTGCCCGTTGCTGTCTATTTCCGCAATCCTGCTGTCGAATGAGTCCCACTCCTTTACCTCTTTGTTTGAATAGAGATCGGAGGAGCCGCCCGCAGGTATCGTTATCGGCGAAGGATATATCTCCATATCCTCTCCCTTTTTAAATATGACCTCATAAGGACTTGTTTTGGGGTCAAGGTCAGGATAACCGTAGTATGCAAACGGAATATCATACGTTTGGTCTTCGCTGTCCTCAGAGTGCCGATACATATCCTTACACTCAAAGTTGAACAAATAAAGACCGTCAGGCGAGTCGGACTCTACCTCAAAATCAACGGAAAATATCTCGGTTGTTCCCTTTGAAACAGTAATATCCGAAAGGGACTCCCACAGGAAACGGAAATGCACGGGACTGTATAGGTTGTCGCCGTCCTGCGAGCCGCTGTCCGTCACATTTGAAGTGCTGTAATTAGGGAACGTTTCGCCGCCTCTTATCGCCTTTATCGAACGCTTATACAGCGGTCTTGAATACTGTTGGGACAATTCAAGCTGTATTCCCGAAAGCTGAATATCCTCGTCCGTCATCAGGTACGCCGTGACGGTAACAATATTATTGTCCGAAACGGGCGTAGCTTCCGCATATATGTAAACGGGAGGATACTCGTAATCGTAATAACCGTCTGCGCCTACGGGCACGGCACCGAGCGAAAAAATCAAACAAAAAATTGTAAGTACTGAAATTATGCGTTTTTTCACAGTACCGAACCCCCTTTTTTTAAGTAATAAGTAAGAGTGAAGAGTGAAGAAGTAAACAAATAAACAAGGGCAAACTGCCAATGCGTATATAATTATACTGATTTTTACGCAAAAGTCTACATCATTTTTTTAATAATATATTAATTCCATTATTTACTTCTTATCCGCTTCGAGCTTCTCAAGCCAGTTATTTATAAGAATTTCCATGGCTTTGTCGGAGTTTTGTTTATTGGCTTCGGGAGCGCTCTCGTTCCACCAAGCCTCGTTATCGGTGAGCTTATCCATCTTCACAAGCTCTGGGTAAAGCGCCATAATCGGCTGGGTTTCACCCTTTCCGCCGTGACCGAAAAACTCGCTCTTAACATCGTTCTCGCCGATTATTGTAGCGGCTATCTCTATATCGCAGGTGTCGGCAGGCTGTTTTCTCTCGGTCCACCAGCCGTATCCCGCGTCCGCATAAGCGCCGTAGGAGTTTATCTGCTCAACGGCGATTTTAAGAAACCGTGATATGTTTCCGCCCTGATGATGAACGAGAACATATATCTTTTTAAAGCCCATTTTTTTATAGCACGAAAGTATTTCGGCACAGTACTGTATAAATGTGCCTGGGTGAATGTCAACCGTGCCGAGCTTGGGACCCGACACCATAAAGCCTGTTGGGCAGAATGTAAACGGCGGAGCAATAACAACGTCCGCGCGTTTTTCTATTTCGCGCAAAAGCCCGTCAACTATAAACAGATCGGTGCCGAGCGGAAGCTGACTGCCGTGGTACTCTATTGAGCCTGCTGCTATCATAAGCGGAGCGCCGTTTTCGGCGGCGGCTTTAAGCTCGGACGGACACATATTTTGAAGATAAGCCATTATAAAACCTCCTCGATTTGCGGTCTTAAATTACTACGCCCTTTTGGAGCATTATGTTGGCGTAAAGCGCGCCCTCGGAGGTTGCTATTATGGCATAAGCCTTTTTAGCCTCCTCATAAAACGCAAAGCGCTCTATCTGACCTATCGCGTTCTTACCTCTTTCGTCGTTCTTTGAGACGATTTTTTCGTATTCGTCCCATATAGGGGTCTCAACGTTGTCGCCAGGCATAACCTGCATAAGATTTACAGGTTTTTCAACATAAGTATCAAGCGGGAATACCTTTAATATAGCGTCAAGTATTTCCGATGTTCCGTGACCGTCGGCACGGATAACGATTGCGTTTTTGCCCATACTTTCGCTCGGGAAATTGCCGTCGGCAATTACCAAACGGTCGCTGTGACCCATTTCGCAAAGAACCTTTAAAAGTTCGGGTGATAAGATTTTCGGTACGTTTTTAAGCATAATTTTTTACTCCTCGTTTTCTGTATTGTTGTCTATAATTTCGCTTTTGGTTATTTTTCCGTCTTCCCACTCAAAATTGACGCTGCGGTTGTTGGGAATACGAAGTCCGCATACCTTTCCGCTTTTCCACTTTTCGGGAAGCGCGGGGAGAAAGATAGGCTCGCCGTTTTCGTCAAGCTGCAAAAGCATTTGGATTATGCCGCTTGCGGCGCCGAAGTTGCCGTCAATTTGGAACGGCGGGTGGGCGCAGAAAAGGTTGGGATAGCTTCCGCCGCCTATATCGGTGCTGTTGCAGGCGCTGTCTACGGGATTTAACTGATTATTCAGCAGTTTTAAGGCGTGTTCGCCGTCGCCGAGGCGTGCCCAGAGGTTTATTTTCCAAGCAAGGCTCCAACCCGTGCCGCCGTCCGAACGGGAAATAAGCGTTTTTTCAGCCGCTTTTTTCTGCTCGGCGGTAAACTGGCTGTCGGGGAACAGACCGTATAGGTGCGAAACGTGGCGGTGATGTTCGTCCCACACGCCGTGTTCGCTGTACCACTCGCAAAGACTGCCGTCCGACTGTATTTCGGGGCGTTTCAGCTTAGGAATAAGCTCTGAATATGTATCCCTTTCGCCGAGAATGTTCTGCGCCTTTGATACGGCGGTAAACAACGCATAGATTATTTCTTCGGTCATTCCCGTCGATTTGTCTATCGCGTGGGTCTCGCCGTTTTCTATGTAATTGTTTTCGGGCGATGTGGTAAGGCCTAAAATCAACTTGCCGTCACACTCTGTAAGGAGACCTTTATAAAACCTCGCGGCACCCTCCATTATCGGATATACCTTTTCAAGATACGCCCCGTCGCCCGTATATACGTAGTAATCCCACAGCATACGGGCAAGCCAACCCGAGGACATATTCCAAAATCCCCATTGGGCGTTGCCGTTAAGGCGGCTTGTCGCAGGGTGGGTTATTCGCCACAGGTCGGTTGAGTGGTGGCAGACCCAGCCGTCAAGTCCGTAGTAATTGCACGCGGTTTCTTTTCCGCTTTTTTCAAGGTCGCAGACAAGCTGGGTAAGCGGATTGAAACATTCAAAAAGTCCGCAGGCAAGGGTAGGCCAATAATTCATTTCGGTGTTTATATTAAGGGTGTAGTTGCAGTTCCAGGGCGGAAGAATTTTATCGTTCCATATACCCTGTAAATTCATAGGTTGGGTCCCGCTTTGGGACGCGCATATCGTAAGATATTTGCCGTAGTTGAAAAGCAGGGCGTAAAGGGAATTGTCCTCCTCGCCGTTTTTCAGCCTTTTGAGGCGTTCGTTGGTCGCGGCGGAGCCGTTTTTGCAGTTGCCGAGCGATATACAGCAACGGTTATAAAACGACTTATGCGCAAGTATGTTTTGATTGATAAGGTCGAAATAGGGGATTTTTTTAGCCGCAGTTATGTCAGCCACGCATTTTTGGCGGCATTCCTCGATATTGACCGACGGATGTTTGTCAAATCCCTCAAACCCCGTCCTTGCTGCAAGGTATATAACCGCCTTATCCGCGTCGCGCACAGTAAGCATTCCGTCGGCAATGCGCACCGTGCCGCCCGTAGTCCGCACCGAGGTCACGACCGAAAATGCCATACCTTTTTTATCGGCTTCGTCAGAGTATATCTGATATTCTTCGGAACGGTACATATCGCCGTAGTCACACACGCAGTCGGGCGCGTTACCCTCAATACAAAGGGTGCTTCCGATGTTTGAAACGGCGGATTTTATACGGCTTTCAACCGTTATATCAAGGTTTACCGAAGCAGGGCTGTCACAGGATATGCACATAGCCATAACCTGACGGTTAAGTCCCACAAAGGTCTCCCTTGTGAAGACCTTGCCGGAGTTTGCGTAGCTTACGGTATGCACGCCTTTATCAAGCCTTAATTCGCGGCGGTATCGGCTGAGCCTGCCCGAATGATAACTGTGTATTTTAAGGTTGGCAAGCGGAAGATACATCTGCACAAGGCGGTCG
>CAKSQT010000062.1 GCA_934486755.1 uncultured Eubacteriales bacterium | reverse complement strand
ATATGGGCGTGGAGGTCGCAATAGTTGTAGGCGGCGGCAACTTCTGGCGCGGACGTTCGAGCGGCAAGATGGACAGAACAAGGGCGGACCACATGGGAATGCTCGCTACAACAATAAATTCGCTTGCAATTGCCGACGCGCTTGAACAGTTAGGCGTTACCGCAAGGGTGCAGACCGCTATTGAAATGCGCCAAATAGCCGAGCCGTATATCAGGAATAAGGCTGTCCGCCATCTTGAAAAGGGCAGGGTCGTAATATTCGGATGCGGAACAGGAAATCCTTTCTTCTCGACCGATACCGCCGCAGCGCTCAGAGCCGCCGAGATAGGCGCCGACGTTATATTTAAGGCAACCAATGTTGACGGCGTTTATGACAGCGATCCGAAGCTCAACAAGGACGCTAAGAAATACGATACCCTGTCGCATATCGACGTGCTTCAAAAGGGACTTCACGTCATGGACAGCACGGCGGCATCGCTTTGTATGGATAACGGAATACAAATACTTGTTTTCAATCTCAACGACCCCGACAATATAGTGCGCGCCGTTCAGGGTATGCATAACGGAACTTTGGTAAAATAAAATAATAAAGGGAGGCTAATTTATGAAAGAGCTTTTAAAGAATACAGAAGAAAAAATGGGGAAGACCATCGGTGTGCTTGAACGCGATTATAAGTCGATTCGCGCAGGCAGGGCAAACGCTTCGGTGCTTGACCGAATCACGGTCGATTACTACGGTTGCCCCACGCCGATACAGCAGATGGCGGCGGTATCGGTACCCGAACCGCGGGTTTTGCTCATTCAGCCGTGGGATGCGAGTACGCTTAAAGAAATAGAAAAAGCGATACTTACTTCGGACATCGGCATTAACCCCCAGAACGACGGCAGAGTTATCCGTCTTGCTTTCCCTCAGCTTACCGAGGAAAGACGTAAGGAAATTGTTAAAGACGTTCGCAAAACGGCTGAGGAAAACAAGGTTGCCCTGCGCAACACCCGCAGGGACGCAATAGAAAAACTCAAAGCAATGAAGAAAAACAACGAAATAACCGAGGACGACGTTACAAACGGGGAGAAAAAAATACAAAACCTCACCGATAAGTATTGTAAAGAAGCCGATGAGCTTGCTGCGGCAAAAGAAAAAGAAATAATGGAAATATAAAACTGTGGGCGTACACCGAGTGTACGCCTGTTTCCACTTGATATGAAAGGTGTGTATATGTTGCCGTTTTTTAAACCAAAAAATAAAGCCGAACGTGTTTTGCCGCGGCATATAGCGATAATTATGGACGGCAACGGGCGCTGGGCGAAAAAACGTTCCCTGCCGAGAACCGCAGGTCACGCAGCAGGATCTAAAAATTTTAAAACAATAGCAAGATACTGCAACAAAATAGGGCTTGAATACCTTACTGTCTACGCTTTTTCAACCGAAAATTGGAAAAGACCTAAGGACGAGGTTGACAATATAATGAAAATTCTGCGCGACTATTTAAAGGATGCAAAGAATTTTAAGGAAGAAAACATCAAGGTTAAGTTTATAGGCAACATAAGCGTTCTTGACGATGATATTAAGGAGCTTATTGCCGACGCCGAGCGCGAATCCGCAAACGCTACGGGGCTGCATCTTAACATCGCGCTTAATTACGGCGGCAGGGACGAAATAACTCACGCCGTCAGGGAAATAGTAAGATCGGGCGTTTCGGCTGACGAAATAACCGAAGATACGATTGAAAAATATCTCTACACCGCGGGTCAGCCAGATCCCGATTACATAATACGCCCAAGCGGCGAATACCGTTTGTCAAACTACCTTATTTGGCAGGCGGCGTACGCCGAGTATTGGTTTTCGGACGTTTTGTGGCCTGATTTTAAACCAAAGCATTTAGAACAGGCGTTGGATGAATACAATCACCGCCAAAGGCGTTTCGGCGGAGTTTAGAGAAGCGGCAACACAGGGAGGAACCTTAAATGAAAACAAGAATTATATCAGGTGCGGTTATGATAGCGTTGCTTATCGCGGTGCTTTTCGGCGGAAGTTATTATCCCGTAATAATAACCGTGTTCTTGGCGCTTCTTAACATAATCGCGTCATACGAGCTGCTCGGTAATGCGGCAGGGATAAAAAGCAAGGTGTCGCTTACAGGTGCGGCGGTTTATTCCGCGGCGGCGGTGTTCTTAATTTCGGGATACGGCGAAAAAATATTTTCGGGCGCTTTCGGATTTAAGGAATTAGGCGTAATATACTGCGTTTTTGCGGCAATTATGTCGCTTGTAAATCACAGCAGATACGGCGTTAAAGAAATAGCAATGACCGTCGGTATGCCGATAGTGCTTTCTTTTGCTTTCGGCAGTTTGGAGGGCATATTAAACCACTCCCACGGAATATACTATTTATTGCTGTTGCTTAATTTTTCGAGCATTTGCGATATGGGCGCTTACTTTGTCGGCAGTACCTGCGGCAAGCATAAGCTCTGCCCCGCAATAAGCCCTAAAAAGACGGTTGAGGGCGCTGTCGGCGGGATAGTATCAAGCCTTGTAATAACGGCGGTGCTTGCGCTCTGCTTCGGTACGGCTTCAAAACTGCCGTCTTTGCTGCTGCTTACCGTGCCATTCTGCATACTCGGAATGGTCGGCGACCTTTTTGCGTCGGCAATAAAAAGAGGAGCAGGCATAAAGGATTACGGCAAGCTGATACCAGGTCACGGCGGCGTGCTTGACCGTGTTGACAGCATATTGATGATAGCCCCTGTCCTTTATATGTTTATAAATGCGGGAGCAATGTAATGAAAAAAATAGCTATTCTCGGTTCCACAGGTTCAATAGGTACGCAGGCGCTTGAAGTGGCGAGAAAGAACGGCTACACCGTGACTTCTCTTGCCGCGGGGAGCAACGTAAAACTGCTTGAAGAACAGGTGCGTGAATTTTCGCCTGAGACCGTTGCGGTCTTTAACGAGTCGGCGGCAAACGATTTAAAGATAAGAATTAAGGATACAAATACAAGGGTAATTTCGGGCAAAAACGGCGTGTGCGAAACCGCCGCGGGCGACTGCGATATGGTGCTGAACGCCGTTGTCGGAATTGCGGGCCTTGAACCCACGCTTGCGGCGATAGACGCGGGCAACGATATTGCGCTTGCAAATAAGGAAACACTTGTGACGGGCGGTGAGCTTGTTAATGCCGCCGCAAAGAAGCGCAAGGTGAAAATTATCCCCGTAGACAGCGAACATTCCGCTATATTTCAGTCGTTACAGGGAACGCCCAAAGGCTCGCTTTCAAAAATTCTGCTTACCGCTTCGGGCGGCCCTTTTTACGGCAAAAAGACGGCTGAGCTTGCCGATGTAACGGCGGCGCAGGCGTTAAAGCACCCGAATTGGTCAATGGGCGCTAAGATAACGGTTGATTCCGCAACGCTTATGAACAAGGGGCTTGAAGTAATCGAAGCGGTGCATTTGTTCGGCGTCGGTGCTGACAGAATAGAGGTTCTTGTCCACAGACAGAGCATACTCCATTCGGGCGTTGAGCTTACCGACGGTGCTGTAATAGCACAGCTCGGCACACCCGATATGCGCTTGCCGATAGCCTATGCGCTGACCTATCCCAACAGGGATAAGACCGCGTTTGAACATCTCAGCCTTTCGGATATAGGAACGCTCACTTTTGAAAAGCCTGATACAGATACTTTCAGGTGTCTTCCGCTGTGTATAGCCGCTATAAACGCGGGCGGTCTCGCTCCCGCGGCGGTGAACGGCGCAAACGAAGCGGCGGTAGAATTGTTCTTGAAAGGAAAAATTAAATTTTTAGAAATTGCAAACGCGGTGGAAAGAGCGTTGCTTTCTGTCAATAATAAAGAACGGTATACCCTTGAAGACGTGCTTGAAGCCGACATGGCGGCGCGTCGGTCTGTTAATGAATTTTTCTCAATCGGTGGGTGGTAGTTATTTCTGCTATTATGAATGTTTGGGGCAATGTGTGGCCTTACCTTGTCGCGATTGCTCTGTTTCTTGTTTTAATAATAATACACGAGTTCGGTCATTTTATCGCCGCAAAGCTGATGGGCGTAAGAGTAAATGAATTTGCCGTCGGCTTCGGTCATAAACTGTTTTCAAAAAAGATAGGCGAAACGGAATATTCCGTGAACCTTGTCCCCCTCGGCGGTTACTGCGCTATGGAGGGCGAGGACGAAAACAGCTCCGACGACCGTGCTTTCTGCAATAAAAAACCGTGGCGAAGATTCATTATTGTTGTAATGGGCGCCCTGTTCAATCTGCTTGCGGGTCTTATTATCGTGGCGGTTGTTTTGGCTCCTTCCGAAAGGTTTACCTCAACCGTGGTCGCAGGGTTTAACGACGGCGCAATAAGCTGTAACAGCGGTCTTAAAGCCGACGATAAAATAATCGCAGTTGACGGCAGAAGAATCTTCACCACATACGATTTAAGCTATGCGTTCACAAATATTAAGGACGGCAAAATTGATATTACCGTAAAGCGCGACGGCGACAAAGTGACCCTAAAAGACGTTAAGTTTGATACCGAAGAATCAAACGGCATTAAATACCTCACGGTCGATTTTTATGTTTACGGTATAAATAAAAATGTCGGCACCTATATAACCCAAACCGTTAAGACCTCTGTTTCTTACTGTGCCGTTGTGTGGCGTTCGTTAATAGACCTGATAAGCGGAAAGTACGGCATAAGCGCCGTTTCGGGACCTGTCGGCGTTACCGCCGCAATAGGCTCGGCGGCAAAGCAGAATTTGCAAAGTCTTTTGCCCATAATGGCGCTTATAACTATTAATCTCGGAATATTCAATCTTTTGCCGCTTCCCGCGCTTGACGGCGGAAGACTGCTGTTTATACTAATCGAAATGATATTCAGAAAACCCGTGCCGCAGAAGTACGAGGCGGCGGTTCATGCGGCAGGATTTGTTATATTGATAGGCTTTATGCTGCTTATTACCGCCAAGGATATCTGGACGTTGATTTTTTAAAGGAAAGCAATATGTATACTAATGATAAAACCGTTAAAGTAAAGGTCGGGAATATATTTATAGGCAGCGGCGCGCCCGTGTCGGTGCAGTCAATGCTTAACGCTCCCGCGCACGATATTGAGGGCAATGTTAAACAGGCATTACTGCTCCAAAACGCGGGCTGCGATATAGTCCGTGTGTCGGTCCCTGATAAGCAGACCCTTAAAACCGTAGAGGCTTTGAAGAAAAATATTTCAATACCCCTTGTTGCGGACATACATTTTGATTACACTCTTGCGATAGAGAGCATAGCGGCGGGAGCCGATAAAATAAGAATAAACCCAGGCAACATCGGAGAAGACAGCAAGGTAAAGGCTGTTGCTGACGCCTGCAAAAACGCTGGGGTGCCTATAAGAATAGGCGTGAACTCGGGCTCGCTTGAAAAGCATATTTTGGGAAAATACGGCTCGCCCACGCCCGAGGCGATGGTCGAAAGCGGAATGTATCATATATCGTTGCTGGAAAAATATGATTTTGATAATATAGTACTCTCGCTTAAATCGTCCGATACGCAAAAAATGTACCGCGCGTATGAGCTTGCGGCTCAGGTGTGCCGTTACCCGCTCCATCTCGGCGTTACGGAGGCAGGAACCGAGCAAATGGGCGTTATACGCTCCGCCGCGGGTATAGGCGGATTACTGCTTAGAAATATCGGCGGCACACTTCGCGTTTCCCTTACCGACGACCCTGTTAAAGAGGTTGAAAGCGGAATACGCATATTAAAGGCGATAGGTTTGAGAAAAGGCGGCGTAAGGATAGTTTCCTGTCCTACCTGCGGAAGAACAAAAATAGACCTTGTCGGCATTGCAAAAGAAGCTGAAAAAAGGCTTGCAAATATAAACAAGGATATTACCGTTGCAATAATGGGCTGCGTGGTAAACGGTCCTGGGGAAGCCAAAGAGGCGGATATCGGACTTGCAGGCGGCGACGGCTGCGGCGTAATATTCAAAAACGGCGAACTTTTGAAAAAGGTTCCCGAAAACGCCCTGCTTGACGAGCTTATGGAAGAAATCAAAAAAATGTAATGGAGTTGTAAAGAAAAATGGCATCGTTTTCCGATCTGTTCGGTGAATATTTAAGCGTTGAACTGCCCGACAATTTGCTTTCGGCAAAAGTTGATAAGTGTCGGCTGGATATAGAACTGCGAAGTCTTGATATGCTTGTGTCGGCTGACAGTTATATAACAAGAGAACAGATACATACGGCCGAGGCGGCGCTTAAAACTGCTTTAAAGCTCAACAACTGCAAAATAGTTCTTCATTGCGCGGAAAACGCGCTGACGCCCGAAGCCTGCGCCGATATTATAGACGGAATACGCCTTAAAAATGCCATACTTAACGGCTATTTCAACTCAGCCGATTATAGGACTGACGGCGATAATATAGCAATAACGCTTAAATTCGGCGGATACAGAAAGATAGAAGAAAGCGGCTTTGAAAATATGTTTAAAGCCGAGATAAAATCGGTGTTTTCAAGAGAAATTTCCGTCAGCTTTGACGGTCAGCTTGAAGATGTTGAAATGAAAGCGCCGCCCGTCGAAAGGACAGAGATAAAACGCGATACACCTAAGCCGAAAGCGGCTCCCGAACATAAAATTACCTTTGAAAAACGCGAGGCAAGACCCGAAAACGGCATAGTTTATCTTGATAATCCGCAGCAGTTTTACGGCAGGAATATTGATACAAACGTGCGCCCGATGTTAGAGATAACGGGCGACGATACCGAGATATGCTGTTGGGGCGAAGTGTTCGGGCTTGAAGTAAGAAAGATAAATACCAAGCGCGGCGAATCAAATATGGTCAGTTTCTGTTTCAGCGACTATACAAACTCGCTGTACGCCTGTGTGAAATTTGTTGACCCAAGGCGAATGGGGGAATTGGCGCCCTTAAAGGACGGTGCTTTTGTCCTCGTAAACGGAAAATATGAGTTTGACAGTTATAAAAAGGAATTTATAGTTGACGTCAAGTCGTTGGCATTGTTGCAGAAATATACCGAAACCGACGCGCACGAGGGTGAAAAACGCGTCGAGCTGCATTGCCATACAAATATGTCGGCTAAGGACGCCGTTTCGTCCGCTCCGTCGATAATAAGACAGGCTTATAATTGGGGGCATAAGGCGATAGCCATTACCGACCACGGCGTTGTTCAGGCATATCCTGCGGCGGCGGGCGAGGTTAAAGCAATCCGCAAGAGCGGCGGCGATTTTAAGCTGATTTACGGCGTAGAGAGCTACTTTGTCGATGATATTAACAATGATATATCGGGAATGAACGCAAAACAGCTTGCTAAAATCAGGTATCATCAGATTATACTTGTTAAAAACGCCGTCGGACTTAAAAATCTCTACAAGTTGGTGTCAGAGGCGCATATTAACGATTTTAAAGGCAAACCGATTACCCTCAGAAGCAAGCTCGACAGTATGCGCGAGGGACTTATTTTGGGCAGCGCCTGCGAACAGGGCGAGCTTTACAGGGCGATAGTTGACGAAAAGCCTCACGAAGAACTTGTCAGGATTGCAAGTTACTATGATTATCTTGAAATACAGCCTATCGGAAACAATGAATTTATGGTAAGGGAGTCGTCTCTGCCGCCGAAAAAGGATAAGAAAACGGGTGTTGAAATTCCGAACAGGTTTAAAAAGGTAACAAGCGTTGAGGTTATAAAGGACTTTAACCGCAAGGTGGTCGAGCTTGCCGACGATCTTGGAAAACCTGTTGTGGCAACGGGCGATGTGCATTTCCTTAAAAAGAGCGACAGCGTTATACGCAAGATAATTATGGCGGGACAGGGCTTTGACGATTTTGACAATCAGGCTCCGCTCTATCTTAAAACAACCGACGAAATGCTTGCCGATTTTGATTATTTCGGTGACAGAGCCAAGGAATTTGTAATAGACAATCCGAATAAAATAGCCGATATGGTTTCGGGCGACGTGATTCCCGTACCCGAGGGCAACTATCCGCCTGTAATCGAGGGTTCGGATCAACTGCTTCACGATATATGCTGGGATACCGCGCATAAGACCTACGGCGAAAAACTCCCCGAAATAGTTGAAAAGCGTCTTGAAAAGGAACTTAACTCAATAATTAATAACGGATTTTCCATAATGTATATATCGGCGCAAAAGCTGGTTGCATACAGTGAAGAAAACGGTTATTTGGTCGGCTCGCGTGGTTCGGTCGGTTCTTCGTTTGCCGCAACTATGGCAGGAATTTCCGAGGTTAATCCGCTCCCTCCGCACTATGTCTGCCCAAAATGCTGTTACAGCGAGTTTTTCACCGACGGCAGCGTAGGATCGGGATTTGACCTTCCCGAGAAAAAATGCCCGAAATGCGGGGCAGAGCTTAACAGAAACGGTCACGATATTCCGTTTGAAACCTTCTTGGGCTTCAAGGGAGACAAGGTTCCTGATATTGACCTTAACTTTTCAGATGAATTTCAGAACTCGGTTCAGAAATACACCGAAACGCTGTTCGGCAGAGAAAACGTCTTTAAGGCGGGTACAATCTCTACCGTCGCTGAAAAGACCGCATACGGCTTCGCAAAGGCTTACGCCGAGAAGAGAGGGGTAACGCTCAGCAACGCCGAGCTTAACCGTTTGGCGTCGCTTGTGGAAAAGGCTCAGATCAAACAAACAACGGGTCAGCACCCCGCTGGTATGATAATCGTTCCGCGAACCAATACAATATATGATTTCTGTCCTGTTCAGCACCCTGCGGACGACGTTAATTCCGACGTTATAACCACGCATTTCGACTTCCATTCAATACACGACACCATACTAAAACTCGATGAACTCGGTCACGTTGTGCCTACAACCTATAAGTATTTGGAGGAATATACAGGCATTCCCGTCAGCGATGTTTCAATGAGCGACTCTGATGTTTACAGCCTGTTTGTTTCAACCGAGGCTCTCGGCGTAAAACCAGAGGACATAGACTCCAAAACAGGCACATACTGTCTGCCTGAATTCGGCACAAAGTTTGTCCGCGAAATGCTTATCGACTGTAAGCCTAAAAACTTTTCCGACCTTTTGCAAATATCGGGTCTTTCTCACGGTACCGACGTTTGGCTCGGAAACGCAAAGGACCTCATAGATAAGGGTATATGCACCATTTCCGAGGTTATAGGAACGCGTGACAATATAATGGTATACCTCATTCATAAGGGACTTGACGAGGGACGGGCTTTCAAAATAACCGAAACCGTGCGTAAAGGACTTGTCGCAAAGGGCAAGGTTTCTATGGATGATTGGAAGGCTATGGAGCAGGATATGCGCGATCACGGCGTTCCAGAGTGGTACATACAGAGCTGTTATAAGATAAAATATATGTTCCCTAAGGCTCACGCCGCTGCGTATGTTATATCCGC